>JAAYBZ010000189.1 GCA_012744445.1 Myxococcales bacterium | reverse complement strand
GTCGGCAACAACATCCCGGTCTTCTTCATCCAGGACGCCATCAAGTTCCCCGACGTCGTCCACTCGGTGAAGATGGAGCCCGATCGGGGCTTCCCGCAGGCCGCGAGCGCGCACGACACCTTCTGGGACTTCATCTCGCTCACGCCCGAGGCGATGCACATGGTCCTCTGGCAGATGAGCGATCGGACGATCCCGCGCTCGTACCGCATGATGGAAGGCTTCGGCGTACACAGCTTCCGCCTCGTGAACGCCGAGGGGAAGAGCACCTTCGTGAAGTTCCACTGGCGGCCGCGGCTCGGCCTCCAGTCCACCCTCTGGAACGAGGCGCTGAAGCTCCAGCACGCCGACAACGACTTCCACCGGCGCGACCTCTTCGAGGCGATCCAGCGCGGCGACTTCCCCGAGTGGGATCTGGGCGTGCAGCTCTTCACCGAAGAAGAAGCCGAGTCCTTCCCCTTCGATCACCTCGATCCGACCAAGCTCATCCCGGAGGAGATGGTGCCGCTCACGATCGTCGGCCGCATGGTCCTCGATCGCTGGCCCGACAACTTCTTCGCCGAGACCGAGCAGGTGGCCTTCTGCCCCGCGAACCTCGTGCCGGGCATCGACTTCACCGACGATCCGCTCCTCCAGGGCCGGCTCTTCTCCTATCTCGACACGCAGCTCTCCCGGCTCGGAGGCCCCAACTTCCATCAGATCCCGGTGAACGCGCCGAAGTGCCCCGTGCACAACCTCCAGCGCGACGGGCACATGCAGATGGCGATCCCCCAGGGCCGCGTGAACTACGAGCCTAGCTCGCTCGACGATCGCGCGCCGCGCGAGGCCAAGCAGGGCTTCTCGCACTTCCGCGCGACGCCCCCTCCTGGGGCAAAGGGACGGCTCCGCCCCGAGAGCTTCGCCGACCACTACTCGCAGGCGCGCCTCTTCTACCGCAGCCAGACGGAGATCGAGCGCGCGCACATCGTCTCGGCCTTCGTCTTCGAGCTCTCCAAGGTGGAGACCGCGCACGTGCGCGAGGCCATCGTGGGCCACCTCCGCAACGTCGACGCCGACCTCGCGCGGCGCGTGGCCGACGGCCTCGGGATGGACGAGCTCCCCGACGCGCCCAAGCCCGCCGTGGAGCCCAAGGACCTCCCGGCCTCGCCGGCGCTCCAGCTCATCGGGCGAATGAAACCCACGCTGAAGGGGCGCGCCGTGGGCATCCTCGTGCACGAGGGCACCGACGCCGGCGAGGTGAAGGCGATCCGCAAGGCCGTCGAGCAGGCCGGGGCCGCGGTGAAGATCGTCGCGCTCACGCTCGGCGGGCCCACGCTCTCCGACGGGAAGCGCCTCCCCGCCGACGGTCAGCTCGCGGGCACGCCCTCGGTGCTCTTCGACGCGGTGGCCGTCTTGCTCTCCGACGAGGGAGGCAAGGCGCTCGCGCGCGAGGCCGACGCCATCGACTTCGTGCAGGACGCCTACGTCCACCTCAAGGCCATCGCGGCGAGCCGCGGCGCCAAGCCCCTCCTCGACGCCGCGCGCGTGAAGAAGGATCCGGGCATCGTCGAGGCCGTCGACGTGAAGGCCTTCGTCGAAGCGGCGAAGACGCGCCAGTGGGGGCGGGAGCCCCAGGTGCGGACGATCCCGTGAGGCTCCGCCGGGCGCCCCTCGCGTGCTAAGAGGGGCGCATGATTTACCGACTCGGGGATCGAGAGGCCATCGTCGAAGAGAACGTCTACGTGGCGCCCAGCGCGAACGTCATCGGGACGGTCCACCTCAAGAAGGACAGCAGCGTCTGGTTCAACGCCACGCTCCGCGGCGACAACGACTGGATCGTCGTCGGCGAGGGCACGAACATCCAGGACGGCGCCGTCCTCCACACCGACCCCGGCATCCGCCTCGAGCTCGGCCGGGGCGTGACGGTGGGCCACCTCGCCATGGTCCACGGCTGCACGGTGGGCGACTACAGCCTCATCGGCATCAACGCCGTCATCCTCAACAACGCCAAGATCGGCAAGTACTGCGTGATCGGGGCGAACTCGCTCATCGCCGAGAACAAGGAGATCCCCGACTACTCGCTGGTGATGGGCTCGCCGGGCAAGGTCGTGAAGACGCTCGAGCCGGAGGCCGCCAAGCGCCTCCACCTCCAGGCGATGACCTACGTGATGAACGGCCAGCGCTTCGGGAAGCACCTCGAGCCCGATCCGCGCTTCTGAGCTGCCGTTTCGACGTCTCCAGGGGATTGGGATAGAAAGGCCGCCCATGCTCGACCTCCGCCATGTCGCCGAACACCTCGACGAGGTGAAACGTGAGCTCGCCCGGAGGGGCTTCCGCGACGACGCGCTCTTCGCCCGCCTCGCGGACCTCGCCGAGAAGCGGAAAAGCGCCATCACCACCACCGAGACCCTCCGCGCCGAGCTCAACCAGGCGAGCGACGCGATGGCGGCCATCAAGGACAAGAAGTCCGAGGAGTTCGCCCAGAAGCGCGCCGAGCTCCGCACGCTCGGCGATCGCATCAAGGAGCACGAGGGCGCGCTCAAGGAGATCGAGGGCGAGCTCGAGGACCTCCTCCTCGTCCTCCCGAACCTCCCGCACGAGACCACGCCCGACGGCAAGGACGAGCACGACAACGTCGAGGTGCGCGTCGTCGGGGAGAAGCCCACGTACGGCTTCGAGCCCAAGGATCACGTCGACCTCGGCCTCGGCCTCGGCATCTTCGACTTCGAGCGCGCGGCCAAGATCTCGGGCGCACGCTTCGTGGTGTTGCGCGGGCTCGGGGCGCGGCTCGAGCGCGCGCTCATGCAGTTCATGCTCGACGTGCACACGGGCGAGCACGGCTACACCGAGATGTGGACGCCCGTCCTCGTGAAGGACACGGCGATGCGCGGCACGGGCCAGCTCCCGAAGTTCGCCGACGACTCGTTCCGCATCCAGGGCGGCGCGCCCTACGACGGCGATCCGAGCAAGGAGCCCGCGGCGAGCAGCGACTTCTACCTCGTGCCCACGGCCGAGGTCTCGCTCACCAACCTCCACGCGGGCGAGATCCTCGACGGCGCGGAGCTCCCCTTCGGCTACACGGCCTACACGCCCTGCTTCCGCAAGGAGGCCGGCGCCTATGGGCGCGACACGCGCGGCATCATCCGCCAGCACCAGTTCGACAAGGTCGAGCTCGTGCGCTTCTGCACCGAGGAGCAAGGCCTCGACGAGCTCGAGCGCCTCACGGGCCACGCCGAGAACATCCTGAAGAAGCTCGGCCTGCACTACCGCGTCGTCGCGCTCTGCGCGGGCGACATGGGCTTCTCGGCGCGGAAGACCTACGACCTCGAGGTCTACCTGCCGGGCCAGGGCGCCTACCGCGAGATCTCGAGCTGCTCGTATTGCGGCGACTTCCAGGCGCGCCGGATGGGCGCGCGCTATCGCCCGGCGCCCAAGCAGAAGCCGCGCTTTCTCCACACTCTGAACGGCTCGGGCCTCGCCATCGGCCGCACGATGGTCGCGATCCTCGAGCAGTACCAGAACGCCGACGGCAGCGTGACCATCCCCGAGGCGCTCCGCCCGTACATGGGCGGGCTCGAGCGGATCGAACCCGTGAAATGAGCCTCGCCATCGAGACGAACGTCCCCCTCGCGCCGCTCACGACCTTCGAGCTCGGCGGCGCGGCGGAGTCGTTCGTTGCGGTGCGGAGCGAGGCCGAGTGCCTCGAGGCGCTCGCCCATGCCGAGGCGCGGGGCCTTCCGGTTACCGTGCTCGGCGGAGGCTCCAACGTCGTCGTCCCCGACGAGGGCGTGCGCGGCCTCGTCCTGGCGATCCGCAGCCGCGGCCTCCACCTCGAGGAGGTGGGCGGCGCGAGCGTGCGGCTCCGCGCGTCGGCGGGCGAGCCCTGGGAGGACGTCGTCGAGGCGGCCGTCTCGCGCGACCTCGCCGGCCTCGAATGCCTCACCGGCATCCCGGGCCTCGCGGGCGCGACGCCCATCCAGAACGTGGGCGCCTACGGGCAAGAGGTCGGGGACCGGCTCGTCTCCGTCGAGGCCTACGACCGCGAGACGCGGCGGGTGATCACGCTCGATCGCGACGCCTGCGAGCTCGGGTACCGCCAGAGCCGCCTCAAGCGCGAGGCCGGCCGCTACGTGGTCCTCGCCGTGACCTTCGAGCTCACACGGGGCGGCGCGCCGTCCATCCGCTACCGCGAGCTCGCGGAGGCCTGCCCCGAGGGGGCCTCCCTCGCCGACGTGCGGCGCACGGTCTTCGCGCTGCGGAAGAAGAAGAGCATGGTGCTCGACCCGGCCGATCCCAACCGACGCAGCGCCGGCAGCTTCTTCACCAACCCCGTGGTCGACGCGGATACCTTCGCGCGCGTCGTCGAGGTGGCGCTCACCCGCGGGCTCGTCGCGCGCGAAGAGGACGTCCCGCGCTACCCGGCCGGCGACGCCGTGAAGCTCGCCGCCGGCTGGCTCATCGAGCGGGCCGGCATCCAGAAGGGCATGCGCCGCGGCCCCGTCGGCGTGAGCAGCGCGCATGCCCTGGCCCTCGTCCACCACGGCGGCGGCACGACGGGCGAGCTCCTCGCCCTCGCCGCGTCGATCCGCGCCCAGGTGGAGGCCGTCTTCGGGGTGCGCCTCGAGGCCGAGCCCCGGCTCCTCGGCCCGGACGGGGCCCCTGCGCTCGCCTGATCGCGGCTCCCGCGCTAAGACGCACCCATGACCGCCCTGGTCGCCAGCGAGCCCGAACGTGGCTTCCGGATCGACGTCTCCCGATACCCCTTCGTGGAGATCGTGATCCGCCACGTCGAAGACGAGCTCGACGCGTACTTCGCCGAGCTCGCGGCGGTCCTCGCGCGGCCGGGCCCGCACGTCCTCCTCATCGACTGCACCGACTCCACGCTCTTCCGCAACGAGATGCGGCGTCGCCAGCTCGCCTTCAACGCAGCGAACCGCGAGCGCATCCGGAGCACGGTGAGCGGCGTCGCCTTCGTCGTGCCCTCGGCCGTCCTCCGGGGCGCGCTCACGGCGGCGTTCTGGGTGCAGCCCTTCGAGGCCGACCACGTCATCGTCCGCTCCCGCGACGAGGGGCTCTCGGCCTGTCACCACTGGCTCTCGAGCGTCGAGCCCCGGAGGAGCGACTTCCCGCCGCCTAGAACGCCTCGTTGACGCCCACGACGAAGCCGTGGGTGCCGCGCCCGATGGCCGCGTCGAAGCGGAGCATGGTGCGGTCCTTGTCGCTGACCTTCAGGCGGAGACCGCCTCCCCCCGAGATCTGGATGCGTGAGAACGAGAAGGCTCCGTCGGGGCCGAACACGGTCCCCGCGTCGACGAAGGTCGCGCCGTAGATCCGCCAGAGGATCGGGAAGCGATATTCGACCTGCGCGGCGAGGTAGTGGTCGTCGCGATAGCGCCCCTCGTAGTAGCCGCGCATCGTGAAGGCCCGCCCGAGCGGCACGGTCTCGTAGAAGGGCACGTCGCCGAAGGTGAACCACGCGAGGCCGCGCAGCGCGAGGACGTGCTCGCCGCGGAGCTGGAAGTACTTCCGGCCCTCGGCGCGCAGGCTCACGAAGCGCTGCTCGCTCCCGAGCCGCGGGAAGTTGCCCATCACCTCGAGCGAGGCGTAGTGCCCCGAGAGCGGCGCGAGCAGGAAGTCGCGCCCTTCGACACGGAGCGAGAGGCCCGCGCCGTGGATCGTGCCGCCGTCCTTGCTGCGCCCGATGTTGTCGAGGTAGGCGGGCGGCGCCTCGTCGTCGAGGATCCACGTGCGGCGGACGCGGGTCGTCCAGCCGACGTAGATGCCGTCGAAGACCTCGCGCTCGAGCTGGATGCGGCCCGAGAAGAAGCGATCGACGTAGCTCTCGTGGCTCGCGTCGGCCGCGTTCCCGAAGCCGTAGAGCCGCGTGGGGAAGTGCGCGAACTCCGTCTCTGCGGTGAGGATGAGCCGATCCTGATCGAGGAAGAGCTGCGTCCGCAGCTTGCCCGTGTATTGGTGGCGGAGGGTGTAGGCGCCGCTCACGCTCACGCTCGAGGGTCGGCTCCGGGGGCTCGTCCGTCCCCACGGCGTCGCACGAAAGGTGAGCTGCGCGAAGGCGCCGAAGCCGAGCGAGGTGTCGGGGCGGTAGTACGCGCCGGGTAGGCCGATGCCCTGCACCTTCCGCGCGCGCTTGGCGTGCGTCGTCGGCGCCTCGGCCTCGGCTTCGGCGGGCGTCGGCTCGGCCGTCTCCTCGGCGCGCTCGGCCTCGGCCGCCGCCTCGTGGGGCTCGCTCGGGGGCCCGTCCGCCCGCGCCGCGCCGGGCGCGGAGGACGCGAAGAGCGCCACGACGGACGCGAGCGCGAGTGCGGCCCTGCTCAAACTGCGAACGTCGCCTCCACCGGCCGAGCATAGGGAAGCGGCGCTCGTTCGCTCAACGACGCGCGCGCGATCGACGCATTTTCGTGCGTGGAGATGCGTGGCGGTGAACACGGCGGCGCGCATGGGGCCGACGCCCCGCATGCGCGTACACGCGGCGCGTTCAGGAGGCGGGGTTCACGAAGTCGAGCAGCATCTGCTCCACGCGGCGCCCGGCGCGATCCACGGGCGGGCGACCTTCGATGCGCCGCTTGGCCTCGACGTAGGCGGGCACCATGCGGAGACGCTCGGGGACGTGCGGGAGCGCGCGTCGGAGCGCCGCGATCGTGGCGTGGAAGGCCGCGCGATCCGCGAGGTTGAACCGCAGGCCGTAGCCTTCGCGCACGTGCGGCGGGAGGAGCCCCGCGGTGACGAGCTCGTAATGCCTGAGCGTCGCGCGCGCCGCGGGGCGCGGGCTCGAGAAGAGGAACGAGGCGATCTCGCGCGCCGGATCGCCGACCGCGATCATGCTCGAGTGGAGCGCGTGGTCGAAGTAGTTCGCGAACGCCTCCCAGTCCCGCGGGAGCACCTCCGCCGGCACGCCGAAGCAGCGCGCGAAGACCTTGGACTCTTGATAGTAGGCGTCCTTCTTCCACTCGGGCATGGGGCCGCGGAGCAGCTCGTGCACGTACACCACGGTCTCGATGAGCGTGGCGTGGACCCAGAGCAGCGCCTCGGCGTCGAGCGCCATGTACGCATCATTTCGGCGGAAACGGCCGACGTCCTCGCGGATCAGCCCTTGGATCCCGTCGTGGATGTGGTGGACGGCGCGCGCCATGCGAAGCGCTTGCTGGAGATCCCCGAAGACGATGCCGTAGACGGCCTCGAAGGTGCGGTGGAAGCGCCCGAGCGGATCCGTCTTGGTCTTGGAGTGCTGATCGATCGCGTGCGCGACGAAGGGGTGCGCGGTCTGGAGGAGCGCCGCCCGCCCGCCGCCGAGGAAGACGAAGGCTTCGCGCCCGAGCTCCCAGGAGAGGGACCTCGGCCCGAAGAGTCCTTCGCGGGGGTCGCGGCACCGGCGGGACAGCTCGCTCAGCGTGGCCTCGAAGGTCTGCGGATCGGATTTCATGCGGCACCTCGCATGCGCGCCCGGCGCGACGCGCTCCCTAGGGGAACGTGGAGCCGTTCCCCTGACGAGGTTACCTGAACACGATGTACGATTTCTCGGGGGTGTCCGATTTTTTTCGTCGGACGGGCCGGATCAGTGCGTGTGTGCGTGCTCTACCGCCACGGCCCCCGCCGTGATGGCCCCGGGGAGGGCGGCCTCGAGGGCCTCGGCGAGGGACTCCGCCGTCGCCGCCTCGAGGTCGACCTCGGCGAGCAGCTCGCGGAGGTCGAGGCGGAGGGCGAGCTTGCCCTCACGCTGCGCCGAGGAGAGCTCGAGCGGGGTGTCGAGCGCGACGAAGATCGTCGTCCCGAGCGTGAGCGCGTGCGAGATGTGTGCCTCGCCGAGCTGGCCCTCGAGGCGCGCGTCGCCGAAGACGAGCATCGCCGCGCAGTAGCGGCCAGGCGGGGGCTCGAGCGCGCCGAGGACGGCCTCTCCGCCGGTCTTCGCGTCGATCGTGACGGGCCCCTCGAATTCCGTCGGTCGGCCGTGGCTCCCGTGGTGGGCGAGCGCGCGCCCGGGGAGGAGGAGCTCGCGGAGCATCCGGCGCGCGAGGCCGTCCTCGCAAAAGATCAGCTCGAGGAGATCGAGGTCGAGCTCGAGGCGATCGACCTCGAGCGTGCGCCCCTCGGCGTCGACGAGCTGGTCGACGGCGACGGATGCGGCGACGAGCTCCACGGAGGTGCCATCCACGTGCGAATGACAGGCGAGGAGCGAGCTCAGGGCGAGGGCGAGGAGGGTTCTAGAAGTCATGGGTCACGCTCAACATCGCGGCGATCCCTTCGCGGTGATCGCCCTTGAAGGCTTGGATGGCCGGCAGGAAGACCATCGCGTTCAGCAGGGTGTCCTGGCCGAGCGCCGCGACGAAGCCGGCCGTCGCGAAGGCGATGAAGCCGCCGGTGTCGGGCTCCTTCCCGTCGGGCCCGCGGGTCACGGCGTCGCCCCGCATGTCCGCGCCGGCGCGCACGCCGAAGCGCTCGTGCGCCTGCCATTGAAAGGTGGCCTGGACGCGGCCGCTCGGACCGCCGAAGTAGCCGTCCATGCCCGGCGTGGAGACGCGGAGGGTCCCCACGAGGTGGAGCGAGAACGGGCTCGCGAAGAAGTCGTAACCGAGGCCCACGAGCGGATCCCACGAGCGTGAGCCCGCCTGGAGCTCGAGCGGGAGCTTCTGGCCGTTCTTCGAGATGCTCGGCGCCGTGGGCATCTCGAGGCCCGCGAGCAGCGAGAGGAGGTGCTTGGGCGCGAACTTCCGATCGCGGAAGAGCACGAGCCTCCCGCGGAGCTCGAGATCGCCCAGCGTGACGAGCTGATCGACCGAGAGATCCGCGTACGCGAGCCGTCGATGCGCGAGCGGGAGGTTGAGCGAGAGCACGAAGCGCTCCGTCGCCGCCCACGCCGCCGTGAGATCGAGGCGCTGCTCGCGGAGCTCGATCGCGTCGAAGCCCGGCTCGCCCACCCGATCGCCGCGCGTGCTGAGGCCCGCCGAGACGCGCACGCGGTTCCGATACGGCGCCTCCGCGCCCATCGTCGTGAGCGTGGGGTCGCCGACCGTGCACGTGGGGCACGCGAGGGCCTTGGATCCTGCGCAGAGGATCAGGAGCGCGATGAGGAGAGGGGTACGCAACGCCCCGGAAGATGGGCGCATCTCCGGATCGGGGCGATGCGGCAAATCGTCGCAGCCGCGTCAATGCGGCGACGGGTACTTGGCGAGCTTTCGCTGGAGCGAGCGGCGGTGGATCCCGAGCCGCCGGGCCGCCTCGCTGATGTTCCCGTCGCAGTCCTGGAGGACACGCTGGATGTGCTCCCACTCGACGCGCGCGAGGGTCGGCGCCTCGAGGTGCTCGGCGCTCGCCGTGCTCGCCTGCTCCTCGCCGCGCGAGAAGGCGGCCAGGATCTCGTTCACGTCGGCCGGCTTGGTGAGGTAGTGGGTGGCGCCGAGGCGCACGGCGTCGAGGGCGGTGGCGATGCTGCCGTAGCCGGTGAGGACGACGATCTTGGTCGAGGGGTCGAGGGCGTGGAGCGCCTTGACCACCTCGAGCCCGGAGGGGCCGGGCATCCGCAGGTCGACGAGGGCGAGCTCGGGGCTCTCCTCGCGCGCCGACGCGATCGCCGCCTCGCCGTCGGGCGCCTCGCGGACCACGTAGCCGCGCTCCGTGAGCGCCCGCGCGAGTCGCTTGCGGAAGGTCTCGTCGTCGTCGACGAGGAGGATCGTCGGGTTCGACTCGCTCATGCCTTGGGAAGCCGGAGGCGTACCCGACAACCTTTGCCGAGCTCGCTCTCGATGTCGAGCCCACCGCCCAGCTCGGCCGCGATCGACTCGGTGAGGAAGAGGCCGAGACCCATCCCGCCGTGCGCCGACTTGCGCGTGAAGAAGGGCTCCTTGGCGCGGGCGAGCGTCTCCTCGTCCATCCCCGGGCCGTGATCCTCGACGACGATGGAGAGGGCCTCGCCCTCGTCGAGGAGGCGGAGGGTGATCGGGCCCTCGGCGGCTGCCTCGAAGGCGTTGTTCACGAGGTTCTCCGTGGCGACGCGGAGCGCGCGCGGCGGGAGCGAGGCGAAGAGGGGCGCGGTGAGATCGAGCGCGAGCCGCGCGCGGCGGGCGGGCGCCATCCCTTCGGCGAGCGCCGAGAGGAACGCGGCCACGTCGACGCGCTCGCGCGCCTCGCCCACGCCGCGTCCGGCGCGTTCGGCGAGCGCGTCGAGGATCGCGCGGCAGCGCCGCGTCTCCTCTCGGATGAGGTGGGCGTCCTCGCGCATCGCCTCGTCGCCCGAGGCGAGGGCGCGCGCCTCGAGCTCACCGGCCACGATCGCGATCGTGCCGAGCGGCGTCCCGAGCTCGTGCGCGGCGCCTGCGCTGAGCGTGCCGAGCGTGGCGAGGTGGCGTGCCCGCTCCTCGCGCGCGCGCGAGGAGGAGAGCTCGGCCTCGCGCGCGCGGAGCGCCGTGGAGAGGCGCTGCACGAAGAAGGCGACGAGCGCCGCCGTGATCACGAAGGCGCCGAACATGCCGTAGAGGTGCGCGACGAAGCTCGCCGAGGCGTGGTGCAGGTGCGGCGCCGCGCCCACGAGGAAGAGCGAGCCGTAGCCGAGCGCGCAGAGCGTGACGATGGCCACCGTGCCCGCGGGCCCGAAGAGCATCGCCGCGAGCGTCACGTAGAGCATGTAGACGGCGCTCATCGGGTTCTCGGCCGCCCCCGTGGCGTGGAGCACCACCGTGACGAGCACCACGTCGGAGACGAGCACGGCGAAGAGCACGCGCGAGGGCGTGGCCCGCCCGAGGAAGCGCGAGCCGAAGGCGAGGTTGGTCGCCGCCATCAAGGCGAGCATCCCGAGGACGAGCGCGAGCGGGACGCGGATACCGATCTGCTGGGCGACGAAGAGCGCGAGGAGGCCGGCCGCGACCACACCCCAGCGGAGGCGCGGCAGCCAGTCCAGGCCTACGCCCGCGACGGCCGACTCCTCGTGCGCCTCGCTGGTCGAGGTCATCCCTCTTCGGCGCCGTACATCGCCTCGGCCATCTCGTAGGCGCTCTGCTCGAGGGCCTGGAGGCCGGCGCGGAGATCGAGCGCGTCGCCGCCTTCGATGAGCTCTCGCAGCGCGGCGATGTCGGCGGAGACTCGCTCGGCGAGCTCGGGCGCCACGAGATCGGCCGCTGCCTCGATGGCGCGCTCGCTCGAGTAGATGAGCGCCTGCGCCTGGTTGCGGAGCTCGGCGAGCTCGCGGCGCACGGCGTCGCTCTGCTTCATGCGATCGGCCTCGTCGATGATGCGCTGGATGTCGTCCTCGGTGAGGCCGCTCGCGGCGACGACGCGGACGCTCTGCTCACGCCCGGTGCCGAGGTCCTTGGCCGAGACGTTCACGATGCCGTCGGCGTCGATCTCGAAGGCCACCTCGATGGCGGGGACGCCGCGCGGGGCGGGAGGGATGTCGGCGAGCTCGAAGCGCGCGAGCGATTTGTTGTCGGCTGCCATCTCGCGCTCGCCCTGGAGGACATGGATGGGGACGAAGCTCTGGTTGTCCACGCTCGTGGTGAAGATCTCGGTCGCGCGCGTGGGGATGGTGGTGTTGCGCTTGATGATCGGCGTGAAGACGCCGCCGCCCGTCTCGACGCCGAGGCTGAGCGGCGTGACGTCGAGGAGGAGCACGTCGTCGCTCTCGCCCGAGAGCGCCGCCGCCTGGAGCGCCGCGCCGACCGCCACGACCTCGTCGGGGTTGAAGCCCTTGTTGGGCTTCTTGCCGAAGAACTCCTCGACGAGCCGCTGCACGAGGGGCATCCGCGTCTGACCGCCCACGAGGAGGACGTCGTCGATGTCGCGCACGGTGAGCCCCGCGTCGGCGAGCGCGCGCCGGCAGGGCTCGAGCGTCCTCTGGACGAGGCCCTCGACGAGCGCCTCGAGCTCGTTGCGCTTGAGCTTCTCCTCGAGGTGCTTGGGCCCGCTCGAGTCCATCGCGATGAAGGGCAGCGTGACGTCGGTCTCGAGCGCGGTGGAGAGCTCCTGCTTGGCCTGCTCGGCGTGCTCCTTGAGGCGCTGACGCGCCGAGCGGTCGTTCAGAAGCGAGAGGCCGTGCTTGGCCTCGAAGCGCCGCGCGAGCTCGGCGACGATGGCGTTGTCGATGTCCTCGCCGCCGAGGTGCGTGTCGCCCGCGGTGGAGAGCACCGTGCACACGCCGCCGATCACCTCGAGGATGGTGACGTCAAAGGTCCCGCCGCCGAGGTCGTAGACCGCGAGGCGCCGCTTGTCGCCGCCCTTGGTGGCCCCGAACGCGAGCGCGGCCGCCGTGGGTTCGTTGATGATGCGCTTCACGTCGAGGCGCGCGATCTTGCCGGCCGCCTTGGTCGCCGCGCGCTGGGCGTCGTCGAAGTAGGCGGGCACCGTGATCACCGCCTCGGTGACCTCCTCGCCGAGGTACGCCTCGGCCGTGGCCTTGAGGTTCGCGAGGAGGATCGCGCTGATCTCGGCCGGGGCCCACTTCCGCCCGCCGGCCTCGACCCAGGCGTCGCCGTTGTCGTGGCGCACCACGTGGTAGGGGACGACGGCCGCGTGACGCCGCGCCTCGTCGCTGTCGTAGCTCACGCCCATCAGGCGCTTGACGGAGAAGATGGTGTTCTCGGGGTTGGTCCCGGCCTGGCGTCGCGCGATGTTCCCGACGAGCTGCTGCGAGTCCTTGAACGCGACCACGCTCGGCGTGGTGCGGCTCCCCTCGGCGTTCGGGATGACGATCGTCTCTCCCCCGTCGCAGAAGGCCACGCACGAATTGGTCGTCCCTAGATCGATGCCGACGATCCGTCCCATGTGCCGGCTCTTACCATACTCGATCGGCGGCGTCGTCAGTCGATCGAGGGTTCCGTGAGGGTCGCGATCTCCCGCGCGTCGAACTGGAAGACGAACTCTCCCCGGCGGATCAGCCCGAGCTCGTCGCGGGCCACGCGCTCGATGGTCTCCGGATCCTCCCGGAGGGCCCTCACCTCCCGGCGGAGCTCCTGGACGCGGGCGCGGAGCCGGGCGTTGCGCTCCTCCATCGTCTCCCGCTCGGCCCGGAGGGCTCGGTAGCGGGGGAGACCGTCCTCCTCGAAGATCTTCACCGAGAACAGGATGGTCGCGATGACGAGGATGGAGAACGGGACGATCCAGACCGGGAGATCACGCTCGACCATGGGGGAGTCGACCATCCCAAACCCCGGAGGCATTCGCCAGTTTCGTGCCTCCCCCAACCTTGTCGAGCCCGAAGGGGCGACCTATCTTCGCCGTTCATCCAGCGGGAGAAGAAGAATTGACCGAACCCAAGGACGAGACCTCTGAGCGCACCGAGAGCGTGGTCGGCGAGGCCCCCGAGGCCCCCCCGAGCCCCGGATCGGAGGAGACCCCCGCTCCGGAGGCGGCCGCGGACGATCCCGTCGCGCGGCTCGAGGCCGAGCGGAACGAGCTCAAAGACAAGCTCCTCCGGACCGCGGCCGACTTCGACAACTTCCGTAAGCGCGCGCGCAAGGACGTCGAGGAGGCCGCCCGCGGCGGCCGCGAGTCCGTGCTCCGCGAGATCCTCCCGGTGATCGACAACCTCGAGCGCGCCGTGGCGGCGTCCGAGACGACCGATCGCGTCGAGGCGGTCGTCGAGGGCGTGAAGCTGGTCCTCCGCTCCTTCGAGGACACGGCGAGCCGCATCGGCCTCGAGCGCGTCAAGACCGTGGGCGAGCGCTTCGACCCCTCGGTGCACGACGCGATCCAGCAGGTGGAGAGCGCCGACGCCGAGCCCGGCACGGTCATCGCCGAGGCCCTGGCCGGCTACAAGCTCGGCGATCGCCTCCTCCGGGCCGCGCTCGTGGTCGTCGCCAAGAAGCCGTGAGGCCTCCGCCCTCCCCCGGCCGGCGGATTATTTGCCGCCGCCGGCGGACTCTGGGTATGGAGGTCCATCGGCATGGCGACCCTCGTTCACGCGGCGCTCAGACTCCGGCGGACAGCTCGCCTCTCCTACGGCTATCTGGCCGCCGTCGCGCTGGGCGCGATCGTCGCTCTCGGTGAGTTCACGCGGCCGGCCGGGGAGCTGGGCCTCCTGCACGTCGTCGCGGCGGCGATCTGGGTCGTCGTCACGATGGGCCGCGCCTCTGCGCATCGCCGCGCCAAGGAGTCCCAGGAGGGCTCGATCACCACCGAGATCGAGCTCGGCCTCCTCGCCCTCGTCGCGGCGCACGCCGGGCTCCAGGTCTTCGGCGGCCTCACGGGCCCCTACCAGCCGGCGATCTACATCCTCGTCGCGCTCCTCACCTCGTTCCTCGACCCGCGGAGCGGCCTCGCCCTCACGGCGGCCGCGCTCGGGCTCGACTTCGCGATCCACCGCTTCGCCGAGGGCGACCCGACCCTCGCGCC
>JAAYBZ010000004.1 GCA_012744445.1 Myxococcales bacterium | reverse complement strand
TCCTCGGGGATGTTCGGGCACTCGTCGTCCACGTCGAGGATGCCGTCGCGATCGTTGTCGGGATCCGGGCAGCCGTCGTCGTCCTCGAAGCCGTCGAAGTCCTCCGGATCGTTCGGGCACTGATCCTGGTCGTCCTTGATGCCGTCTCCGTCGGCGTCGCCGATGGAGGGCTCGAAGACGAAGCCGAGCGTCACGCGGTAGTCGGCGTTCTGGATGCCGTGCCGCGGCACGCCCGCGCCACCGCCGATGATGAGGTAGCTGTTCTCGTGGACGAACGCCTTGAGGCCGACGAGGCCTTCGACGCTGAGCCCCTCCGGCTGGAAGTGCTTCACGACCTGCGAGCCGTAACCCTCCACGATGAAGTCGAGGTGCCGCGCGACGCGCGCGCTCATGCCGAGGCCGAAGGTGAGGAGGTCGCCGTAGCGGACGTGCTTGCCCTCCTCGGCGATCTGCGCGCCCGTCGCCGTGCCGCCGGGGCTCTGGCAGATGGTGCCCATGAGGGCGCTCGTGCCAGGGCAGGTCCGCGCGGCGATGTTCACCTCGGAGCCCTCGCCGAAGATCGCGCGATAGCCGGCTTCGAGCGAGAAGCGGAGCTTTCGGTGCGGCCGGATCTCGCCCACCAAGCTCGGCCAGAGCGACCAGCCGGGCTCGCCGGTGAACTGCTTCGAATCACCCGTCGGGATCCCCAACCGCACGATCGCGGCGAGGCCGATCGGGTTCCGCTCGACGCGGAGGAGGCGCACCTTGGCGTGGAGCTGGATGTCGCCGATGCCCTCTTCGGAGGCGCCCCGCGAGGTCGGCGGGTTGTAGAACGAGCTCCCGTCGTTGAGGAGGCCGTGGATGGCCGCGCCGCGCGTGAGCCGCACCGGGAGCTGCGCGCCGACGACCACCACGTTCTTGATGCCCCAGTTGAGCATGAACGTGCCGCTGATCATCGTGTCGAGCAGCCGTCGCTCGCGGCTCGCCTCCGCGCCGGACGTCGCCGTGTCCTCTTCGAAGCCGTAGAAGGGCAGAAGACCGATGCCGGCGTCGAGGATCAACCCGAACGAATAGTCGTTGTGACCGATGATGTCGGTGCCGTTGACGGTGATGTGCCCCTTGGAATCGACCGGCGCCCGGAAGAGCGCGAGGTCGACGCCTCCACCTTCGAGCTGTTGCGCGTGGGCGAACGACGCCGATCCCGCGATCAGCGCCGTGACCAAAGTGAACAACGCGAACTTACGCATCATCGAAGCCCCTCCATCGCGATCTCGCGATGGTCGACGTGGGTGTGCAGGCTGCACCCCAAGTGCGATGAAAACACGGGTATCCGGCGTGCGCTAGATTTCGTGCTGAAGAA
Organism: Myxococcales bacterium; assembly: GCA_012744445.1. Classification (GTDB taxonomy): domain Bacteria; phylum Myxococcota_A; class Polyangia; order Polyangiales; family Houyiibacteriaceae; genus JAAYBZ01. Next base: position 31,633 of record JAAYBZ010000004.1, on the reverse strand, counting down.
TCGAACGTTTGCGCTCGTGCGCCGCGATGCGCGCCCGCGCTCGCGCTCAATTCGCGTCTACGGCGCCACGCTTCTTGGCCGCTTCGACGAGACGCGCCGCCTCGGCTTGATGGAGGGCGGGGAAGCCCGGGCCCATCACGACCTGGATGGCCTCGTCGTAGGCGAGCTGCGGGTTGCGGCGGAGGACACGTTTGGCGGCCGTGAGCTTCTGCTCCGCGAAGAGGCGACGCGCGCGGCTCACCTCGGGGCGATCCCGGAGGGGGCTCTTCTCGTCGAGGCTCTCGAACGCGAAGTACGCGTCGTCGACGCGGCCTTCTTCGAGGGCCCGCCGGCCGCGGGCGAAGGTGGCGTGTTCGCGCACGATCGCGCTCGCATCCGCGCGACACGCCGCGGCCCCCTCGTGATCGGGCACGAGGAGGAGGGCGCGATCGGCGGCTTCGAGCGCCTCCTCGAGGCGATCCTCGATGAGGTGTCGCTCGCATTCCGCGCTCTCTCGCTCGGCCGCGAGCCGATCCTCACGGCTCGGCCCGGAAGGCGCCGGCGCGATCTCGGCCTGGACCGCCTCCGGCTCGAATTCGATCTTGGGCGCTTCCTCGCGATCGCGGAGCGCGACGAAGAGGCCGAGGGCGATCGCGCCTGCCACGAGGAGCCCGACGACGACGATCGCCGCCTTGTTGCCGCCCTCGCTCGCCGCTTCCTTGCGCTCGAACGCAGGCTCGGGCTCGAAGTGGAATTCCTCGCCGCGCGCGACGAAGCGGAACTTCACCTGACCGAGGCCGAGCACGTCGCCGGAGGTGAGGGTGGCGGAGGCCACGGGCTGATCGTTCACCGTGATGCCGTTCGCGCTCGAGAGATCCTCGACGACGATCTGCCCTTCCATCTCGCGGAAGCGCACGTGCTCGCGCGAGATCGAGCGGTGGTTCACCCAGATCTCGAGGTCCTCGGCGCGCCCGAGGCGCATCCCGTCGCCCACCGCGTAGACGGCGCCGGCCGCCGGGGGCGTGAGCATCACGAGGCGCGGCGGCGCCACGCGGAGATCGTCGCCGCCGAAGTCGAGATCGACGGGGCTCGCCTCGGCCGTGGGCATCGCGCCGTCGGCGTCGAGCGCGAATCGGTAGTCGCCGATGCGGAGGCGATCGCCGGGCCTGAGGCGCGCCTGCCCCTGGATGCGCTCGTCGTTGAGGAAGACGCCGTTGTACGAGTCGAGATCCTCGACGATGAAGCCGTCGCCGTCGCGCCGGATGCGCGCATGCCGCCGCGAGACGTTCCGCTCGGTGAGGCGGACGGCGTTCCCCTCTTTTCGTCCGATCGTGAGTTCGTCACGGACGAGAGGAACGACCGTCGTCCTTCCTTCGGCGTCCGAGATGACCAGCTTGTGCATCGTTCTTCACCGGCCCCTCGGGCCGTGTGGGGGCGAACAGGAGCGGGAGGGGTTTCGGGGCGATGGTACCCAGGCGGAATTGGGTGTCAATCGCGTTTCCAGGCCCCGCGTAAGAGGTGCAACCACATCGGGCGGACGGCGGACGTCGATTTCGTGGATCTCGCACTCCAGTATTGTTTCGGAACACGCACGCCTATATCATCGGCGGCGGTCAACCCACGCGGCCGGTCCGCCCCGCGCTCCGCCGCGCGTACTCCAACCAGCGAGAGCCCACATGCTGCGTTCCTTCCTGCTTTTCTTCGCGTCACTCATGGTCGCCTTGGTCGCGTGCGACTGCGGGTCCAACCCCCCTCCGGTCAAGGAAGAGTGCACCGCGAACCAGCTCGAGTGCGTCCGCGATGGCGAGACGGTTTGCGTGACGTACAACGATAGCGACCTCTGCGAGCCGTGGGAGCAGTGCTCCAACGCGACCTGCGATGCGAACGGCGACGTCGTTTGTACCTGCGTCCCCAAGCCCCCGCTCAACCCGGGCACGCGCGTCGCCTACGCGAAGAGCACGCAGCTCGCCAACGGTGCGCTGATCGTCGCGGGCTACAACCCCGGCCTCTCGAACACGCAGTACCACGACCTCAACGTCGGCTGGTGGAACCGCACGGGCTCCGACGACGTCTGCGAGCAGGGCACCATCGTTTGGGAGACCGTGAAGGGCATCCCCGCCGGCGTGGTTCCGAGCGCCGACCCGTCCGGTCCGCGCGGCGGCATCTCGGCCACGGGGGACATCGTGGGTAAGTACACGGGCATCGTCGCGCTCGGCGAAGAGGGCAACGACGTCCTCGTGACCTACCACAACGCCACCGAGGGCACCCTCGAGGCGGCGTACGGCACCTTCACCGGCACGGGCCCCGACGACGTCTCGTTCGAGTGGACCTTCCACACGATCGATCCCGACGGCGGCATCGCCGTGCTCTGGACCGACGTGACCGTCGGCAACGACGGCTTCCCCGTCGTCGCCTACACGGTCGTCAAGGCGCCCGACCTCGAGGAGGGCATCACGCAGCCGCAGTACAGCCAGCGCGTCGCGACGGCCACCGTCGCCGCCCCGGCCGCGCCCGAGGACTGGACCTTCGAGACCATCAGCGAGGGCAACGCGCACTGCTCCGCGAACATCCCCTGCGCCACCGGCTACTTCTGCGCCCTCGCCGGCTACTTCGGCGTCTGCGCCGAGGTCGTCCCGGAGAGCGCGGGTGGCTGCACCAACAGCAACGACGAGTTCACCTGCGCGAAGGGCGGCGGCATCGGCTCGGTCTCCGAGACCTGCGTCTCCACCAGCGAGATCCCGGCCGGCTTCTGCGACGATGAGAAGCACCCCGGTACCTGCTGCGTCCAGGCCGCCGAGCTCGTCGACTACCCGCCGACCCCGGGTCTCTACAACGACATCGAGGCGACCGCCGACGGTCTCGCCCTCCTCTCCTACTCGCGCCCCGAGGGTCGCCTCCTGCTTCACCGCAAGACGGGCGCCGGATGGGTCGGTCCGACCTGCATCGCGGGTTGCCAGCCCTCCGAGGATGCCGGTATGGACGCGAGCATGGTCGTCGATGGGACCACCATCCACGTCGCCTATACCGACGGCATCGGCCGCGGCTCGGTCAACTACGTCCGCGTCAACGCCACCAACGGCAACCCCGACAACAACAGCCGCATGATCGTCGACGACGGCACCGCGGCGTATTACGCCGACCGTACCGAGCCCGGCTTCGTCGGCCACAACTCCGACATCGCGGTCGTGAACGGCGAGGTCCGCATCGTCTACTCCGATACGGCCCTCCTCGAGTCGCTCATCGCGCATCGCGCCGCCAACGCCGCGAACAACGTGCCCTGGACGATCGAGGCGTACGGAAACCTCGCCGACGACGGTCACTTCCCGACGATCGTCGTGGACGCGCTCGCGGAGGCGGGTGACGTGACGCTCGTCACGAGCACCTACCGCTCGACCGGCAGGGTCCAGGCGTCCAACACCTGCGCCTACACCTATCCTCTGCCCGAGCCCGAGCTCGAGCTCGAGCCCGAGACGCCCTGATCTCGGCTGAGGATTGAAACGGAGAATGGGCCGCCTCGCGCGGCCCGTTTTCGTTCCGTCACCCGCTGCTTCGACGGTGGACGCGGCCGCCTCGCGCGGCCCTCTTCGTTCCGTCGCCCGATTTTTTGACGGCGATCCCTCGACTGCGGCAAATGGGAGTCACGGCCTCGCGCCGCCCCTGGAGGACCCCATGAACAAACTGCAACTCGTCGAGACGCTTCGTGGCCTGCTCCGCGACAACATGGAGAGCCGCTTCGCGGGCGGGAATTACAGCAAGCTCGCCCGAGCCCACGGCTACACCGACGGCTTCATGGCGGCCCTCCTGGACGCCGGGATCTTCGAGCAGCGCGAGCTCCTCCAGATCGTCACCGAGGAGCGCAATCGCTTCGTCGAAGCGGGCGCCAGCAGCGAGCGCTCGAGCACCGCGGCGGCCTGACAAGACCCTTTGCCTCGCTCCCGGAGCGTCTTACTCAGGCCTGGTGCCGGGAGCGGGACTCGAACCCGCATGTGGGGTCACCACGAGCGATTTTAAGTCGCCTGCGTCTGCCAATTCCGCCATCCCGGCGCGGAACGTGAGGCCAAGGATGGCCAGCGCCGCGAGAATCAGTTGACCGCCACGCGCCGCGGCATCTGCGGCCCAGGACGCTCGGGGCCACAATCGACCGGGTTGTTCTGCGCGTCGACGAGGACGACCCTGGGCTTGTGGCTGCGCGCCTCTTCGTCGGTCATCTCGCCGAAGCTCGCGATGATGGCCACGTCGCCCGGCTTCATGTGGTGGGCGGCCGCGCCGTTCACGCAGATCACGCGAGAGCCACGGGGTCCGCGGAGCGCATAGGTCGCGAGTCGATTGCCGTTGGTCACATTCCAGATGTGAACTTCTTCGTGCTCGAGGATGCCCGCGGCTTCCATGAGCTCTTCATCGATCGTCACGCTGCCTTCGTAGTCCAAATCGGCATGCGTGATGGTCGCTCGGTGGATCTTCCCGAGAAACATCCGTCGGCGCATTGTGACCTCTCGACTCCGTAGCGTCCCTCGACGGGTACACCCGAACGCCCGAGAATCTAGCGCCGGGCCCTTTTCGCCGCAAGACGAATTTCATTGAGAAATCGTGCCTGTGGTGGCTGTCGCTACATTTGCGCGGATGGACCCCGATGCTAGCTTTTCCCCTCCTCGGCCCCGAGGACGCAGGTCGCAAGCGTTAGGTACGATGCTTCACAAAGACCCCTCGTCGACGTCGTCTTCGAAGCTCGCCGAGCTCGCGCAACAGCTCGAGCGCGCCGGCATCGAGATCTTCGAAGTAGGAGCCGACGAGCTGCGCATCGCCGAGCGCGTCCGCCATCACATGATGGACTCGGCCATCCGCGTACGCGCGACGGACACCGGCTACGATCTCCGGTTCACGATCGCCGCGTCACAAGCGGAGCACCCGACGAGCTCGCGGGACGAGCTCGTCACCGTCATCCGGGAGACCCTTGGGCGCGACGCCCTCGCTCGCGGTTTCCGCGAGGTGGACGTCGCGAGCACCGAGCTCCGCGACCCGAGCGATCCGAGCCGCGTGCTCGACGTCTCGCATGGCGTCGACTACGGCCTGGTCGTCGACGAGCTCTCGAAGCTCCTCGAAGCGATCCGCTGGGCGCTCGAGCTCGAGAAGACGCTGGGCGCCTCCTGAAGGCGCGCCCGTGGACGGCGCCTCAGGCCGAAGCGTTCTGCGGATCGCACGGGCGCACGAGCTCGGCGAAACGCCCGCGAGGCCCGTCCTTGCACTCGAAGACGACCGGGTCTCCCTGCCGAAGCGTGCGGTAACCCTCGCCTTCGATGTTGCTGTAGTGCACGAAGACGTCGGACCCATCGCCACGGCTGATGAAGCCCCACCCCTTGGCGTTGTTGAACCACTTCACGGTGCCGCTTTCCATAGCGTCCTCCTCATCGACAAAGCCCCCCCAACGGAGCCGACGAGAAGCCCTCCCTCGGACTTCGACGCCAAACGATAAATGGACCGTATTTCCAGTCAACCCCCCCTCACGGGTGATCCTCCCCGATGGGGCGAACGTGAGGATGACGCCGCGAGCACGACGAGGTCGCGCCCGATCCACGTGGAGGCGTGATCAGGGCGCGAGCATGGACTCGCGCCACCCGCCGGAGACGCGCTCGAAGAGGCGCCGCTCGTGCAGCCGGCTCTCCCGATCCTTCCAGAACTCGATGCGCGACGGCACCAGGAGATAACCACCCCAGAAGGGCGGTCGCTCCACGGGCCTTCCCTCGAAGCGCGCCTCGATCTCGGCGAGCCGCCGCGTGAGCACCGCGCGATCGTCGATCGGCTGGCTCTGCGGTGAGGCCCACGCTCCGAGCTGCGATCCGCGCGGACGCGACGCGAAGTAGGCGTCCGACTCTTCGGCCGAGAGGCGCTCGCACACGCCGTCGATGCGCACCTGCGTGCCCGTCTGTTCCCAATGGAAGGCGAGGCTCGCGTGCGGGTTCTCGTCGAGCTCGCGCGCCTTCCGGCTCTCGTAGTTCGTGAAGATGCGGAAGCCACGCTCGTCGACGATCTTCACGAGCACGAAGCGAACGCTCGGGGCGCCCGATCGCGTCGCCGTCGCGAACGCGGCCCGCGACGGCTCGAACGACGCGCCATGGTGCGCGGCGGCATATTCCTCGAGATAGAGCGCGATCGGATCCTGTCGTTTCTCGGTCATTCGGAGAGTGTTAGCCTAGCCCACGCGCATGGATCCGACGACTCGAGAGCTCATGGCCAGGCTCCGTGAAAGCCCGGGCGACGTCGCCGCCTACGAGCGCCTCAAGGCCCACTACCTCGCACGTGGGGATCGCCTCGCGGCGGCCGACCTCGTCGAGGGATGGGCCGCGCGACGAATCGACCGCATCGAGGCGAGCCAAGCGTACGTGGAGGCCGCGCAATGCCTCGCCGACCTCCCTCGGGAAGCGGCGCGGTGCATCGACCTCCTCGAGCTCGCGCTCACGCTCCATCCTGGACACGTCCTCGCCGGCGAGCTCCTCGCGCGGAGACTCGCCGCCGATCCCCAGGCGTGGATCCGTAGCCTCGAGCGCCGCCGCGACACGCTCGTCCGCGCGAGCCGGCCCGAAGCGGAGGTGGCCGAGCTCGAATACCAGCTCGGCGAGGCGTGGGCCGCGCAGGGGAACGCCGAGCGTGCGGCGCACCACCTCCGCGCGGCCTACGAGCTCGTGCCCACGCACCTCCCGGCGCTCCGCGCGGCGCGCCGCCTCGCGCTCGAGGCCGGTCGCCTCGAAGCCGTCGCCGAGCTCCTCGAACGTGAGGCGCGCGCCGAGGAGGATCGCGACGTCAAGATCGCCCTCTACGAAGAGCTGCGCGCCCTCCGCGAACGAGAGCTCCGCGACCTCCCCGGCGCCATCGACGCCGCACGCGCCATGCTCGCGCTCGCGCCCGAAGGCCCGCGGAGCGACGAGCTCCGATTCTGGCTCTCGGACGCGCTCCACGTCGAGGGCCGCGTCGCGGAGGCGATGCGCGTGCTCGCGCCCTTCGTCGAGCATGGCGACGAGAAGGCCTGTCGGCGCCTCGTCGAGCTCTCCGAGGGGCGCCCCGACGCCGACTTCGCGCTCCGCGTCCTCGCCCTCGAGACGCTCGCGGCGCTCTACGAGTCGGGCGGGCGCCTCGAAGCGGCCGTCGCCGCGCTCGAGAAGCTCTCGAAGTCCCTCGTCACCCGCGAGGAGAAGGCCCCCGTGGCCGCGCAGCTCGCGACGCTCCTCGTCGAGAAGATCGGCGACCGCGCGCGTGGCGAGAGGGCCCTCCGCGTGTGGGCGGAGATCGCGCCGGACGATCGCAGGCCCCTCCATGCCCTCGCCGCGCTCCTCGAAGGCGCGGGCCCCTCCGAAGCGCTCCTCGACGTCCTCCGCACGCTCGCGGCCGATCCCGTCGAAGGGCCGCGATACGAACGCCGTGCCCTCGAGGTCGCGCGCGCGCTCGGCATGGGCCCCGCCGAGGAGGTCGACCCGAGCGAGGTCGAGGAGCTCGTCGAGCCGGACGAGGTCGAGGAGCTCGTCGAGCCGGACGACGTCGAGGAGCTCGTCGAGCCGGACGACGTCGAGGAGCTCGTCGAGCCGGACGACGTCGAAGAGCTCGTCGATGCGGACGAGGTCGAAGAGCTCGTCGAGCCGGACGAGGTCGAGGAGCTCGAAGACGACGCGCCGCCGCGGCGCGCGCGCTGATCAGCCCTCGGCAGCGTCGAGGTGACGCCGCGCGATCTCGGCCCACGCGCCGGTGGGCTCGAGGCTCAGGTACTCGCGCCAATGCCGCTTGGCCGATCGCGGATCGCCGAGCTCTTCGTGCGCGAGCGCGAGGTTGAAGTGCGCGTCGGCGAAGCTGGGATCGGAGGCGATGGCGCGCTCGAAGAGCTCGACCGCGCGCTCGGCGTTCCCCAGCTCGAGCGCGAGGAAGCCGAGGTTGTAGAGCGCCTCGGGCTGATCGGGATCGATCTCGAGCGCTCGCGTGTAATACGCCCTCGCCTCCTCGCTGCGCCCGCGACGATACGCGAGGTTACCGAGGTTGGTGACGGCGTTGGCGAGCGAAGGATCGAGCTCGAGCGCGCGCTTGTACGCGGCCTCCGCGCGATCGAACGTGGCCTCGTCCTCGTCGAGGCGGCACCCCTCGAGATAGAACTCGTAGGCCGAGGCGCGATCCCGCGAGCGAGGCTCGACGCGGAGCTTCTTCACCACGTCGTCGGCGATGCCATTCACCTCGAAGTCGATGAGGAGCTGCCCGGTGATGGGCTCGTACTTGGCGCCGCGATCGCGGATGACGACGCGGCTGCCCTCGGCCACCACGCGGAGCTCGCTGAGCGGACGGATCACCCTCGGGAGTGAGTCGCGGAGCGCTTCGAGCGCGCGGCGGACCTCGGTGAGCTTCACGCCGCGCTCGATGAGCCCCTTGGCCGCGCGGATGCCGACGAGGTCCTGGAAGTTGTAGTAGCGACGCGAGCCGTGCGTCGCCGAGGGCGAGAGGAATCCCGTGCGATCCCAGTATCGAAGGCGCCCCACGGAGAGGTCGAAGAGCTTCGCCACCTCGCCGATCGAATAGAGATCCGAGAGCGGATCGTCCTTCCGTTCGGGCTCCTCTTCTTCGATCACGGCAGGCCGCGGCGCCTCGATGCGCCCGCCGACCCCCTTGAACGAGACGTGGATGACGTTGTCCTTGTCGTCAGTCACCGGTGCCTCGGCGCGAGCATACGTCGAACGGAACCTCGACGTCGACGTCGATGTGGAGCTCGTCTCCGACGCGTCGTACGTGGGTCTCGATCATCGCGGTCCCGAGGTTACGATCAGGATGGCGACGCGCCACTTCATTCGAGGCCATTCGCATGGCGCGGAGTCGTACACGCACCGAACCGTCGACACAACGGGTGAATTCCTCACGGGCTTCCTCGGTATCGAGACCGCGGACCGCCATCGCGAGCGCGTCGAAGTGCACCGCCATCATCACGCTCCCGAAGAAGCTCTCGACGCCGCCGACCACCTGCGTCGCGCCCTCGAGGAGGACCTCGGCGTTCGCGAACAGGGCTTCTTCGGCGTGGCGGCTGAGCGCAGCGCCTTGGAAACGTGCGACGGGCGCCGCCCGGCGCGCCTTGGCGATGGTAGGCATGAGTCGAGAAGAAGACGACATCCGGCGCGGATCGTATCGAGGCGCGCTCCGTTTCCTCAAGTTCGCGTCCTGCTCGCCACGGAGGCTGCGGAACGCTAAGAGTTCCGCGTGCCGGAATTCAAACCCACGCCGCCCGCCTCTCGCCCCATGGCCTTCCTCTCGGACATCCACGGGAACCTCGAGGCCCTGGAGGCCGTCCTCGCCGAGCTCCCGCGCTACGACGTGGGGCAGATCTACGTGGCGGGCGACCTCGTCTACGGCGGCGCCGCGCCCGTCGAGGTGTTCAAGCGCCTCCAAGCCGTCTCCGCCATCTGCACGCGCGGGCTGACGGATCACGCCCTCGTCACGCTCGATCCCTCTACGTTCGACCCGCAGACGCCCGAAGATCAGCGCAAGGCCGAAGAGTTCCTCGAGACGCGCCGCGCGCTCGGCGACCTCTTCCTCGAGCGAATCCGGAGGCTACCGTGGAGCTTCCGCATCCCGATGATCGACGGCCGCGAGATCGTGATGGTGCACGGCGCGCCCGGGGATCCGCACCAGGAGATCAGCCACGACCTCGACGACGACGAGATCCGCGAGCTCATCGCCGACGAGGTCGCCGACATCATCGTCTGCGGGAGCACGCACGTGCCCTTCCAGGTGCAGCTCGGCGAGGTCTCCGTGGTGAACGTCGGCTCCGTCGGCGCCGCACCCGAGGGGCGCGTCGCGCACTTCACCGTGCTCACGCCGCGGATGGACGGGACGGAGATCCTCCAGAACTACGTCGACTACTGACCCGGCTCAGGCGCCGCCGTGGAGCTCGCGACGCGAGACCTCGTCGTCGCTCGGACCGTCGTCGACCGTGTCGACCCGCGTGATCTCCGCCATGCGCACGCTGCGCTCGTCGGCCTCGAGCACCCTGAGCTCGTAGGCCCCCGCGCGCACCGTCTCGCCGACCTTGGGCACGCACCCCGCGAGCTCGATGATGAGCCCGCCGACCGAGTCGAACTCGCCGTCGTCCTCCTCGCAGAGCGACTCGCCGAGCGCCTCCTCGAGGTCGTAGATGTTCATCGCCGCGTTGACGACGTAGTGCCCGGGGCCGCGCGGCTCGAGCATCGGCTCCTCGACGTCGTGCTCGTCGACGATGTCGCCGACGATCTCCTCGACGATGTCCTCGAGCGTGACGATGCCCTCCACGCCGCCGAACTCGTCGACGACGATGGCGAGGTGCACGCGCCGCTGCTGCATCTCCGTGAGGAGCGCGCCGATCTTCTTGTCCTCGGGCGTGAAGAACACGGGCTTGCGCATCAGCGGCCCGATCTCGGGCTCCTCGTCGCGCTGGAGCGCCGCGAAGAGGTCCTTCGCGTAGAGCACGCCCACCACGTGATCGATCTTGTCGCGGTAGACGGGATAGCGGCTGTGCCCGGTCTCGATCACGCGCCGCGCGACCTCGTTCACGTCCTCGTCGACGGAGAACGCGACCACCTGCGTGCGCGGGACCATGATCTCGCGCGCGACCGTGTTCTTGAACTCGAGCACGTTCCAGAGCAGGCGCGCGTGCTCGACCTCGATGGTGCCGCTCTCCTCGCCCTTCTCGAGGATCTGCTCGACCTCGAGCTCCGCGAGGCGCTCTTCGGTGGGCGAGTTCTCGAGGGGAAGGAGCCGATCGAGCGCGATCGAGATGAGGTGGATGGGGAACGCCAAGGGCGCCACCAAGAGCTCGAACGGTCGCACGAGCTTGAGGAGGCCGATCGCCGTCTGGGGACGCCGGCGCGCGAGGCTGCTCGCGAGCTCGGAGCTCACCCCGTAGACGAGCGTGGCGAGGCCGAGGAAGGCGATCGACGGCAGGAGATCGAGGCGCGAGAACGCCCACGCCGTGGCGATCACGGCGACCGCCACGAGGCTCAGCACGCGGAGCACGAGGAGCCGCGTGCGGAGCGCGGGGAGGCGCTCGAGGATTCGCCGCGCGTCGAGGGCGCTCTTCCCTTCGGTCTCGGAGAGCGCGCGGAGCCTGAGCTCACCGAGGGCGTTGAGCCCGCTCGTCGCCGCCACGGCCAGAGTGCCGAAGAGGGCGGCCACGAGGCCGCCCGCGAGAAACTCTATACTTGGTCCGTCCAAGGTTTCGTCACTCGTAAAGGCCACGGGAGGTGGCGTCGTCTCCAACGCTACCGCCCGAAGCCGAGGGATCGCAAGCCCTGACGAGGGATCGCCTCAACGCTCGTCGCGGAGCGCGCGGAGGCGGAGGCGGAGGGCGTTGAGCCGGATGAAGCCGGTCGCGTCCGCTTGGTGGTAGACGGTGTCCGCCTCGAACGTCGCGAACTCCGGATTGTAGAGGCTCTTCTCGGCGCGACGTCCCACGACCTGGATGTTGCCCTTGTGGAGCTTGATGCGCGCCTCGCCGGTGACGTCACGCTGCGCGTCGTCCATGAGGGCCTGGAGCATCTCGCGCTCCGGCGCGAACCAGAAGCCGCGATAGACGAGCGCGGCGTATTCCGGGATGAGCGAGTCGCGGATGCGCATCACCTCACGGTCCATCGTGATGGACTCGACCGCTCGGTGCGCCTTCTGGAGGATGGTGCCGCCCGGCGTCTCGTACACGCCGCGGCTCTTCATGCCCACGAAGCGGTTCTCGACCACGTCGACGCGGCCCACGCCGTACTCGGCGCCGATCTGGTTGAGGCGATCGAGGAGCGCGAAGGGGCTGAGGCGCTCGCCGTCGACGGCGACGGGGTTGCCGTGCTCGTACTGGATGGTGACGTAGCGCGGCTCGTCCGGCGTCGCGTCGATGCCCTTGGTCCAGCGGAAGATCTCCTCCGGCGGCTCCGCCCACGGATCCTCGAGGATGCCGCCCTCGTAGCTGATGTGGAACGCGTTGGCGTCCATCGAGTACGGCTTCTCGGCGGTGGCCGTGACGGGGATGTTGCGATCCGCGCAGAACTGGATGCAGTCGGAGCGGCTCTTGATCTCCCACTCACGCCAGGGCGCGATGATCTGGATGCGCGGGTTCATCGCGAGCGCGGAGAGCTCGAAGCGCACCTGGTCGTTGCCCTTGCCCGTCGCGCCGTGCGCGATCGCGTCGCAGCCCTCGGCGGCGGCCGCGTCCATCATGGCCTTGGAGATGGCCGGGCGCGCGATGGAGGTACCGAGGAGGTACTCGCCCTCGTAGACCGCGTTGGCGCGGAGCATCGGGAAGACGTAGTCGCGCACGAAATCCTCGCGGATGTCGGCGACGACGCACTTGAGCGCCCCCGTGGCCTTGGCCTTCTCGTCGAGGCCGCTGAGCTCCTCGCCCTGGCCCACGTCGGCGCAGAAGGCGACGATGTCGGAGCCGTAACGCTCCTTGAGCCAGACGAGGATGACGGAGGTATCGAGCCCGCCGCTGTAGGCGAGGAGGATCTTCTTGGGGGAGGCGCTCATGGCGGCCCAAAGATGATGGGGCCCGCGCGAGGATGCAACGCGTCCCGAACGCCTCCGCGCAGGGGGACGCTATTGGAGGCGGACGGCGCCCATCTCGAGGAGCTCGACCAGGGTCTTGAGCGACTCGAGGCGCGGCATCCCCGAGAGATCGAGCAATTCGTCGATCGTGGTCATGCCGTCGATGCGGCTGAGGAAGAAGCCCGCCCGATGATCGAGCCCGAGCCAGCGGATCTCACTGGGCGCGACGGCGACGTGCACCACGCGATCGAAGGAGCCGAGGCGCGATCGATAGAACTGCTCGAGGTGCTCGCGGCAGCTCTCGGCGTAGTTCTTGGCCACGACGGAGTCGGGGTCGGCGCCGAGCCAGAGCTCCGCCGCCCGGAGGGCGCCCGAGAAATCGCCGAGGGCATATCGCTCTTCGACCTCCGCCGCGAGGTCGAGGGACTGCGCCGGCCGGGCGCGCTCGATGAGCCGGTAGGCGTCGGCCTCGTCGGGGACGGGAAGCGAGCCCGAGGGCGTCGCGCGCGGCTTGCGAACGCTCGGAGCCGGCGCCGCGCGCCACCCGCCGGAAGGAGCCCGCGGGGGCGTGGTGCTCCGCGCACGACGTTCGTTCGCCCACGCGTCGTGCGCCTCGACATCGGCGAACTCGCGCTTGGTGGGGACGTCGAGATCGCGGTACGAGCGCGTGGAGGGAGACTCGGCGCCGGGCTCGTCGAGCGCGAGCGGCGGGCCGCTGAGCGTGAGCGTGAGCCGGCGCGAGCCTTCGGCGATCGGAGGACGCGACGGTCGCGGGAGCCCGTCGAGGGTCTTCGCACGGGGCCGCGGCGGCGGCGTGGTGGAGCGAATCCTGTCGGCCATGGGCTCTCCCGTTTCTCGCCTCAGGGTTTACCGAGCATCCCCGCGAGACCGCGGCGGGCACGCTCGAGGGCCTCGAGCTGCTCTCTCATACGGTGGATGTCACCACGACTGACCGCTTCGCGCGAGACACCGATGACGTTTTGTGCGCGCGAGAGGGCGTCCTTGCCGAAATCGCTGCCGGCGAAGGCGGCCTCGACCTCGGGGAAGAGCCCCTCGAGCCGCGCGATCGCGCTCTCGACCTCTTGGCGCACCTTCTGCGACTCCTCGTCGGAGCGCTGCGCGACGGCGTGCTGCTCGGCCGAGCGCGTCATCCGCTCGATCTCCTCGCGCGTGAGCCCGCTCGACGCCGTGACCATGATCGACTGCGCCTTGCCCGTGTCCATGTCCTTGGCGTGGACCGAGACGATGCCGTCGGCGTTGATCTCGAAGGTGACCTCGAGCTCGACCTCGCCGGCCTTGGCCGCGCGGAGGCCCGTGAGCTCGAACTCGCCGAGGAGCTCGTTGTCCTTGGCCTGCTCCGACTCGCCCTGGAGGACGAGGATCTTCACGGCCGTCTGGTTGTCGCGGACCGTGGTGAAGCGCTTGGTGCGCGAGGTGGGCACCGTGGTGTTCTGCGGGATGAGCTCCTCGACGAGCCCCCCCTTGACCATGATGCCGAGGCGGAGCGGCGTGACGTCGAGGAGGACCATCTCCTGATCCGGGATCTGATCGAGGAGCGCCGCGCCCTGGATGGCCGCGCCGAGCGCCACGACCTCGTCGGGATGGACGCCCTTGCAGGGCGGCTTCTCGAGCCACGCGCTCACGGCGGCCTGCACGGCGGGCATGCGCGTCATGCCGCCGACGAGGATGAGGTCGTCGATCTCGTCCTTCTCGAGCCCCGCGTCCTCGAGCGTGTGCTCGCAGATCTGGATGGTGCGCTCGACGAGGTCGGCGGTGAGCTCCTCGAACTCGGCGCGGGTGAGCGTGCGCTGCAGGTGGAGCGCCTCGTTGGCGCCGCCCGAGATGATGAACGGGAGGTTGATCTCGGTCTCCTGGGCGACCGAGAGCTCGCACTTGGCCTTCTCCGCCGCGTCCTTGAGGCGCTGGAGCGCCATGCGGTCCTTGCGGAGGTCGATGCCGTGCTCCTCGCGGAAGCCCTGCACGAGCCAGTCGATGATCTGCTGGTCGAAGTCCTCGCCGCCGAGGAAGCTGTCGCCGGCGGTGCTCACGACCTTGAAGACGCCGTTGCTCGAGATCTCGAGGATGGAGATGTCGAAGGTGCCGCCGCCGAGGTCGTAGACGGCCACGGTGCGGTCGATGTTCTTCCCGAAGCCGAAGGAGAGCGCCGCGGCCGTGGGCTCGTTGATGATGCGGATGACGTCGAGCCCGGCGATGGCGCCGGCGTCCTTGGTGGCCTGCCGCTGGTTGTCGTTGAAGTAGGCCGGCACCGTGATCACCGCCTTGGTGACCTGCGTGCCCAGGTAGTCCTCCGCGACCGAGCGCAGCTCTTTGAGGATCATCGCGCTGATCTCGGGGATGCTGTAGACCTCGTCGCGCAAACGGATGCGGCAGTCGCCGCTCGGACCTTCGACGATGGCGTAGGGCGAGGTGGCGATGGCGTTCCGCACCTGCGGCGAATCGAACTTGCGGCCGATGAGGCGCTTGGCCGCGTAGACGGTGTTCTCGGCGTTCGTCACGGCCTGGCGCTTCGCGATGTGACCGACGAGCCGCTTGCCCGTCTCCGTCACCGCCACCATCGAGGGCGTCACCTTGTAACCGCCTCGGTTGGCGATGATCGTGGGCGTCCCGCCCTCGACGACCGCGACGCACGAATTGAACGTGCCGAGATCGATCCCGATTACCTTTTCCATGGACTGTCTCGCGAGGGAGGTGCCGCGCTCGAAGGAGGCGTCGACCCGACCCGGGCCGACCTTACCGCCGTTGGGTCACCCCGGTAAAGGAGAACGACGCGCCGGACCTCAGGCCCCGAGCTTGTCGCGGAACGCCGCGACGGCCGGCGAGGCGGGATCGACGCTCTCCGCCGACTCGAACGCGCGGATCGCGTTGTGGGTCATCCCGGCGTCGAGGTAGATCTGCGCGAGCAGGAGGTGCGTCTCCACGCGCGTGGGCTGGAGCTCGATGGCGCGTCGCGCGTAGTCGCGCGCGAGGCGGAGATCGGGCTCTTCCATGGAACGGAGGCATTCGGCCGCGGCGATGTGCGCAGCGGCGTCGTCGGGCGCGCCGAGGGCGACGTCGCGATAGGCGAACGCGGCCTCGCGGAGTCGCCCTGCCGCCCTCAAGGTCTCCGCGCGCCTCCGGTGTTCTTGGACGTGCGCGGCGGCCATGGCGCGGCGCACCCGCTCGATGCGCTCGCCGATGTCGGTGCGCTCGGGGGCCTCCGCCTGCGCGGCCGCGAGGTGGGAGAGCGCTTCTTCGTAGCGCCCCGCCGACTCGGCGGCGTGCGCGGCGGAGAGCATGGCCGCGAGGCGGGGATTGCTCCCCGTGACGGCCGTCGAGCGACGCACCGATTGGGCGAGCTCCTCGGCGACGGCACGACGCTGGCTCGGATCGATGGGCGTCCTCCGCTCGCTCGGCGCGGGGGCGGGCGTGGCGGCCGGCCGCGATCCCGTGCTCCGCGCGCCGCCGAAGACACCGGCGAGGCGCGCGGCCGCGAGGCGACGGCGCCGCTCGGCGTCGTCGAGGGGGGTGGGCCGGGCGCTCGACGGCGCGCCGCTCCTCGGCGGGACGGACGTGGGACTTGCCTCACCCCTGGGGGTGCCGCTTGGGGATTGCGCGCGAGGAGCCGGCGTGGCCTCCGCCCTGGGAGCCGGGGTGGCGCTCGGGACCGTGACCGGCTCGCGCCCCGAGGGCGGCGGCTCGGTCGCGAGCATCGAGACCATGCGGGTCCGGAGCCGCGAGAGATATTCCTCGCCGAGCTTCGCGTCGTACTCGGCGCGCGACTTGGCCTTGCCGAGCACGTCGTAGGCCCGCGTCATCCGCTGGAAGACGGCCTCCATCTTGGGCCGGTACGAGCCGAGGTTCTTCCCGTAGAGGGTGTCCGGGTGGAAGATCTTCGAGAGGCGGAAGTACGCCTTCTTGATGGTCGTCCGATCGGCGTCGGGATGGACCTCGAGGAGCTCGTAGTAGCTCATCCGATCGAGCGAGTGATACGTCTCGAGCACGAGGCGCCGGCGGACGCGATCGAGGTCGACGTCTTCTTCGAGCTCGGAGAGGTCGTAATGAGCCCCCGAGGCCCCCGGCCTCGAGACCACGACGAGCAGGCTGCGCTCGACCAGGCGCTCGGCCTCGGCGAGCACGCGCTCGACGGAGAGCTTGGTGCGCGTCGCGACGAGGCCGAGGTTGCTCACACCGTCGACGAAGGAGACGACGAGCCCCCCGGCGGTGGAGAGCTCTTCCTGCGAGAAATCGGCGTTCTCGGCGCGTGCGAGTACGGTGCTGGGTTCCAGGCGGAGCGACAAATGTGAATCCCCGAGGTGCGCGAGACTACCAAACGCGCCCGCCGATGCGAAGGATCAGCCGCGGATCAGCATCTCCATGAGCGCCTTCTGGACGTGGAGCCGGTTCTCGGCCTCGTCCCAGACGCGGCTCTGGGGACCGTCGATCACCTCGGCCGAGACCTCCTCCCCCCGGTGCGCCGGGAGGCAGTGGAGGAAGATCGCCGAGGGATCGGCGAGCTTCATGAGCTTCGCGTCGACGCAATAGCCCGCGAAGGCCTCGCGCCGCCGCGCCGCCTCGTCCTCCTGGCCCATCGAGGCCCAGACGTCGGTGGTGACGACCTCGGCGCCGCGCACGGCCTCCTCGGGACGCCGCACGATCTCGATCGAGCCGCGGCCCATGGCACGCGCCGCGGCGAGGATCTCGGGCTTGGGCTCGAAGCCCTCGGGGCAGGCCAGCTTGAGGTGCAGGCCGAGGAGCCCGGCCGCGAGCATCCAGCTGTGGGCCATGTTGTTGCCGTCGCCGATCCAGGCCACGCGCACCTCGTAGAGGCGGCCCTGCGTCTCCTCGCGGATCGTGAGGAGGTCGGCGAGGAGCTGGCAGGGGTGGTAGTCGTCGGAGAGCGCGTTGATCACGGGGATCGTGGCGTTCTCGGCGAGGGCCTCGACGCGCGAGTGCTCGAAGGTGCGGAACGCCACGCCGTGGCAGTAGCGGCTGAGCATCTTCGCGGTGTCTTCGATGGGCTCCCCGCGACCGAGCTGCGTGTCGCGCGCGACGAGCGTGAGGGGGAGCCCGCCGAGCTCGTGGACGCCGACCTCGAAGCTGATGCGCGTCCGCGTGGAGGCCTTCTCGAGGAGGATGGCCCACGTCTTCCCCTCGAGGGGGCGCGGATGCTCGGGCTTGCCGCGCAGGCGCTTGAGCTCGCTCGCGCGGTCGAGGAGCTGGAGGAGCTGCGTCGGGGTGAGGTCCTTGAGGGTACGGAAATGGGCGGTCATGCGCTCTTCCTGGGGGCGTCGGCGAGGACGCGCCGGAGGATGTGGAGCCCTTCGTCGAGCTCGGACTCGCTCACGACGAGCGGAGGGCTCAGTCGGATCACGTCGCCGCCCGCGAGCGAGACCAGGAGGCCTTCGTCGATGAGGCGGCGGAAGGTGGCGGCGGGATCGATCGAGTCGTGGAGGCGGAGCCCCTGGAGGAGCCCGAGCCCTCGACGCTCGATCACCGGGAGCGAGCCTTCGGCGACGATGGCGTCGAGCTTCTGCGCGAGCGTGGCGCCGAGCGTGCGCGAACGCTCGACGAGCCCCTCGTCGTCGAAGATCCGGAGCACCGCGAGGGCGGCGGCGCAGGCGAGCGGGTTGCCGCCGAAGGTGCTCGCGTGGCTCCCGGGCGGGAGGGCCGCGCTCGCCTTCTCGGAGACGAGCATCGCGCCGAGCGGGAAGCCACCGGCGATGCCCTTGGCGAGCGAGCACGCGTCGGGGCGCACGCCGAAGAGCTCGCTCGCGAGGAACGAGCCGAGGCGGCCGTAGCCCGTCTGCACCTCGTCGAAGAGGAGGAGCGCGCCGGATTGGTCGCAGAGCTCGCGGAGCCCGGCGAGGTAGCCGGGCGGCGGCACGACGAGTCCGCCCTCGGCCTGGAGCGGCTCGACGATCACGGCCGCCGTGCTCTTCCCGACGACGGCGCGCATGGCGTCGAGGTCGCCGTAGGGCACGGTGCGCACGCCGCCGAGGAGCGGCCCCATGCCCTCGTGGTACTTGGGCTGGCCGGTGATGGTGAGCGCGCCATAGGTGCGGCCGTGGAAGCTCCGCTCGGTCGAGACGATCTCCACCCGCCCGGCCTCGCCGCGCTCGTGGTGGTAGCGCCGCGCGAGCTTGAGCATCGCCTCGTTGGCCTCCGTCCCGCTGTTGCAGAAGAAGGCGCGGGAGAAGCCCGTGCGCGCCGTGAGCGCCTCGGCGAATTCGATGGCGCGCGCGTTGTAGAAGAGGTTCGAGACGTGGATCAGCTCCGACGCCTGCGCCGCGATGGCCTGGGCCAGGACGGGGTGCGCGTGTCCCACGGAGAGGACGGCGATGCCGCCCGAGAGATCGAGGTACGAGCGCCCGTCCACGTCGACGACGCGGCAACCCTCGCCCCTCTCGAGGACGATGGGCGCAGGCGCGTAGTTGCCGAGCTGCACTCGACGTGCCCGCTCGAGCCACGCTGAGGTGTTCTCCATCGGCGCGAATTAGCACGCGAGGCCCCAGCTCGGGAGTTTTTGGATCACCGCTTGGGCGACGAATTTACAGAAGTTGCAATCTGCTCACGCGTTCAGTATCGATTGCTCGTGCAGCCCTCGCTCTTCGGTCGACTTCCCATCGCGTTCGACGGCACCTTCCTCGAGATGCGCCGCATCCCGCTCGAGGACGGCGCGTGGCTCGATCTCGCGCCCGGATGGCTCGAGGGCCACGAGGCCCTCTTCGACCTCCTGCTCGAGGAGGCCAGGTTCACGGCGCATCGACGGCTCATGTACGACCGCGTCGTCGACGTGCCCCGCCTGCTCGGGCGCGCGCCCACCCAGGGCCGCTCCGCCGCCCTCCTCCGCGAGATCGCCCGCGCCCTCGAGCGCCGATACGGCATGGCCCTGCCGAGCATCACGCTCGCGCACTACCGCGACGGCCGCGACGGCGTCGCGATGCACGGCGACAAGATGGGGAGCCTCGTCGACGACACCATCGTGGTCGTGCTCTCCCTCGGCCACCCCCGGCGCTTCCTCATCAAACCGGTGCGCGGCGGCTCGTCGCGCGCCTTCACGCTCGGCGGCGGCGACCTCCTCGTGATGGGCGGCACCTGCCAGAAGACGCACGTCCACGGCGTGCCCAAGGTCGCCGAGGCCGGCGGGCGGATCAGCGTGATGTTCCGCCCGGCCGTGCCCGAGGCGAGCGCCGAGGAAGAAGCGCGGGCGCGCCTCTCCAAGGTGCGCCGCTTCGCCGCGCTCAGCGCGTGAGCTCGGTGCCCACGCCCTTGTCGGTGAAGATCTCGAGGAGCATCGCGTGCTGGACGCGGCCGTCGATGATGTGCGCCTTACGCACGCCGCCGGCCAGGGCCTCCTGCGCGCAGCGCACCTTGGGGATCATCCCTCCGTCGATCACGCCCTCCGCGATGAGCTCGTCGACCTCGGCCGACGAGAGCGAGGAGCGGTCCTCGCCCTCCCGCCCGCGCACCGCCGGGATGTCGGTCATGAGGACGAGCTTGCGCGCGCCCATGGCCTCGGCGACCTTGCCGGCGACGGTGTCGGCGTTGACGTTGAGCGGCGCGCCATCGGCGTCGACGGCGATCGGCGCGATGACGGGGATGAAGCCGCCGTCGACGAGGCGCCGGATGAGGTCGGGGTTCACCTGCGTGACGCGCCCGACGCGGCCCGGATCGACATCCTTGCCCGAGCGGGTCTTCATCGCCGTGATGCGCTCGGCGCGGATGAAGGCGTCGTCCCGGCCGGAGAGGCCCACGGCGCGGCCGCCGTGGTTGGTGATGAGCGAGACGATCTCGCGGTTGAGCGTCCCGCCGAGGACCATCTCGACCACCCGCATCGTCTCGTCGTCGGTGACGCGCAGGCCCTCGACGCGCTCGCTCACGACGCCGAGCGACTTGAGCGTCTCGTCGATCTGAGGCCCGCCGCCGTGGACCACGACCGGGTTGATGCCGACGTACTTGAGCAACACCACATCGCGCGCGAACGAATCCCGGAGGCGCTCGTCGATCATGGCGTGCCCGCCATACTTGATGACGAACGTCTCGCCGTGGAAGGTGCGGATGTACGGCAGCGCCTCCTGGAGGACGCCGGCCTTGTCGATCAGGTCTTTCACGCGGCGGGGTATAGCGCCGGCGAGGGCTCCGCGCGACTCGCGCCGCGGGGGCCCTTCACAAAATGAACTTTGACAGCTCGGACTGGACGATCGGCTGCATCGTCCGGTTCACGTAGTCGGCGTCCACCACGAATTTGCGGTCGGTCCGCTCGGAGGCCGAGAAGGAGAGCTCCTCGAGGAGCGCCTCGAGGATGGTGTGGAGCCGCCGGGCGCCGATGTTCTCCGCCTGGCGGTTGGCCTCGGCCGCGTACCGGGCGATGGCCTCGATTCCGTCCTTGGTGAACTCGAGCTCGATGCCCTCGGTGGCCATGAGCGCGACGTACTGCCGCGTGAGGGCGTTCTTGGGCTCGGTGAGGATGCGGACGAAGTCCTCCGCCTCCAGCGCCTCGAGCTCGACCCGGATGGGGAACCGGCCCTGGAGCTCGGGGATGAGGTCGGAGACCTTGGTGACGTGGAAGGCGCCGGCCGCGATGAAGAGGATGTGGTCCGTCTTCACGGGTCCGTACTTGGTGTTGACGGTGGAGCCCTCGACGATGGGGAGCAGGTCGCGCTGCACTCCCTCGCGGCTCACGTCGGCGCCGCCCTTGAAGCCCTCGCGGCCGCCGATCTTGTCGATCTCGTCGATGAAGACGATGCCCGTCTCCTGGGCGCGGCGGAGCGCCTCTCGCTGGATGCGGTCTTGATCGACGAGCTTCTCGGCCTCCTGACCGGTGAGGATCTCGAGCGCCTCGGGGACCTTGGCCTTGCGCTTGCGGGTGCGACCCTTGGCGCCGGGGAGGTTGCCGAGCATGTCGCGGAGGTTGAGCTCCATCTCCTCCATCCCGTGCGCGCCGAAGATCGTCATGAACGGATTGGTGGAGTCCTGGACGTCGAGCTCGACCACCTCTTCGTCCATCT
The DNA here is from genome assembly GCA_012744445.1 of Myxococcales bacterium. Classification (GTDB taxonomy): domain Bacteria; phylum Myxococcota_A; class Polyangia; order Polyangiales; family Houyiibacteriaceae; genus JAAYBZ01. Next base: position 10,124 of record JAAYBZ010000004.1, on the reverse strand, counting down.
CGCCGCTCTGGATGCGCGCGAGCATGGCCTGCACCTCGGAGGCCGAGGCGCGGGGTTTGTCGGCGCCGCCCGCCTGCCCCATGAGGAAGGGCCCGAAGATGGCGGCCGGCCCCTGGGGCTTGGGCGGCGGCTCGGGCGCTGGGAGGTCGCGCTCGACGAGCATCCGCGCGAGGCGCTCCATCGCGTGCTCCCGCGCGCGGTGACGCACGGCGGCGACCTCTTCTTCGCGGACGAGGTTCATCGCGATCTCGACGAGGTCGCGGATGATGGACTCGACGTCGCGGCCGACGTAGCCCACCTCGGTGAACTTGGAGGCCTCGACCTTGACGAAGGGCGCCTTGGCCAGCTTGGCGAGGCGGCGCGCGATCTCGGTCTTACCCACGCCCGTGGGGCCGATCATGATGATGTTCTTGGGCGAGATCTCGTCGCGGAGGTCGCCCTGCACCTGCTGACGACGCCAGCGGTTGCGGAGCGCCACGGCCACGGCGCGCTTGGCCTTGGCCTGCCCGACGACGTAGCGATCGAGCTCACCGACGATCTCGCGCGGGGTGAAGTTCGTGCTCACTCGGGCACCTCCTCGAGCACGATGTTGCCGTTGGTGTAGACGCAGATCTCGGACGCGATCTCGAGGCTCTTCTCGGCGATCTCGGCGGCGGAGAGGTCGGTGTTGCGCATGAGGGCGCGCGCCGCGGCGAGCGCGTAGCTCCCGCCGGAGCCGATGGCGATGACCCCCTCGTCGGGCTCGACCACGTCGCCCGTCCCGCTGAGGAGCAGCGTCTTCTCCTTGTCCATGACGATCATCATGGCCTCGAGCCGCCGGAGGTAACGGTCGGTGCGCCAGTCCTTGGCGAGCTCGACCGCGGCCCTCGAGAGGTCGTGGCGGTGATCGGAGAGCTTTCCCTCGAACCGCTCGAGGAGCGTGAAGGCGTCGGCCGTGGCGCCGGCGAAGCCGACGACGACGCGCCCCCCGTCGAGGCGCCGCACCTTCCGCGCCGTCCCCTTGAGGACCGTTTGCCCGAGCGAGACCTGCCCGTCACCAGCCATGGCGGCTTTGCCGTTGCGGCGCACGGCGACGATGGTGGTCGACCTGAACTCTCGTTTGTCCGACACGAATCCGCCAAACTAAGTACGGATCCAGCGGTGTCAATCGCCGTGGCCCACGCGGCTCCGCTTCGCGAGCGGGTGCGCGCGGTCGTAGGCCTCGCGGAGCCGATCGATGCTCACGTGCGTGTACTTCTGCGTGGTGGAGAGGCGCGCGTGGCCGAGCATCGTCTGGATGCTCCGGAGGTCGGCCCCCGCGTCGAGGAGGTGGGTCGCGAAGCTGTGACGCAGCGCGTGGGGGTGGAGATCGGCCCGCCGTGCACCGAGGGCCCCGCGGGCGCGGACGAGGTTCTGCACCTGCCGCGCCGTGAGGCGCGTGCCGTGGCGGCCGAGGAAGAGCGCGTCGGGATCCTGGGCGCCGTGCTTGCCGACCATCGTGGGCCGCGCCGCGAGCCAGGCCTCGAGCGCCTCCGCCGCGGGGCGCCCGAAGGGGACGACGCGCTCCTTGCCGCCCTTGCCGAGGACCTTCACCCGCCGGCCGCGGAGGTCGACGTCGCCGAGCGAGATCGACACGAGCTCGCCCACGCGGATGCCCGCGCCGTAGAGGAGCTCGAGGATCGCGCGATCGCGGACCTCGAAGCGCCCTTCCCCTTCGGCGCCTTCGATCACGCGCCCCACGTCCTCGACCGAGAGGAAGTCGGGGAGCTCGCGCCGCGCGCGCGGGTTCTTGAGCGCCGCGGCGGGGCTCTTCCGCATCACGCCGCGCCGCACGAGATCGCGGAAGAACGCGCGGAGCGTGGCGAGCCGTCGCTCGAGGGTGCGGTGCGAGACGCGTCGCAGCTCCTCGGCGAGGTAGGAGCGGAGCACGTGCGTGGTGATCTCGGCGGCGTCGAGGTCGAGGTGGTGGGCCTCGAGGTAGGCGCGGAGCGTCTCGAGATCCCGGCGATAGGCCGCCACCGTGTGCGGGGAGGCGCGCCGCTCGTGCTCGAGGTGACGGAGGAAGTCCGCCGCCTGCCGGTCGAAGGGGGTCACCGCGCGAGCATGCCGAATCGGATCGCGCGAGGCGAAGTTCTCGGCGCGCTCAGGCCGCGACGCGCCGCGCGAGGGCGTCGAGGATCGCCCGCGCGCCGGCCTCGTCCGCGAATCCGTCGATCGCCCGGAGCGCCCGCTCCACGAGCGCGTCCCGCCGCGGGCGCTTGCCGCGGAATTTCCCCTCGATGGGCGGGAACATGCTGAAGACCACGTTGGACGGCTGGAAGTCGCCGTCCTCGCGCGAGAGGTGCGAGAGGAGCGAGCCGATGGCCGTCTCGCGCGGCGGGAGGAGCGGCGCGCCCCCGCGGATCTCCGAGGCGAGCGAGATGCCGAGCGCGAGGCCCGACGCCGCGCTCTCGACGTAGCCCTCGACGCCCGTGATCTGCCCCGCGAGGCGGACGCGCGGCATCGCCTCGAGCGCGAGGTTCGGCGAGAGCACCTCCGGGGACTTCACGAAGGTGTTGCGGTGCACGCTCCCGAAGCGCTCGAACTCGGCGTTCTCGAGCCCGGGGATCATGCGGAAGACGCGCTTCTGCTCCGGCCACTTCATGCGCGTCTGGAAGCCGACCATGTTGTAGGCCGTGCCCTCGGCGTTCTCCTGGCGGAGCTGCACGACGGCGAAGGGGCGCTTGCCGGTGCGCGGATCGACCAGGCCGACGGGCTTCATGCAGCCGAAGGCAAGCGTCATGCGGCCGCGCTCGGCGTGGACCTCGATGGGGAGGCAGCCCTCGAAGTACTTGGGCTCCTCGAAGTCGCGGAGCTCCACCTTCTCGGCCTCGAGGACGGCGGTCACGAAGGCGTCGTACTCGGCCTCGGAGAGCGGGCAGTTCACGTACGCGTCGTCGCCGCCCTTGTCGTAGCGGCTCGCGCGGAAGACACGGCTCCAGTCGATGCTCTCGGCGAGGACGACGGGCGCGATGGCGTCGTAGTAGGCGAGGTGCTCCGCGCCGAGCACGCGCGCCAGATCGGCCGCGAGCGCGTCGCCCGTGAGCGGCCCCGTGGCGAGGACGACGTGCGCGCCCTCGGGGATCGCCTCCACCGTCTCGACCACGCGCTCGATGAGCGGATGCGCGTCGATGATGCGCGTGATCTCCGCGCTGAACGACTCGCGATCGACCGCATAGGCGCCGCCCGCGGGCACGCGGTGCCGGTCGCCCACGCCGATCACGAGCGAGCCGAGGCGCCGCATCTCCTCCTTGAGGAGCCCCACGGCGTTGTGGAGCGCCTCGGCGCGGAAGGAATTGCTGCAGACCAGCTCGGCGAGCCCGTCGAGGCGCTGCGCCGGGGTCTTGGCCACCGGCTTCTGCTCGACGAGGCGCACGCGGATGCCTCGCTCGGCGAGCTGGAACGCGCACTCGGTGCCGGCCAGGCCACCGCCGACGACGATGACGGGCTCGGTCAACCTGCCCTCTCCGCCCCGTACGTCTCCTCGCCGAGATCCGCGGGCTCGTCGTCGAGGTCGTAGGGCCGCTCGTACGAGCACATGGTGCACTTGAGGATCGGATCGTCCTTCTTGCCAGCGCGCACGAGGAAGTCGGCCTTGCACTGCGGGCACGACTCACCGATCGGCTGCTGGAAGATGCGGAAGTCGCACTTCTCCTCGGAGTTGTAGTTGGAGCAGCCGAAGAAGGGCCGGCCGCGGCCGCGCGGCTTGATCGAGATGATGTCGCCCGTCTTGCACTTGGGGCACTTGAAGCCGAGCGGCACCGGGCGCGTGCCCTTGCACTCGGGGTAGCGCGAGCAGCCCAGGAAGAAGCCGTTGCGGCCCCAGCGCTTGTACATCTTGGCGCCGCAGAGCTGGCAGTCGTAATCGGTGAGCTCGGGCTGCTTCTCGGCCTCGGGGTTCCCGTCGGCGTCGAGGTTCTGCGTGAAGTCGCAGTCCGGATACGAGGTGCAGCCGATGAACTGCCCGTTGCGGCCCCAACGCTTGGCGATCTGGCCGCCGCACTTCGGGCACGGGGTGTCGAGGATCTCGGGCTCGGGCCACCACTTGCCCTTGCTCTCCTTGGCGCGCTCGATCTGCGCCTGGAGCCGCTCGTGGAAGGGCGCGAGCACGTCGAGGCGCTTGGCGCGCGACTCCGCGACGGCGTCGAGCTCCTCCTCGAGCTTCCGCGAGAAGCCGATGTCGGCGAGGTCGAAGCCCTCGTCGACGAGCTTGGTGATCACGAGCTTGCCGAGCGGCGTGGGCACGAGCCGTCCGTCGACGTTCTGCACGTAGTCGCGCTGCTGCACCTTGCTGATGATCTCGGCGTAGGTGCTCGGGCGGCCGATGCCTTCCTCCTCGAGCTTCTTCACGAGCGAGGCCTCGTTGTAGAGGGGGGGCGGCTCGGTCTGCTTGTGCTCGACCTTCACGCCCGGCGGCGTCTTGAGCGTGAGCACCTCGCCCTCCGCGAGCGGCGGGAGGAGCGCCTCCTCCTCGGTCTCGAGGCCCTCTTCGTCCTCCTCGCCGGCGAGCGGCTGGGTGGAGGCCCCGTAGACCGCGCGCCATCCCGCGAACTTGAGCGTCGAGCCGCTCGCGCGGAGCCCGTAGGTGCGGCCGTTGGCGGTCGCCTCGATCTCGACGCGCGTCTGATCGTAGACGGCCGGCGCCATCTGACACGCCACGAAGCGGTTCCAGATGAGCTTGTAGAGCTTGAGCTGCTCGGGCGCGAGGTACTTCTCCACGGCCTCGGGCGGGAGGTCCATGCGCGTCGGGCGGATGGCCTCGTGCGCGTCCTGGACGTTCTGCTTCTTGGTCTTGAAGACGTTCGGCTGCTCGGGGAGCGAGCTCTTGCCGTAGGTCTTCTCCACGTACTCGCGGCACTCGCGCACCGCGTCGTCCGAGAGCCGCGTGCTGTCGGTACGCATGTACGTGATGAGACCGACGATCTCGGCGTTCTTGCCGCGGCCGATCGTGACGCCCTCGTAGAGCTTCTGCGCGACCGACATGGTGCGCTTGGGCGACATGCGGAGGCGGCTCGAGGCGTCCTGCTGGAGCTTCGAGGTGGTGTACGGCGCCGGCGCCTTCCGCTTGGTCTCGCGCTTCTTGACGCTGACCACGCGGTAGGTGGCCTTGTCGAGGTCGGCCTTGCAGCGCGCGGCCTGCGGCTCGCTCGTGGCCGCGAGGCGCGAGCCGATCTTCTCGAGCGACTTGCCGTCGATGGTGGCGAGCGACGCCTCGAAGGAGGGTTCGCTCGAGCCGACGAGCTGCGCCGAGACGAGCCAGTAGTTCTGGGGCACGAAGGCGTCGCGCTCGCGCTGTCGATCCACGATGAGCCGGAGGGCCGGCGTCTGCACGCGCCCCGCGCTCAGGCCGAAGGTGAACTTGTTCCAGAGGAGGCTCGAGAGCGGGTAACCGCCGATGCGGTCGAGCACGCGCCGCGTGCGCTGGGCCTCGTAGAGGTTCGCGTCGAGGTCCCGCGGGTGGGCAATGCCCTCGAGCACGCCCTTCTTGGTGATCTCGTTGAAGAGGACGCGCTTGATCTCGGCCTTGGGGTTCGACTCCTTGACGATGTCGCGGAGATGGAACGCGATGGCCTCGCCCTCGCGGTCGGGGTCGGTCGCGAGCAGGACGCGGTCCGCCTTCTTCGCCGACGTCTTGATGGCCTTGATGACCTCGGACTTGCCCTTCTCTTCGAGCAGCTCGTAGGTCTCCTGGAAGCCATGCTCCACGTCGACGCCGCCGCGCTTTGGGAGGTCCATCACGTGGCCCTTGCTGGCGAGCACGTCGAACTCGTCGCCCACGTACTTCTTGATGGTCTTGGCCTTCGCAGGCGATTCGACGATGAGGAGCGATTTCGGCATGAGGGTCAGGTCTTCAGTTCCTCGACCTGGGAGGGGCGAGGGTGTATCGACCCGCGCCCTTCTCTTCGGCGAGGCCGATCAAAATGAGGCCGAGGAGCGCGTGCTGCACGTCCTCGAGGGGGAGCCGGGTCTTCCGCACGAGCTCGTCGACGTGGCGCGGGCGACTCGAGAGAGCCTCGAAGACCACCTTCTGCACATCGTCGAGCCTTGAAATTCCATCGTTTTTTGGGCGCCGTCCCGGATCCTTCCGAGTGCGGGTCGGGCGGCCCGAGCCGGCAAGCGATAAGACATCCGCCGCGTTCGTGCAAATCTTCGACCCGCGGGCGAGGAGCGAAAGCCCTCCCTCTCCGAGGGGGTCCCATGGAGCCGAAGGGACCACCATCACCTGCTTGTCGTACCTCATCGCAAAGGCCGCCGTGGAGAGCGCCCCCGATCTCTCGGGCGCCTGGACGACCACCACCACGTCCGCGATCGCGGCTACGAGCCGGTTCCGCGAGTGGAAGCGGGCCTTCATGGGTGGGGCCAGCTCGTAGACCTCGGAGAGGAGCGCGCCCTCCGCGGCGATCCGGCCGAAGAGCGAGGCATTTTCGGGGGGATAGGCCCGCTCGAGCCCGGTGGCGAGCACGGCCCAGGTGATCCCGCCGGCGGCGAGCGCGCCCCGATGCGCCGCCGAGTCGATACCCCGGGCGCCGCCCGAGACGATCACGGCGCCCGCCTCGGCGAGCTCGGCGGCGAGCTCCTCGGTGAAGTGCTCGGCCTCACGGTCGGCGCGGCGCGTCCCGACGAGCGCCACGTGGAGGCGGCCCACCGTCGCGAGGTGCCCGACGACCTCGAGCGTGGGCGGGCTCGAGAGCGCGGCGCGGAGACCGGGCGGGTAGCCCTCGGCGTCGGGGGTGAGGAGTCGAGGCGGTTCGGCGAGCTGGAGGCGCATGGCCACCTTTCGACCGAACCGCCAGGGGGTTGAGCGCTAGACCTCGCGCCAGCGCATGAGGCGACGCTTCCAGCGCCCCTCGGTGCGCCGCGGGTTCACCAGGGTCTTGGCGAGGGCGCGAGCTTCGCCGACGAGCACCTCGGGGGCCTCCGCCACGTCCACCTCCACCTCGCCGCTCTCGGCCGAGACGCGCGCGCGCCCACGGAGCGCCGCGCCGGGCGTGAAGATGGTGAGCGCGTAGCGCGCCTCCGCGTCGTCTCCGCCCTCGAGCTCCAGCAGGAACCGGGCGCCTCGTTCGGGGTGAGCGGTCATCAGGGGGCGTTGTTGAGGAGGTCGTTCGGCGCGACGCGCTCCACCGGGACGGGGACGGGAGCGTCCTCGCCTTCCTTCGGCATCGCGAGCGCCGAGACGGAGACGGCCGTGCCGGGCTCGAACTTGTCCTTGATGGCCACGGCCGTCGGCGGCTCGACCGGCGCAGGCTGGATCTCCTTCATGCGGCCGAAGCGATCGACGCTGACCACCGCGAGATCGGGCATCACGTAGCCCTTCATCTCCTTGTTGTAGCGGGGGATGGCGTGGGCGATCGGCGCCGAGACCTGGCCGCGGATCCGGCCCTCGAGGACGTCGACGAAGAGGGGCTCGGTGAGCTCGTAGGCGTAGCCGCCTTGCGTGAGCATGAAGTCGTAGGTCTTCCCGTCGTACTCGAAGCGCCGGCCGAAGGCGATGGAATCGGGCCCCTTGCGCACGTGCGGGCGGTGCCGGAGCACGAAGCTCATCAAGCGCACGGCGATGTGGTTGTGGAGGCGGTGACACCCGTGCGAGTGGCGCCGCATGATCGACATGTAGTCGACCGACCCGTGGGTGCGGATGCCCTCGTCGCCGGTGATCCGGATGTTGCCGTTGGCGTCGGTGGTGTACTTCCGGTGGTAGGCCGCGACGAGGCCATACGCCGAGGCGTAGCTCGGGCCCATCTCGTGGAGGTTCACCTCCCACTTCTGGCCCGGCTTGGTGCTGCGCGTGAGGAGGCCGCGCGGCGGCGTGGACTCGGGCGGGAGCCAGACGGGCGCGGCCACGATGCGCTCCCACACGCGGCGACCGACCGGCGAGTTCTTGTATTTCCACATCACCGCGTTGTCGACCGACTCGGTGCGCCAACCGCCGATGGTCGTCCCGAAGCGCGCGAGCGCGATCTTCTGGCCGAGGTACTCGGTGAAGATGGTCAGGCGCGGGCGTCGCGACACGGGCTGCGGACGCTCGTTGCCGTTCTCGTCGAAGGGGAACTCGTACCAGACGTCGCCGCGATCGATCTGGACCGAGAGCGCCATGTTCTCCGAGTAGTACTCGGGGAGCTTGATGCCCTTGATGGCCACGTAGCGGTGGCCCGAGAGATCGCCCAGCGAGCGGACGAAGGCGAGCGCGCCCTCCGGCGTCTCGAGGCCGAAGGCCTTGATGATGTTCGCCTCGAGCTCCGAGACGAGATCACGCATCGGGTGCCGCTTTCCGTCCGCGCCGAGGTAGGTGTTGGGCTCGCCCTCGGACTTCATCACGCGGCTGTCGTCTTCGATGATGCCGGCGATGTGGATCGCACGCTCGGTGAGCACGCGGAGGAGCGAACGACGATCGCCCTCGAGCGGGGTCACCCGCAGGTACTCCATCGTCTCCTTGCCCACGAAGCCCCAGCCGTAGACGCGGTGGCGCCGCTCGAAGAGCGCGAGCGCCTCATGGGTGGGCCAGTCGATGGCGCCCGAGATGTACTTGCCCTTGAGGTACCCCTCGCACTTGAGGCGCTCCTGCGCCGCCTTGATGGCGGGCACCTTCAGGTGGAGGCCGGCGTACTCGCGCACGAGGCGCTGCTCGCCGGGCTTGAGGGCGGAGACGTCGACGTCCTCGTGGCTCTGGACGCCCTGCTCCTTCATGAGCTGCTCGACGAGCGCCTTGCCCTGGCGGTAGCGGATGGCGTCGCGCTGCGCGCGCTCGTTGGAGATGTACACCGCGAGGCCGTCGAAGGCCTCGAGCGGCGCGAAGTCGAGCTTCTGGGCGCACTCGAGGCTCGCCGACTTCTCGAAACGCTCACGGATCCAGGTGATGGTGGGCGGGATGCCGTAGAGCTCGAGGTAGCGATCGTTCCGCGCGCGCTCGCCGTGGTGGTCCTTGGGGAACTTGCCGGCCGCGAGCGCGAGGTAGGTCTCGCGGTACGGGTTGCGGATGGGCTCCTCGTCCTCGCTCGAACGCTCCGAGAAGAGATAGGGCGTCCACTCGTCGCCGAGATCGAGGATGAGGTAGCCGTTCTGCTCGGCCTTGGTGCCCTCGATCTGGCGGACGATCTTGCCGCCCTCGTAATAGGGGATGGGCCACTCGAGCGGGACGGCGGGATCTTCGACGACGGGCTCGAACGCCGCCTCCTGCTCGGCCGTCACGACGTCGTCGGACGCCTCGCCCTCGGCGGGACGCACGTTCGGCTCTCCCTCCGACGGCTCGCCTCCTCCGCACGCTGCGATCGAAAGACTGAGGACGAACGCGGCGATGAATCGAAACCGTAGAGAGGACACGTTGCTCCGCATTTAGGTATTTTCTCCAACGAGCGCAAGGGCGCGTTTCCGGACGAAGCAAACGTCGGGCCACCGCGTTTCGGGCGTACGTGCGCATCGCTCGCGCACGCGAGCGTGTCCGATTTGACGCACCCCCGTGTCGGATTTTCCTCCACCCGTGATAACAGTCCGCCGTGTCCGAAGCCGATCACTCCCCCACCAAGTCGCGCTGGCCACTCGTCGCGATCCCCCTCGCCGCCCTGGCGGTCGCGCTCGCGCCGCTCCCGCTCGAGCCCCGCGCGCACGCCGTGGCCGTGGTCTTTGCGATGGCGGTCCTCGCGTGGCTGACGGAAGTGGTCCCCCTCGCGGTGACGAGTCTCGTCATCCCCGCCCTGCTCGCGCTCTCGGGCGCGGTGCCCGTCGGCAAGGCCTTCGTCGGCTTCGGGGATCCGATCCTCTTCATCTTCGTGGGTGCGTTCTTCATGGCGGCCGCCATGCACCGACACGGCCTCGATCGGAGGCTCGCGGAGCGGCTCCTCGGCGCGCCCGTCTTCCGCGGTCGTCCGCTCGTCGCGTTCGGCGCGTTCGCGCTCGCGACGGCCGTGCTCTCCATGTGGGTGAGCAACACGGCCACGATGGCGATCATGCTCCCCATCTTCCTCGGCGCGCGCGCGCCGGGCGCCGAGGGCGAGCGCCGCGAGGCGGGCATCCTCACGCTCGCCTACGCCTCGTCGGTCGGCGGAATGGGCATGCTCGTCGGCAGCCCGCCCAACGCCATCGCCACGCGCTTCCTCGACGACGCCCTCCCC
>JAAYBZ010000024.1 GCA_012744445.1 Myxococcales bacterium | reverse complement strand
GGCCACCAAGATGCGCCGTGGCGAGAAGCAGATCTTCGCGCGCTACGACTTCCGCTTCACGCAGCGCGACAAGGTCGTCTACGTGAGCGACCAGAGCGCGATGTGGATGCTCATCGAGGACGCGGGGGCCGCAGGATGACGGCGCACCACGATACGCTCTCGGTGAGGACGCGCGGCCGCGGCTTCGTCGAGATCACGCGCGAGGTCCAGCGCGTGGTGCGCGACTCGGGGATCGCCGACGGGCTCTGCCACGTCTTCGTCCACCACACGAGCGCGTCGTTGCTCATCAACGAGAACGCCGATCCCGACGTGCTCCGCGATCTCGAGACCTTCTTCTCGGCGCTCGTCCCCGACGGGGATGGCCGCTTCGTCCACCGCGCCGAAGGCCCTGACGACATGCCCGCGCACGTCCGCGCCGCGCTCACGCAGACCTCGCTCGGAATCCCCGTGCGCCGCGGCCGTTGCGACCTCGGCACCTGGCAGGGCGTCTTCCTCTACGAGCACCGGCACGCGCCGCACGAGCGACGCGTCACCGTCACCGTGGTCGGCTGATCAGCGCCCGGCGCGCGCCGTCTTCGCCATCGCCACGAGCGCGTCGCGGGCCGCCTTCACGTCGGAGACCGGCGGATCGAAGGGCAGGCGGAGCTGGCGCGTCCCCTCCGGCGTCTCCACCTCGAGCCCGAAGCCCGCGGCGTCCACCGAGGTCATCCTGGCGCGCGTGGCGTCCCGGGCCTCGGCGAAGACGTGCGCGTAGTCGAGGAGCGAGTCCGCGTGATCGTCGTTCATGTGCCCGAGGATACGGGCTACGGCCTCGTCCGGGAGCGCGGCGGGGATCGGGCCCCGGAAGAAGAGGGCGATCCAGACGGCCGGTTCGTCCTCGGAGGTCCACTCGAGGCGATGGCGCGTGCGGCTCGGGAGGAAGAGCGAGTCGCCCGGGCTCATCTCGATGCGGCCGCGGTCCTCGACGGTGAGCGCCGCGCGCCCCGAGACGAGCGTGACCCACTCGTGCTCGTCCTGGTCGTAGACGTGCCCCGGCGGCGAGGCATATCCGCGCGAGACGATCTGGACCAAGCGGAACGCGGGCGTGGCCAGGAGCGTGGTCTCGTGCTCGGTGCCGAGATCGACGGATGGGGGCGAAGGGCGCCAGATGACTTCCATCGGGCCAGGGTAGGCGGCCGCCGGCGTGTTTGGCCACCGTCTCCCCTCCGGGCGCCAGGAGGGGACGGGGTTGGCCCGAGATGCCGACTTTCGCTTCTCGCGTTCCGCTGCTAGATCCGCGCCGCCCCCGCCCCCCCGAGGACCGATGACGCAGAAGACGCTCGATTCGCTCGCCGTGAACACCATTCGCGGGCTCTCGATGGACGCCGTCCAGGCCGCCAACTCCGGACATCCCGGGACGCCGATGGCGCTCGCCCCGCTCGGTTGGCTCATCTTCTCCAAGCTGCGGAAGCACGATCCGCAGAACCCCACGTGGATCGACCGCGATCGCTTCGTCCTCTCCTGCGGCCACGCGTCGATGCTGCAGTACGCGCTCCTGCACCTGAGCGGCTACGACGTCTCGCTCGACGACATCAAGAACTTCCGCCAGTGGGGAAGCAAGACCCCGGGCCATCCGGAATACGGCCACACGCCGGGCGTGGAGATCACCACCGGCCCGCTCGGGCAGGGCATCTCCACGGCCGTGGGCATGGCGATGGCCGAGCAGCACCTCGCCGCGCGCTTCAACACGCCCGAGCACAAGCTCTTCGACCACGTGACCTGGGTCATCGCCTCCGACGGAGACATCCAGGAGGGCGTGGCGGCCGAGGCCTCGTCCATCGCGGGCCGGCTCCAGCTCGGCAAGCTCGTGGTCTTCTGGGACGACAACGACATCACGATCGACGGGCGCACCTCGCTCTCGATGACGGAGAACGTCCTCGCCCGCTACGAGGCCTACGGCTGGCACGTGCAGTCGGTGGACGACGGCGAGGACCTCGCGGCCCTCGAGGCGGCGGCCAAGGCGGCGCTCGCCGATCCGCGCCCGAGCTTCATCCGCGTGAAGACCATCATCGGTTATCCCGCGCCAAACAAGAAGGACACCTCGTCCGCCCACGGCGCGCCGCTCGGCGCCGCCGAGATCGAGGCCACCAAGAAGGTCATGGGCTGGCCGCTCGAGCCCTTCTACGTCCCCTCCGAGCTCGACGAGGTGAGGCGCGGCATCGTGGAGCGCGGCCAGAAGGCGCGCCTCGCGTGGGAGGAGCAGCTCGCGGCCTATCGCAAGGCCGAGCCCGCGCGCGCGGCCGAGCTCGAGGTGGCGCTCGGGACGGGCCTCCCCGAGGGCTGGGATCGCGATCTCCCGGTCTTCCCGGCCGATCCCAAGGGCGTTGCCACGCGAAAGGCGAGCCACACCGTGCTCAACGCCATCGCCAAGGCCGTGCCCGGGCTCGTCGGCGGCTCCGCCGACCTGGCCTGCTCCAACCTCACCACGATGGACGGCTTCGCCGACTTCCTCCCGGGTGTCGAGGGCGTGCCGCGCAACGTGGCGTGGGGCATCCGCGAGCACGGGATGGGCGCGGCCGTCAACGGCATGGCGCTCCACGGCGGCGTCATCCCCTTCGGCGCGACCTTCCTCATCTTCAGCGACTACATGCGCCCGGCGCTCCGCCTCGCGGCGCTCATGAAGGTGAAGACGCGCTACGTCTTCACGCACGACTCGATCGGCCTCGGTGAGGACGGCCCGACGCACCAGCCCGTGGAGCACCTCGCCTCGCTCCGCGCGATCCCGGGCTTCGAGGTCCTCCGTCCGGCCGACGCCAACGAGACGCGCGAGTGCTGGAAGCTCGCCCTCGAGGCCGACGGCCCCGCCGCGCTCGTGCTCACGCGCCAGAACCTCCCGACGCTCGATCGCACGGTCTTCGCGCCGGCCGAGAACGCGCGCCGCGGCGGGTACGTGCTCCGTGATGCGGAGGGCGGCGAGCCCGAGGTGATCCTCATCGCGACGGGCAGCGAGGTCTCGCTCGCCATCGCCGCGCAGGACTCGCTCGCGAAGAAGGGCGTGCGCGCCCGCGTCGTGAGCCTCCCCTCGTTCTCGCGCTTCTTCGCGCAGGACGCCGCGTACCGCGAGTCGGTCATCCCCTCGAAGATCCGCGCGCGCGTCGGCGTCGAGGCGGGCATCGAGATGGGCTGGGAGAAGCTCCTCGGCGACGGCGGCCGCTTCGTCGGCATGACCGGCTTCGGCGCGTCGGCTCCCGCCGAGGTGCTCTTCGAGAAGTTCGGCATCACGGCCGAGGCCGTGGAGAAGGCCGCGCTCGAGGCCCTCGGCCGCGCCTGATCGACCCTGCGCGGTAGAAAGCCTCGGTCTGCGTGTGCGGACCGAGGCTCTTTCGCACGTGGAGCGCGGGCTCCCGCCGATCAGGAGGCGCGGTGCTCGATCTCGGGCGGCCGCTCGAAGAACGCGTTGCGCGTGGGATCGTTGTACGTCTCGTAGTCGATCACGAACGGGATCCAGCGGATGCCATCCGGATCGATCTCGATGCGCAGGCCCTTGGGCGTGACCGTGCGATAGCTCGAGCCGAGCGGGAGATCGTTGTTGTCGAAGCCGCCGGCGGAGAAGACGGTGGCGAGGCGGAGCTGCGGCTCGTCGTAGTGGATGCGGAAGCCCTCGTTCACCTTCTCGTGACCGCGGACGAGCGCCTCGCAGCCGATCTTCTTGAGGAAGGCGGCCGCCTGGAGCTTACCGAAGGGGAAGCGGGCGCTCTGCTCCTGGAGCGCGGCCGGGATGACGTCGGCGCTGCTCGGATCGCTCCACATCATCTCGAAGCGGATGGTCTCGTCGTTGAGCGAGGGGAGGCCGGTCCACTTCTCCTTGAGCGTGCGATCCTTGGGGATGCCGCCGTGGACGAAGAGCGTCTTCCCGAGGGCGAGCATGTTGGGCAGCGCCTCGAAGACGTCGCGGTAGTGGCGGAAGACGTCGATGTCGAGGTGCGGCTTGAGCGTGTTGATCGCCTCGGCCGGCTTCACGCCGCCGAAGATCCGCCCTTGGTACTCGATGTAGTACTCGTGGTTGCCGCGCAGCACGAAGACGTGCTCCGGCGCGGCCACGAAGAGCCGGAGCACCGCGCGGAAGACGCCGTTCAAGCTGAAGAGCCCGCGATCGATGTAGTCGCCGAGGAAGACGAGGAGCGGCTTGGGCGTGTTCTCGGGATCCCTCTTGTAGGCTCGTACCTTCTCGAGGAAGTTGGTCTGCACGGTGGCGGCCTTGAGGCAGCTGTAGCAGCCGTGGAGATCGCCGAGGACCGTGACGTCGTAGCGCGCGCCGGGCTCGACGGGGTGGACATAGACGTGGCCGTCGAGGAAGGGGGCCTGGCCCGTGAAGGACGCGAAGGTCTCGCCCTCGGCGAGCTTGCCCGCGCCCGCGGCGCGCAGATCGGCGAGCACGTCGAGCGTCTGGTCGAGGAGCTTGCGGTCGGCCTCGACCTGTTTGCGGATCACCTCGGGATCCGCGGAGTAGTGGAACTCGAAGTCGCGGAAGAACGGAGGCGACTCGCCGTTCGACGCGATCTGCACCGTCTCGTGGATCGTGACGCGCTCGCCGGTGTCTTCTTCGATCTCCTCGAGCTCGAGGCCGAGATCGCTCTCGAAGAGCTCGACGAGCTCGTTGCGGAGCTTGAGCTCGGCCGGGTGCACGTCGCCGTCGGCCTCGATGAGCTCGTCCATCGCGTCGAGCAGGACCTCCTGGTTCTCGCGATCGAAGCTCTTGAAGATCTCGAAGCAGCGGAGCTTGAGCTTGGCCTGCACGAAGGAGTCGACGTCCTCGTTGCCGGCGACGGCTTCGGTGAAGAGCTCCGACACCTGCTGATCGATGCGCTCGAAGATCTCGAGCGCGTGCGCGGCGCCCTGCTCGGTGAGCTCGTCGAGGAGCTCGCCCGCGATCTCGGGGTGCGCCGACTTCACGCGGTGCCGCGCGAGCTTCCGTATGTAGCCCCGGACGTACTCCTTCTCCGACTCGTCGAAGTCGCCGTCGACGTATCCGAAGGTCGTGAGATAGAAGAGGATTCCGTCCATCTGCTGGGCGGCGCGATCCGGGTCGGAGCTGAAACGAATCATGCGGTGCATCCTACCCAAATCCGGGCCAAAGTAAGCGCCCGAAGGTGGGTGCGGCGGCAGGTCGCCGCCATTTCCGGATTTCGAGCCATGGGTCGAGGATGAGCAGCGCCGTGCGTCGGCTTTCGGAGGTCCCCGTCGGGGAGAGGGCCGTGGTCCGGGCGCTCCACGGAGAGCGATTCCTCAGCCGGCGCCTGATGGAGATGGGGCTCCTCCCGGGCGTCGAGGTCGAGGTCGTGCGCCGCGCGCCGATGGGCGACCCCATCGAGCTCCGTCTGCGCCGTTACGCCCTCTCCATCCGTCGCGAGGACGCGGCCACCATCGAGGTCGAGCCAAGCCGATGACCAAGCCGAACGCGCCTCAGGGCATCCTGCTCCTCGGCAACCCCAACGCCGGCAAGACGACGCTCTTCAACGCGCTGAGCGGACATCGCGCGCGCGTGGGCAACTACCCCGGCGTCACGGTGGAGCGTCGCTCCGCCACGATCGAGATCGCGGGTCGCCGCGTCGAGCTCCTCGACCTCCCGGGCACCTACAGCCTCTCGGCGCGATCGCCCGAAGAGGCCATCGCCGCCGACGCGCTCTTTTCGGCGGACGCGTCGAGTCACGTGGCCGTCCTCGTCGTCGACGCGACGGCCCTCGCGCGCAACCTCTACCTCGCGCTCCAGGTCCTCGAGACCTCGATGCCCGCGGTCGTCGCCCTCACCATGATGGACGACGCCGAGAAGCAGGGCGTCCGCATCGACGTCGACGTCCTCTCGAAGACGCTCGGCGTGGAGGTGCAGCCGCTCTGCGTGCCCCGCCGCGAGGGCATCGACGATCTCCGGGCCGCCATCGCCCGCGCCTTCGAGCGCGGCGCGCGCGCCCCTCTGCGCATCGAGAGCGAGGTGGACGCGTGGGTGGAGCGTGTGGAGGCCGCGGCGCTCTCCTCGAACGCGGCCAACACGACCTCGGCGCGCGCCTACGCCGCGTGGGCGCTCCTCTCGCTCGGCGGCGACGAGCTCGAGGGCGTGCCGTCCGCCGTGCGCGCGGCCGTCGACGAGGTCCACCGGGCGACGGACGCGCGCGCGATCGACGTGGCCCTCGTGGGCGCGCGCTATCGGTTCATCGACGCCCTCGTGGCCGAGGCGCAGACCGACGAGGCGCGCCCCTCCCGCACCGAGCGCATCGACCGGGTGCTCACCCATCCGGTCTTCGGCATCGGCATCTTCGCCATCGTGATGCTCGCGATCTTCGAGGCGCTCTTCACGGCCGCCGAGCCTTTCATGGAGCTCATCGAGGGCGGGGTGGACGCCTTGAAGGAGCTCGCCTTCGCCGTCCTCCCCGAGGGGATCCTCCGCGACATGATCACCGAAGGGATCATCGCGGGCGTGGGCAACGTCATCGTCTTCGTCCCGCAGATCGCCTTCCTCTTCTTGCTCGTGACGCTCCTCGAGGACTCGGGCTACCTCGCGCGCGTCGCCTTCGTCATCGACCGGACGATGAAGGGCGTGGGCCTGCACGGGAAGGCCTTCGTGCCCTTGCTCTCGGGCTTCGCCTGCGCCGTGCCCGCGGTGATGTCGACGCGCACGATCGAGCGCCGGCGCGACCGGCTCGTGACGATGCTCGCGCTCCCCTTCATGAGCTGCAGCGCGCGCCTCCCCGTCTACATCCTCGTCATCGCCACGGTCTTCCCGAGCGACGAGCGCGTCCTCGGCGTGTTCAGCCAGAGCTCGCTCGCGCTCTTCTCCATGTACGCCTTCAGCGTGGTCATGACACTCACGGCGGCGGCCCTCCTCCGCCGGACGATCCTCCGCGGCCCCACGCCGACCTTCGTGCTCGAGCTCCCGCCCTATCGCATGCCGATGCTCGGCGCGACGCTCCGCACCGTCTGGGAGAAGGTGCGCGGCTTCTTGGTCGAGGCCGGCACGATCATCCTCGCCTTCACCATCATCCTCTGGGCGCTCCTCACCTTCCCGAACGACCCGGCGCGCGAGGCGTACTTCGAGGCCGAGCGTGAGCGCGTGGTCGCCACGATGTCGGGCGCGGAGGCCGAGGAGGCGCTCGCCGAGCTCGACGCCGAGGAGTCGGCGCGCGTCCTCCGGGAGAGCTTCGCGGGTCGCTTCGCCCACGCCATCGAGCCCGCCCTCGAGCCGCTCGGCTTCGACTGGCGGCTCGGCGTGGGCCTCGTCGCCTCGTTCGCCGCGCGCGAGGTCTTCGTCTCGACCATGGGCATGGTCTTCTCGCTCGGCGAGACCGACGAAGAGGACGAGAGCCTCCGTGACGAGCTGCGGGCGGCCACCTGGCCCGACGGAAGGCCGCTCCTCACACCGCTCGTCGGCGTCTCGCTCATGGTCTTCTTCGTGCTCGCCGCGCAGTGCATGAGCACGCTCGCCGTCGTGAAGCGCGAGGCCGGGGGCGCCAAGTGGGCGGTCTTCCTCTTCACGTACATGACGACCCTCGCGTGGATCGGGAGCTTCCTCGTGACGAACGTGGGGCGGGCGCTGGGGCTGTCGTGAGCTGGCAAGAGCTCGTCGTCTACCTCGTCGTCGGGCTCGCGGTGCTCTACGTGCTCCGGCGCTTCCTCGGGAAGCGGCGGCCCAAGCCCTCCAAGAAGCCCGACGTCCCGCTCTCCCGCCTCACGCGGAAGAAGAAGGACTGAATCCTCGGCCTGCTCGTGGGGTGAGCGCGGGCGTCCCGGGGGCGCTTGAATCTCGCGTGAATTCCGGCGATCGTGGAGGAGGCGCGCCCTGCGCCGCTTTGCTTCGAGAAGAGGGGATCCGATGAAAGACCGCTTGCTTGTTCCGCTTCTGATGGGGCTCGGGCTGATGCTCTCGAGCTGTGGCGACGACGCCCCGAGCCAGCCGAACCCGCCGGACGACGAGCTCGCCGTGACACGGCGGATCGGCGCCGCCGGCGGCACGATCGTGCTCGAAGGCGCCGACGGCACCCACTTCGAGCTCCGCATCCCGGCCGCGGCCCTCGACGACGAGACGGAGATCACCGTCCGCCGCGTGCCGCCCGCCGAGTGGCCGCCCGAGGTCCAGGCCAACCCGCCCGTCGGCGGCGCGGTCTTCGAGCTGCTCCCCGAGGGCACCCTCTTCAACGCGCCCGTGACGACGTACACGCGTGTGGGCGCCGCCTCGCTCGGCTCGGGCACGCGCACGACGCTCCCTGGCCACGTCTCGCGCACCAGCGCGGGCAGCATCGAGCGCCACCCCACGTCGGTGCACCGCCGCGGGAGCGACGCCGTGATCCTCGCCCGCACCCAGCACTTCAGCACGCACTGGGTCGGCACCGACCACGGCGACGGCGCCGAGTACGGCGTGAACCTCGTCTGGCCCACGAACGACGTGCCCGTCGAGGGCGTCGCCTCGCCGAACGAGTTCTCCGTCTGGACGTCGAGCGTCGACGAGCCGCAGGTGCGGGTGAGCGTGGGCGCGTTCGCCGCGGCGCCGCCGGACGGAACCCAGGTCCAGGTCCTCTGGCCCATCCCCTTCGAGCTCGGCGACGACGCGCTCGACTCCGCGCTCGAAGAGGAGCTCCGCACGCTCCTCGCCGTCGTCGAGAGCGAGGACACCCCGGCGAGCAATTCGACGATGCTCGACCTGGACGTCACGCTCGCGCCGGAGGAGGGCTACACCTTCGATCCCGACCTCGAGTGGCCGCGCTTCGGCTGCCAGGCGGAGGGCAAGGGGCGAGGCTGGGTCGTCGTCCAGCTCATCACGGCCCGTGAGGCGCCGATCACCTACATCGAAGAGGTGGAGACGAACTGCATCACCATCCTCATCGAATGACGCGGTCTCACTCGCAGGGGCCCACGTTCGGTCGGCCGGGCGTGGGCTCACAAGCGAGGACGAAGGGCCCACCCGGCGCGATCCGCGAGAGGCTCCCGGCGTGTCCCGTGTCGAGCACGTCGACGTGCCACTCCGGGGCGTAGCCTTCGAGGGTTCCGCCGTAGACCACGAGGTCGAGGGCCTCCCCCTCGGCGTCGAGGAGGACGATGGCGTCGGGGCCGTTCTGGAGCCACGCCGAAGCGGGCATCCGGATCACGGGGACCTCCTCGGGCACCTCGACGAGGGGGGCCGCCAAGACGGCGAACGCGCCCGGCTCGAGCGTGCCGATCGGATCGAGCGCGACGGCGCGGTACACCTGGGAATTACCGCCGTTCACGAGCTCGACGCGCATCCCGACGAGCGACGCCGGATGCTCGCCCACGTTCACGATCTCGATGAACTCCGCCGTGTCGCTCCCCGGCTGGTCGTAATCGAATTCGTGGATCTCGAGGCGAGGCGGCGGGGCGCACTCGAAGCCGTCGCCGACCATCCCTTCGGGGCAGGAGCCGCAGCGGATGCCCCATCCCTCGACGACCTCGCACTGGACGCCGGGATGGCACGGTGAGGGATCGCAGGGATCGGGCGCGGCTTGGTCGCAGCGATCGTCCGGGAGCTCGAGCTCGGGCGGCTCGACGAGCGGCTCGCCCGGATCGACCTCGGCGTCGTACGAGAGGGGAGGCGTCACGGCTTCGCCGCAGGCGGCCGACATGAGGAGGATGAGAGGCCAGATTCGCATGGGAGTGCTCCTTTCGAGAGGAGCACGTCGGCCGAATCTGGCCTGCGTTGCCTCCATTCGTGGAATGTCGAGGGGCTCGTCGAACCGCCAAGATGGAAGGATGAGCAAGATCGACCGTGAAAGAGCGCTGCTCAATCCGTCGGAGGTCTTCGGATCGCCGGACGAGCTCCTCGCCTACGAGGGCCTCTCACGCAGCGAGAAGATCGAGATCCTCCGCCGCTGGGCCTACGAAGCCGCCGAGCTCTCCGTCGCCGAAGACGAAGGCATGGGCGAGCTTTCCGTGGACGACGACGTGCAGGCCCGTGGCGGCGGGGAAGCGGCGCGTCTGATGGACGCGATCCGCCGTGGCCTCCGCGAACTCGGCGCGGACGCCGAGGAGACCGCCGGGCTCACCAAGCACGGATCGATCCCCGTGCCGACGAAGTGAGCCCTCCCGCTCTACCGGAGCGCTCCGGCGCGGTGCGGCTCCGGCGGCGTTCCGGCGCCCCGCGTGGCGGGCGCGCGTCAGTGCGGAATCGGGAGGTGGTCCGGCGTCCAGAGCGGCGGGAGCTTCCAGGACTCGTACTTCTTGAGCGCTTCCTCGTAGGCCTCTTGCTCGCCGCGGAAATCGCCGAGGAAGGCCACGAAGATGAAGGGCACGGCCGCCGGGACGACCACCAGGATCGGGATGGCGACGACCAGCACGAAGGGCGTGATGAGGAGCGCGGTGACGATGCCGATCGGCACGAGGAGCCACGTGGGGATCACGGACGGCGCGTAGGATTCCATGCTGAGTTCCCTCCCTTAAGCCCCTTATGGGGCCCAAGGGCCGATCGGACGGTCACCAGCCGAGGAGCGAGCGATCGTCTCCGTCTCTGCGACCCTCTTCTGACCGAAATATGACGGTCGTGGTCCCCTATGGTGATTATGGTGGTGGAACACGTTCTACCGGTTTGGGGGACGATGGAGGGATCGATGGACAAATTGAGTGGGATGGACGCTTCTTTCCTCCACCTCGATACGCCGAACGTGCAGATGCACGTGGCGTTCGTGGCGGTGATGGAACCGGGCGCGACGCCGTTCTCGTTCCCTGCCCTGAGCCGTGAGCTCGCGGAACGGGTCTCGCGGATCCCGGCCCTCCGGAGGAAGCTCGATCCGCTCCCGCTCGACGTCCATCACCCCGCTTGGATCGAGGACGAGGCCTTCGATCCCATCCACCACATCCGCGACACCGCGCTCCCGGCGGGCTCCGACCTCGACGCGCTCGGCGATCTCGTCGCGCGCATCGACGCGCGGCCCATCGATCGCACGCGCCCGCTCTGGGAGCTCTGGATCATCGAGGGCCTCGAGGGCGGCCGCTTCGCGCTCTTCTTCAAGATCCACCACGCGCTCGCCGACGGCGTCTCCGGCGCGCGGCTCTTCTCGCGGCTCTTCGACGGCCCGGAGGCGGCCATCGACGAAGAGCTCGGCATGGTCCTCGAGCGCCCCAAGAAGACGGCGCTCTTCCGCGAAGGCCTCGTCGCGCGCCTCCGTCAGCCCAAGCTCATCGTCGACGTCGCCAAGAAGGCCGTGCGCGGCCTCCGCGACATCGTGACGCGACGTAAGGATCCCGAGTGGGAGGCGGGGGGCACGCCGCTCGTCTGCCCGCGCACGCCCTGGAACGCGACCGTCGGCCAGCGCCGCGACGCGGCCTTCGCCACCGCTTCGTTCGCCACGCTCCGCGAGATCAAGTCCTCGTTCGACGTGACGGTGAACGACGTGGTCCTCGCGCTCGCTTCGGGCACGCTCCGTCGCTACCTCGACGCGCGCGAGGTCGAGCTCGACGGCTCGCTCCTCTCGGTGTGCCCGGTCTCGATCCGCACCGAGGAGCACGCCTCCGAGGTCAACAACCTCGTCTCGGCGATGTTCACGCGCCTCTTCTCCGAGGTGGAGGATCCCGGCGAGCGGCTCCTCGCCATCCATCGCGGCACGCAGGCCGCGAAGTGGGAGCACCAGACCTTCGGCCCCGAGAACCTCTCCGGGCTCGCCGAGCTCACGAGCGTGACCACCCTCGGCGCGCTGGCCTCGCTCTACTCCAAGATGAAGCTCGCGGACCGGCACCGTCCCTTCCACAACCTCGTGATCTCCAACGTGCCCGGTCCGCGTGAGACGCTCACCTTCGCGGGCCATCGCGTGCGCCAGATGCACTGCATGGGCCCGGTGATGGAGGGGGCGGGCCTCAACCTCACCGTGCTCAGCGCGGGCGACGTCGTGGGCTTCTCCTTCCACGTCGACGCCGAGCTCGTCCCCGACGTCCACGAGATCCCCTCGCTCTTCGCCGACTCGCTCGACGAGCTGCTCGCCGCCGCGCGCGCGTACCGTGCCGCCAAGGCCGCGCGGAAGGAGGGCGACGACACCGTCCCTTTCGCTCTGGCCGCTTTCGCACGCTGACCAAGTTTGGGCGGCGGGAGCGGTCCCGTGATAACAATGAGGGCGATGGAATCCCTGGTTCTGACGGTTCTCGGACCGGATAGGCCGGGCGTCGTCGAGGCGCTCGCGAAGACAATCGCCGATCACGGCGCGAGCTGGGAGGAGAGCCGCATGTCTCACCTCTCGGGGTACTTCGCCGGTCTCCTCCGCGTCGCGGTGCCGGACGAGAAGGCGGCGGGGCTCTATCGCGCGCTGATGAGCCTCGAATCGCGCGGTCTGCGCGTGGTGATCCAGACGGGCGCGGCCGTCGACACGAAGGGCCGGCGCCGCGTGACGCTCGATCTCATCGGCGGGGACAGGCCGGGCATCGTGAAGAGCGTGAGCGAGGTGCTCGCCAGCAAGGACGTGAACGTCGAGAGCCTCGAGACCGAGGTGGTCCCAGCGCCCGATCAGGGTCGTCCGCTCTTCAAGGCGAGGGGCGAGGTCGCGCTTCCCGAGGGGCTCTCCCTCAGGGATCTCCGCGCGAGCCTCGAGGCGATCTCGACCGACCTCCTGGTCGACATCGAGCTTCGCGGCGACGAGGACTGATCAGAGGAGGAGCATCGCCGCGGCCGC
>JAAYBZ010000188.1 GCA_012744445.1 Myxococcales bacterium | reverse complement strand
TCCGAGAGCAAGCGCGTGACCGTCCACGAGGAGCGCTTCTCCGTCGCGCTCTTCCCTGCCTTCCTCTTCTTGCTGGCCGCGCGCCTCGTGCCGGAGGGCTGGCCGCGCCGCCGAAAGGAGGAGGCGACGCGATGAGGTGGCTGGTCCTCCTGCTCTTCGTCGGCGGATGCAGCACGCCGCTCCTCCTCCGCGAGGCGGAGGCCTCCGAGCGAGGGCGCGAGGCGCTCGCCGAGGGCGACGCCGCGGCCGCGAAGGAGGCCTACGATCCCGTCGCGCTCGGCCTCCCCGACGGCCCCGACGTGGCGCTCGGCCTGGGGCTCGCGGCGCTCGCCGAGGGTGACCACGACGCCGCCATCGCGTGGTTCGAGGCCGCCCTCGCCGAGGAGCCGCTCGAGTCGAGGCTCGCCTCCACCGCCGAGCCGCTCCTCCGCCGCGCGTACCGGCTCCGCGACGCGCTCCTCCGCCGCGAAGCCGACGAGCGCTTCGGGCGGGCCTATCAGAACGTGGGCGTGGCCCACCTCCGCGAGGGCGATCTCGCCCGCGAGCGCGGCGATCACGAGGCGGCCAAGAAGGCGTACGAGGCCGCCGTCGACGCCTTCGAGCGCTCCCTCGTCGTGCGCCCGGGGCATCGCGACACGGCCTTCGACCTCGAGCTCGCGCTCCTGCGTCAGGCCGAAGCCGAGCTCATGCCCCCGCCTCCCCAGCCCGAGCCCCAAGAGGGCGAACAGGACCAGGACGCCGAGGGCGAGGAGGGCGAGGAGCGCGACCAGGACGCGTCCGACTCCGAGCAGGGCGAGGACGAGGATCGCGACCAGGACGCCGAACGCCCCCGCGGCGACGAGGACGAGTCCCAGGGCGACGGGTCGCAAGGCGCCGAAGACGCCGAGCCCGCCGAGCCGGAGGAAGACGACGACGCGCGGGCCGAAGGCGACGAGGCCGGCGGGGACACCCAGGACGACGCCGAGGGAGAGCGCGAGGCGTCCGACGACGCCGAGACGCGCGAGGCCGAGGCCGAGCCCATCGAGGCGGAGGAGCGGGACGAGGCCGAGCGCGTCCTCCGCGCCCTCGAGGAGGGCGACGAGACGCTCGAATCGCACCTCGCCAAGCGAAGGGCGGCTCGACGACGTCGAATCGTGGAGAAAGATTGGTGATGCCCTTCGCCCGGACGAGCCCGCGAACCCCGCGCCCCACGGCGCGTGCTCGCGCGCGCCTCGGGCTCTCCATCGCCTTGATCTTCGCGCTCCTCCCCGCCCGAGCGGCGCTCGCGGCGCCCCAGGTCGAGGTGAAGATGAGCGCGCGCCCCGAGATCGTCTCGGTGGGTGATCAGGTGCAGCTCGAGATCCGCGTCGACGCCCTGGGCGGGCGGATCGACCGGGTCGAGCTCCCCGACCTCGGCGCGTTCAGCATCCTCTCCCACCGCCGCAGCTCGCCGGTCCGCTTCCAATTCGGGCTCCGGAGCGCGGCGCAGGTCGAGGCCACCGAGATCCACCAGTTCACGCTCCGCGCCGAGCTACCGGGCGAACACCGCCTCGCCGCGCCCGTCGCCATGGTGGAGGGCGAGCGCTACGAGGGCACGCCCGTGACGATCCGCGTCGAGGGCGATCCGCGGGGCGCGCCCGACGTCCGCTCGAGCGAGCCGCCCGACGACGATCCCGTGAGCACGCCGCTCGACGACGTCTTCGACGCCCGCGCCTTCCTCCGCGCCAAGGTCGACCGCACCGAGGTGTACGTGGGCGAGCAGATCACGCTCGAGATCGAGTACTACTCGCGCCTCCGCGGGAGCCCGCGCTTCAGCAAGGAGCCTTCGACCGACGGCTTCTGGGTCCACGATCTGCTCGATCCCAACCGGCCCCCGCCCGAGCGCCGCGAGATCGTCCGAGGCGTGCCCTTCCAGGTCTACACGGTCAAACGCGTGGCGGCCTTCCCGCTCCGCGCGGGCAAGCTGGACATCGGCGCGGCGACCCTCGAGATCGTCGCCACCACCGCCTTCGGGTTCGCCCAGGGCGAGAAGCTCGTGCGGCACGCCAAGCCCGTGACGATCACGGTGAAGCCCCTGCCGAACGGCACGCCGAGCCGTGCGCTCGTGGGCCAGTTCGATCTCCGCGCGAACATCGACCGGCGCACGCTCCGCGTGGGTGAGGCCGCGACCCTCGAGGTCGTGGTCGAGGGGCGCGGGCACGTGCGGGACCTCGAGCTGGGTCTCCCAGAGATCCGTGGCCTCCGCGTCCTCGCCCCCGAGACCGAGACCTCCACCCGCATCCAGAACGGGCGGCTCCACGGCCGGCGCGTCACGCGCTTCCTGATCATCGCCGAGCAGCCGGGCACCTTCCGGATCCCCGGGTTCTCCGTCCCCACCTTCGATCCGGAGACCGAGACCAGCCAACGCCTCACCTCGAACGCCGTCGTGATCCACGTCGCCGGCGACGACGGGGCGATCCCGGACGAGCCACCGATCGCGTCCGAGCCCGACGAGCTCGAGCCGCCGGCGTCCGATTCCGAGGAGCTCGGCGTCCTCCGAGGCCGCGCCGAGCTCCGCCGGCGCTCCTCCGCGCTCGCCGATCGCGGGACGTTCTGGGCGCTCCTCCTCGCGCCGCCCGTCGTGCTCGCGCTCGCCTTCGGGTTCGGCGCGCTCGCGCGGCGTCGCCGCAAGGAGCGAGGCCGACGCGAGCGGGAGCGTCGCCACCAGAGGCTCCTCGACGAGGCCCGCGCGAAGCGACGCGAGGGAGACGCCAAGGGGCTCTACGCCGCCCTCGCCTCGTCGATCCACGCCGCGCTCGAGGAGCTCCTCGGCGAGAGCACGCGCGGGCTGACGCACGCGGAGATCGCGCAGAAGCTCGCGGCCGTGGGCGCCCCGAACGAGCTCGTCACCCGCACCATCGAAGAGCTCGAGGGGCTCGACTTCGCGCGGTTCGCCGCGGAGAGCACGCACGCCGAGGAGATGGACCGCGCCATGCTGCGCATCACGGCCATCCTCGATCGGCTCGACGCGCTCGCGAAGGGAGGCCGCGCGTGATCCGCCTCCTCGCCCTCCTCCCGCTCCTCGTGTCGAGCGTCGCGTTCGCCGACGATCCGCTCCGCGCCGTCCACACACGCGCCACGGAGCTCGCCGCCCGCGGCGAATGCGCCGAGGCCCTCGTCGCCTACGACGAGCTCGCGCGCGCCGGGGTCGAGGACCCCGACGTCGCCTACGATCGCGCCCTCTGCCACGCCCAGCTCGGCGAGCTCGGACGCGCCATCGTCTGGCTCGAGCGGGCCATGCGCCTCGCGCCCCGCGATCCCGAGATCCGGGAGGCCCTCGCGCGCGCCGAGGCCAAGGTCCGCGACGCGCGCGAGAGCGAGCACCACGGCGAGCCGCTCGCGCCCGAGGCGACGCTCTTCGGCACGCTCACCTCGGGGATGCCGGCCTCGACGCTCACGATCCTCGCGCTCGTCTTCGACGTCCTCGCGTTCGCCGCGCTCGGCTTCCTCTTCGTCACGCGGAACGAGCGGGTGCGCATCGGCCTCGGGCTCGTCGGCTCCTTCTCCTTCGTCTTCCTCGCCGCGATGCTCTTCGGGCTCGGGGAGCGCCTCGAGTGGTTCGAAGAGGGGCGGCTCGCGGTCGTGGTCGCCCCCGAGGTGACGCTCCGCGCGGGCCCCGACGAGCGGGCCCCCGGCCGCCGGATCGTCCGCGAGGGCGATCGCCTCCGCGTGCTCGGCCGTCGGCGCGACTACGCGGAGGTGCGACTCCCCGACGATCAGCGAGGTTACGTCCGCGCGGATCAGATCGAGATCCTCCAGCCCGACGGAAGCGATTGACACGCGCGGGTCACGGATGGACCATCGCGGGGCCCCAGGGGGCTGCCCCGCGGGCCCGACGAACATGCCCCTCGATTACTCCAAGCTCACCATCCTCGTCGCCGACGACGATTTCGAGATCCTCGCGCTCGTCGCCGGTTGCGCCAAGAAGCTCGGCTGTCGCGTGGTCGAAGCCAACGACGGCGAGGAGGCCCTGAAGCTCGCGCGCGAAGTCGAGCCCCATCTCGTCGTCCTCGACGTGATGATGCCCGGCATGAGCGGGTGGGAGGTCTGCCGCGCGATCCGCGAGGACATGAGCCTCGAGAACACCGGGATCATCATGCTCACCGGCATCGGCGAACGGCTCAACGAGATGACCTCGCCCCTCTACGGCGCCGACGAGCACCTCGACAAGCCCTTCGACCTCGACGAGCTCACCGACCTCATGCGGACGGTCCTCGAGCGCCGGCACGGCTGAGCTCGCTCCGCGCCGTCCCCGCGGCCGACGGACGACAAGCCGCGCCGTTCGTATTATGAATGGGCCCGATGCGGACGCTCCTCCTCTCCAGCCTCCTTCTCCTCGTCGCCGCCTGCGGCAAGAAAGACGCCGAGGGCGAGGCCCGGTACGGGCTCTCGGCCGAAGAGGCGGCGACCCCCGTCGCCAAGGTAGGCCATCGCGTGATCACCGCGGGCGAGTTCGCCGATCGGCTCGCCGAGCAGAGCCCCTACCTCCGCGCACGTTACGCGAGCCCCGAACGGCGACGTGAGCTCCTCGACAACATGGTGCGCTTCGAGCTCCTCGCGCTCGAGGCCGAGAAGCAGGGCTACTTCGATCGCCCCGAGGTTCGTCGCGCCGAGAACCGCGTCCTCGTCGAGGCCCTCCTCCGCGAGGAGCTCGACGAGAAGGTCAAGCTGAGCGACGTCACCGACGACGAGATCCGCGCGTACTTCGAGGCGCACGCCGACGAGTACAACCAGCCCGAGCAGGTGCGCATCAGCCACATCCTCCTCCGCGAGCGCGCCGAGGCCGAGAAGCTCCTCAAGGAGCTCCTCGCCGCCGAGGATCAGGGCGCGGCCTTCCGCGAGGCGGCCAAGACGCGCTCCATCGACGAGGCCACGCGGAACCGCTACGGCGACCTCCGCTTCGTGAGCCGCCCCGAGTCGGGTGAGGCCCCGCGCGAGAACGCGCCCCCCGCGGCCGTCGTCGAGGCGGCCTTCGGCCTCGAGAAGGTCGGCGCCATCCACCCCAAGGTCATCGAGACGGATCGCGGCTTCCACATCGTGAAGCTCACCGCGCGCCGCCCGGCGCTCCAGCGCTCGCTCGACGACGTGCGGCGCGTCATCCAGAGCAAGCTCTACCGCGAGAAGCGCGAGGCGGCCCTCGAAGCGCTCGTCGCGCGTCTCACCAAGGAGGCCGGGGTCGAGATCGATCCCAGCGCGCTCCGCGAGGTCTCGTTCGGAGACGGGAGCCCGTGAGCTCACGGCGCGCCGGCGTCTTCGCAGTGCTCCTCGCGACGCTGCTGGCCTCCGCCCCCCGGGTCGAGGCTGACGTCGTCGAGCGCGTCGTCGCCGTCGTGAACGACCGCGCCATCTTCCTCAGCGAGGTCCGAAGGCGCGCGCTCCCCTTCCTCGAGCGGCTCCTCGAGATCCCCAGCGAGACCAAGCGAAGCGAGGCGCGCGCCACGCTCTACCGGCAGATCGTCGATCAACTCATCGACGAGGAGCTCATCCGCCAGGCGGCGGCCAAGATGGAGATCCGCGTGAGCAACGCGGACGTCGAGCGCGCCGTCCAGAACGTGATGCAGCAGAACCAGCTCTCGCCGGAGGAGTTCTGGGCGGCGGTCGCCGAGCAGGGCTACACCGAGGCGCAGTACCGCCAGAACCTCCGCGACCAGCTCCTCCACCTCAAGGTGATGAACCAGCGCGTCCGGAGCCGCGTGAACATCACCGAGCGCGACGTCCGGCGCGAGTACGAGAACCGCGCGCGCAAGGCCAACCGCGCGCTCCGCTTCCGCGCGAGCCACGTCTTCTTCCCGCTCCCGCCGGGCGCGGGCATCCTCGAGGTGGCCGAGGTGCGAGAGCGCGCCACCGAGGTGCGCGCGCGCCTCGAGAGCGAGGCCGACTTCTTCCGCGCGGCGCGCGAGATCGGCGGCGGCGAGCTCGGCTGGCTGAGCCAGGGCGACCTCCCCGGCGAGCTCGAGCAAGCGCTCCTCGCGCTCTCTCCTGGGGAGATCAGCGCCCCCGTGCGCGGAGCGGCCGGCTACCACATCTTCTTCCTCCACGAGCGTGAGCGCGGCAGCGCGGCCGTCCCGCCGTTCGACGCGGTGAAGGACGAGATCTATCGTGTCATGTTGGACGAGGCGATGGAGCGCCAGGAGAAGCTCTTCCTCGCCGAGCTCCGGCGCGAAGCCGACATCCGGAACTTGCTCGAGGACGCGGAGAGCGGGCTCGCCTCGTCTCGCTGAGCCGACGGGCGCGACCATCCACAGGTTCGAGGCATGACCGAGAGATTGGACCCCATCGAGGCGGGGCTCAGGCGGGCGAACGCACGAGTCGAGCACCTCCGGGCCGCGCTCGAGACGTCGCGCGAGACACACGCCATGGGGCTCCCCGACGGCGCCCTCGCCTACGCCCTCGCCGAGGCCCTTCGCTCGTCGAGCGTGCCGCCGGTCCTCGTCGTGACGTCGAGCACCGAGCGGGCGCAGCGCTTCGCCGCGGACCTCCGCTTCTTCCTCGGCGAAGAGCTCGCGAGCGGCGTCCTGAGCTTCCCCTCGCCCGACGCGAGCCCCTTCCTCGAGGTCGCGCCGGATCGTCGCTCGGCGATGGACCGCCTCGTCACGCTCTCGCACCTCGCGCAGGGCCTGCCCACGCGCGCGGTGGTCGCGTCCGTGGCCGCGCTGCTCCGCCGCGTCCCGCCCCACGAGATCCTGCGCAAGAAGAGCCTCCTCCTCGAGCCGGCGATGGACCTCGACCGCGAGGACCTCATCGCGGTGCTCGAAGAGGGCGGGTACATGCGCGTCCCCATCGCCGAGGACCCCGGCACCTACGCCGTGCGCGGCGGCCTCGTCGACGTCTACCCCCCGCACGCCGAGCACCCGGCGCGCGTGGAGTTCGACGACGATCTCGTGGTCTCGATCCGCAGCTTCGATCCCGACGACCAGCGCACCATCGAGACGCTCGATCGCCTCTTCGTGCACCCGGTCCGCGAGATCCTCCTCGGCCCTTCGGAGCTCGCGCTCGCGCGCGAGCGGGTGCGCGCGCTCGCCGACGAGGCCAACGTCCCCACGCGCGAGACGCGCAAGCTCCTCGACGACCTCGAGAGCGGCCGCGTGTTCTACGGCATCGAGGGCTTCCTCCCCGCGTTCTACCCGCGCCTCGACGTGCTCCTCGACTACCTCGACGAGGACACGCGGCTCGTCGTCGTCGATCCCACGAGCGTGGCCAAGCACGCCACCGAGACCCGCGAGGAGGCCTCGGCGGATCGCGGCGCCAAGGTCGAGGCCGGCGAGCCCGCCTTCCCGCTCGACGCGCTCTTCCTCCCGCAAGGAGAGCTGCTCGATCGCATCGTCGAGCGCGCGCCGCTCGTCGTGCACCGCGTCGCGACGCTCGGCGAGGTCCACGACGAGGAGAGCCCGCTCGCCGCGCTCGATCGCGCGCCCGAGGAGGGCCTCCTCCACCTCGGCGCCGAGGATCAGGCCGCGCTCGTGGCCGAGCTCAAGGCGCGCCGCGCGACCGGCGATCGCGACGACGTCCTCGCGCCCGTGGCCAAGCGCGCCTCGCGCTGGCTCGACGTGGGCCTGCGCGTCTTCTTCACGGCGCGCTCGCACGCGCAGGCCGAGCGACTCGTGAGGCTCCTCCGCGGCTACGGCGTCCCCGTCGATCCCAAGCCCACGCCCTATTCGCCCGAGCTCCTCAAAGGCCCACGGAAGGTCCGCGCGCAGGTCGTGATCGGCGACCTCGGCGACGGCGCGCTCCTCCCCACCGAGGGCCTCGTCTTCGTCACCGAGGAGGAGGTCTTCGGCACGCGCGCGCACAAGCAGCGCAGCAAGAAGAAGTCGCGGAAGGGCCGCGCCGAGGCCTTCCTCGAAGACCTCCGCGAGCTCTCGCCGGGTGACTTCGTCGTCCACGCCGATCACGGCGTAGGTCGCTACCTCGGCCTCGAGCGCAAGGCGCTCTCCCTCTCCAAGAGCGAGCGTTATCACGGCGTCGAGGCGCCGACCTTCGAGGTGCTCGTCGTCGAGTACGCCGGCGGCGACAAGCTCTACCTGCCCGTCACGCGCCTCCACCAGATCCAGAAGTTCGCCGGCGCCGAGGGGCACACGCCCAAGCTCGACCGCCTCGGCGGCTCGACCTTCGCCAAGAAGAAAGCCACGGTCGAGCGCGCGGTCCGGCAGATGGCCGAAGAGCTCCTCAAGCTCTACGCCGAGCGCGCCGCCTCGAAGCGCCCGCCGCTCCCGCCGATCGATCGGCTCTACAACGAGTTCGAAGCGACCTTCCCCTTCGACGAGACGCCCGATCAGCTGCGCGCCATCGAGGACGTGCTCGAGGACCTCGCGAGCGAGCAGCCGATGGATCGCCTCGTCTGCGGCGACGTCGGCTTTGGCAAGACCGAGGTGGCCATCCGCGCGGCCTTCCGCGTGGCCACGGCGGGCAGGCAGGTGGCCGTCCTCTGCCCCACGACGGTCCTCGCGCAGCAGCACTACCACACCTTCCGCAACCGCTTCGCCGACTACCCCATCGTGGTGCGGAGCCTCTCGCGCTTCGTCGACAAGAAGGAGCAGGCGAAGACGCTCGCCGGGCTCAAGGACGGCACGGTCGACGTGGTGATCGGCACGCACCGCCTCCTCTCCAAGGACGTGCACTTCAAGAACCTCGGCCTCCTCGTGGTCGACGAGGAGCAGCGCTTCGGCGTCACGCACAAGGAGCGCATCAAGAAGCTCCGCACCTCCGTCGACGTGCTCACGCTGAGCGCGACGCCCATCCCGCGCACGCTCCACCTCGCGCTCGGCGGGCTCCGCGACCTTAGCCTCATCTCCACGGCGCCCACCGACCGACGTGCCGTGCGCACCTTCGCCTGCCGCTGGGACGATCACACCATCCGCGAAGCCATCCGGCGGGAGCTCCGCCGAGGCGGCCAGGTCTTCTTCGTCTACAACCGCATCGAGGGCCTCTACGAGCGCGCGCAGCGCCTCCAGGACCTCGTGCCCGAGGCGCGCATCGCCGTCGCGCACGGTCAGATGAAGGAGGACCTCCTCGAGCGCACGATGACCGACTTCATCGACGGCGAGTACGACGTGCTCTGCTCGACGGCGATCATCGAGAGCGGCCTCGACATCCCGCGCGCCAACACGATGATCGTCGATCGCGCGGACACCTTCGGGTTGAGCCAGCTCTACCAGCTCCGCGGGCGTGTCGGCCGGAGCCGCGAGCGCGCCTATTGTTACCTCGTCACGCCGCCGCCCTCGACGCTCACCGACGAGGCGCGCGCGCGCATCGAGGCGCTCGAACGCTTCACGCAGCTCGGCTCGGGCTTCCACGTGGCCTCGCTCGACATGGAGCTCCGCGGCGCCGGCGACATGCTCGGCGCCGAGCAGAGCGGCAACGTCTCGCTCGTGGGCTTCGACCTCTTCGTCCACATGCTCGAGGAGGCCGTGGCGCAGCTCCAGGGCGAGCCGCTCCTCGAGGAGATCGACCCCGAGCTCACGCTCGACTTCGAGCACTACCTCCCCGACGACTACGTCGAGGACGTGGGCCTGCGCCTCAGCTTCTACAAGCGCTTCTCGCGCGCCGACGACGACGAGGCCATCGAGGAGCTGGCCCGCGAGCTCGAGGATCGCTTCGGGCCGCCGCCCGCCCCGGCCCGCGCCTTCATCCGCGCCATGACGCTCAAGCCGCCGCTCCGCGAGCTCCGCGCGCATGGGATCGAGCTCGCCGGCCGGCGCCTCACGCTCCACCTCCGGGAGGACACGCCGCTCGATCCGCAGAAGGTCATGGCGCTCGTCAGCCAGCCGGGGAGCGGATACAAGATCACCCCCGACCTGCGGCTCTCACGTAGGTTCGACGACGACGATCGCGATTCCGTCGAGCGGGCCCTCGAGACGCTCGAGGAGCTCCTCCAGTTGAGAAAGGACGAGGAACCTTCATGAGCATCGAACGAGAACTGGCCGCCATCTTCGACGCGGAGCGCGCGCTCCGCGAGGCCGAGCGGCGACTGCTCGACGCCCCCGAGAAGAAGCTCCAGAACCTGCTCTCCAACGCGGTCCGCGAGGCCCGCGCGCTCGACGACCGCAACGAGGCCATCATGCGCCTCCAGCGCCTCGCGGATCTCTGCGCGCAGGTGCCGGGCCCGGCCATGGCCGACGCGCTCATCGACATCCTCGACGACGAGGAGCCGGCGGTTCGCGCCGAGGCGGCCGACGCGCTCCTCGACGTGGGCTACGCGCGTTACGCCGAGGTGGCCCGCGCCATCGAGCGCGCGCTCGACGCGCGCCGCGACGGCCCCTGCATGGAGGAGCTCCCCTTCTTCCTCGCCGAGATCGCCGAGCCGAGCGCGCTCCCGCTCATCGAGCGGTTCACGCGCCATCCCCGCAAGGAGGTCGTCGCCGCGGCCATCGAGGCCATGAGCGAGCTCGGCGATCCCGAGGCCATCGAGATCCTCGAGCGCTTCGTGGACGACGATCGCGAGGTCTTCCTCGAGGGCGAGGAGGACGACGTGACCAAGGGCACGATCGGCGAGATCGCCCGCGACGCGATCGAGAGCCTCGGCGGCTGATCAGCGCCGCTTGCTCTGCGACGACGAGCCCGAGGACGACGGGGTCGACGCCCGCCCGGTGAGCCGATCGGCGACGTCGGCGTGGTCGTCCTTGACGATCACGGACTCGACGTCGTCGGTGACCGACTCGACGAGAGCGTGGCGACGCGGGCCCTCGGGACCGCGCCGGGGGCGGAGCTGATCGAGGCGCCGCACGATGTCCATGTCCTCGAAGACGAGCGAGTAGAAGCCGTAGAAGGTGGAATTGTCGATCGCGCGCACGCGGTACTTGCGGCTCTCCCACTCGAGCCAGCGGCCGTGCGCGCCATCGGGACCGATCTCGCCCTCACGCCAACGCCCGCGGCCGTAACGCTCCTCGAGCGCCGCGCAGAAGTCCTGGAAGCTCGCGCCTTGGAAGACCGAGGCGTGGAAGGCCCGGAAGAGCTTCCAGAAGTGGTCGCCCTGGATGAAGAAGTAGTGATCCTCGCTCTGCGGCGTGCGGTGGCGGATCATCGACTCCTGGTTCCGGTGGACGAACTCACCGCGGAGATAGCTGTGGTCGAAGCCCGTGGTGTTGCCGTTGAACTCGAAGTAGCCCTCGCGGAGCCGCCGCATCGCCTCGTTCATCTCGTGGCGGATGTTGTGCTCCTCGATGGCGCCCGGGGCGCGCTTGAGCTTGTCCTCGTATGAGAGGCGGACCTGCCGGCGCAGGTGATCCATCACCTGCTTGCGCGTCCAGCCGAACTGGATGCCGGCGAGATCGGCGGCCACGGCCGACTCGTCGGGCGGGCGGTTCGGGTTGCTGGACTTCTTGCCTCCCTTCTTGGCCTGGGCGTCGACGGCGTCGACGACGAGCCCCACCACGAGGAGGGCGGCGAGCATCGGGAGCAGGATCTTCTTCATCGTCATCGAGATGTGCCGAGCCTAACACCTATGCGATCGCGCGTTCAATCGGCGGACGCGAGCGCGGGCGCCTCCTCGGGGAGGCGCTGGGTGCCTTGCCGGCGCGCCTCGAGCTCGAGGAAGAGCCGCGTCCCCCCTGCCACGGCCGCCGGCATGAAGAAGAGGTTCACGAAGGGGACGAGGAGGAGGAACCACACCCCCGCACCGAAGCCGAGCATGGACGACGTATTGGCGCGGAAGAGCGCCACGCGGTCGCGGAAGCCGAGGCCGCGGCGCGACGCCGGCCAGTCGACGTAGTCCACGGCGAAATAGCTCAGCGTGAAGAGCGTGCCGAAGATCGAGTACGCCGCCTGCCCGATCCCGGGCACGAGCATCGAGAGCACGAAGAGCGGCCCCATCACGGCGAGGAAGATCGCGAGCTTCCCCACCTCGACGCGCACCGTGCGCACCACGTCCCGGAGGAGCGCGCGGAGGGAGAACGAGGAGCCCTTCCGCCCGAGCTCGATCTCCTCGACCGCTTCGCTGAGCGCGTCGTTGAACGGCGCGGCCACCACGCCCGAGAGGAGCGCCGTCACGACGAAGGCGGCGACGAGGGAGAGCCCGAGGATCGCGAGCTCGAAGACCAAGTGGAGCTTCTCGGCGATCCACACCCACGCGCCCTCCCCCGTGGGCGGCGCCCACACGAGCTCGCCCCAGCGCTCGTAGTTCCGGAGGACGAAGCGACAGGCGAAGACGAGCGCCGTGCCGGAGATGAGGATCGGCCAGACGTAAAAGCGCGCGAGCGAGGGGTGATCGCGGTAGACGTAGCGGAGCCCCGCGAACGCATGACCCACACCCCGCTTGAATCGCGCGAGCGGGTTCATCGCGGCCCGAGCCCCCCCGCGAAGGGCAGGATGCCCTTGAGGTCCTCGTCGTCGAAGCGGAGCTGGAGGCCGAGGAAGACGTCGCGCGAGGGGTTGATCACGTCGTCGATGCCGCCGACCACGTAGAGGTGCTTGATGAACTCGAAGGCGAGGCGCGAGCGGAGGCGCGGGTATGCCTGCTCGCCGAAGGCCCAGATGTCCGTGGCGAGCTCGAGGCGATCGTCGAGGCCGTGGAGGTCGAGCCCGAGGCCGCCCTTGGACTCCATGATGCCGAAGCGGAAGGTGGCCGGGCCGATGGTCTTGCCCATCTGGAGCGTGAAGCGGAGCCGGTCGGTGCGCGTGACGCGCGTCTCGAGGTACTCGCCGGGCTCGCCGGGGATGGCGGGGCTGCGCCGCACGTAGGTCTGGGAGACGCGGACGTCGCCGCGCGGATCGTCGACGAGCTGCACCAGATAGAAGCGCGACTGCCGCGTCTGGAGGCGCAGCGAGAAGTACGTCTTGAACGTGTTGGCGAGGATGTTGTACTCGCTGCGGAGCTCGGCGATCGTGCGGAGGCGGCCGATCACGCCGACGATGTCGTTCAGGCCTTCGGCGATGCCCTCCACCTCGTCGATGAGCGCCTCGTCCTGCGTGAGCCGCCCGATGGTCCCGGTGCCCTCGGCCGTGCGGCCGGTGATCTCCTTCACGTCGTCGAGGATGGTCTCGAGCTTCTCCGAGGCGCGGTGGATCGAGGCGATGGTGTCGTCGATCTCACCGATGCCGTCCCCGAGCTCGTCCTTGTGCCGGCCGAGGATGTCGCGGATGTCGGCGGAGACCGCCTCGATGTTCTCGAGGATGCGCACGAGCTTGGGACCGCCGAGCTCGGTCGTCTCGGTGATGTTCTCGATGGTCTGGTTGATGCGCTCCTCGTTGGTCTGGATGGTGCGGTTGATCGCGGCGAGCGCCTCGCTCAGGTCCTTGAGCGCGCTCGCCATCTGGTCGCCCGCAGCGTCCCGCCCGAACGCGCGCTTCATCTGCTCGGTGACGGCCTTGATGTCCTCGGCCACGCGGCCGATCGTGTCGACGACCTCTTCGGTGCCGATCGGCTCCACGACGACCTCGATACGATCGCCGTCCTCGAGTCGGTCGCGGCCGGGCGTCCCGGGCGTGAGCGCGAGGATTTTTTCGCCCAGGAGGGAAATCGCGCGCACCCGCACCGTCGCGTCCTTGTAGAGGACGACGCCTTCGTCGACGTCGATGTCCACGCGCGCCTTCTCGCCCTCGAGGGAGATCGAGCGGATCGTGCCGATGGGGATGCCGGCGATCACGACGCGACTCCGCGGGATGAGGCCCTGCGCGTCGTCGAAGAGCGCATAGACGCTGATTCCGGCGTCACCGCGGCCGTCGCCGTCGATGTAACGGTAGACCCACACGAGGAGCCAGACGCCCAAGACGACGGCGATGCCTACCTTTGCCGATTTGAGTGAGTCCGTCATGGATCGGCACGCACCCGTGCTCGGCGGCGAGCTTAGTACAGCTCCGAGAACGTGCGGAATTTCCAGGGTAAAAAAGTGTCTGGAATCGCCGCGCGGGTGATTTTTCGTGGCACGATGGGCCCCGCTGCGTCACGGCACGCGACGCACCGAGAGGAGTCCCATGATCCGGCCGCTGTTCGTCACCGCGCTCGCGCTTCTTTCGCCCTGTCAGCTCGTGGAGAAGGAAGACGCCCCCCCGTCGGCCTCGACGAACCCCCCGGGCGAGACCTGCGCTCGCTCGAGCGACTGCGGCGTCGGGCGCGCGTGCGTCGAGCGGCGATGCCAGGCGCTCGAGACGAGCATCGCCGGCGAGCTCCTCGCCGCCTCGGGTCGCGAGCTCTTCCTCACGGGCGATCCCGCGGCCGCCTACGACGCCTATCGCGAGGCGCTCCTCGCCTACGAGCGACGCGACGTCACGATCCCGCCCGAGATCCGCTGCGAGGCCGCCGAGGCCGCCGTCCTCGCGGGCGATCGCGCCGTGCCCCGCGATCACGCCGCCCGCCTCGTGCACGAGTGCGCGCTCTCGAGCCTCCCGGGCAGCACGCCGCGCAAGAAGGCGCTCGAGGCCCTCGCGCGCTTCCGCTTCGACGGGCTCTCGGTGGAGCGCCTCGACCGCGACACGCCCGCCGACGCCTATTTCACGGGCAAGCCGGCGCGCCCCTCCCCCGAGTCCGTCCAGGTCACCGTCGACATCCCCGAGGGCAAGGAGCCCGGCTGGGAAGAGGTGAAGGGCCGGCTCGACTCCGACTTCGTGCGCCTCGCGGCCGTGGACTGTTTCCTCCAGGCCTGGGAGGTGAGCCGCGCCGACGCGGGGAACGTCGCGCTCGACGTGACCTTCCGCGCCAAGCTCAAGGACATGGGCTCCTACGACGTCTTCGAGGGCGAGCCCACCGTGGCCGAGCTGCCGGGAGACGGCTTCGGGCCCTGCCTCTCCCGCGCCATCGCGGCCAAGCTGGGAGACTCCATCCGCGTGCGGCGTACCACGAGCTGGACCATGCCGGTCCGCGTGAACGCTCGGCTTCGCTGAACCTACTCCATGGATCCGAACCTCCGCTCGGCCCTCCTCGGGGTCGTCCAAGGCCTGACCGAGTTCTTGCCCATCTCCAGCAGCGGGCACCTCGCGATCGGGGCGCAGCTCTTCGGCGAGACCGAGACGACCCTCGCCTTCATCGTGCTCCTCCACGTGGGGACGCTCGTCGCGACGGCCATCGTGCTCCGCACCGAGGTCGGGGCCATGCTCGACGAGCTCGGCCGGTGCCTAGGGCGCCCCGCGCGCTTCCGCGAGACGGACGAAGGACGGGAGCTCGCCGCCGTGATGATCGGCACCGCGATCACGGCCGTGCTCGCGCTCGCCCTCCAGCCTGTCGCGGAGTCCTTCACGCAGAACCTCCTCGGCGTGGGCGTCGGCCTCCTCGTGACGGCCGGTGTGCTCCTCACCACGCGGAGGGCCGACGGCGCGCTCACCGTCCCGACCACGCGCATCGCCCTCCTCGTGGGCCTCGCGCAGGGCATCGCCGTCCTTCCCGGCATCAGCCGCAGCGGCTCGACCATCGCGGCCGCCCTCCTCCTCGGGATGCAGCCCGCCGCCGCGTTCCGCTTCTCCTTCCTCCTCTCGATCCCGATCATCCTCCTCGCCGTGGCGCACGAGATCGTCTTCGGCGACGAGCCCAGGGCCGGCTTCTCCACCGAGGCGCTCGTCGGAGGCCTCATGGCCTTCGCCGTCGGATTCCTCGCGCTCGTGTGGCTCCGTCGGCTCGTGACCCGCGGGCGGTTCTGGGCGTTCTCCCTCTACCTCGTGCCCGTCGGGATCGCCGTCATCCTTTTCTCGCTCGGAGACGTACGATGAACGTGCACGCCGTGATCATGGCCGGAGGCTCCGGCACGCGCTTCTGGCCTGCCAGCCGGCGCGACTTCCCCAAGCAGTTCCTCCCGCTCGGCGGAGGCGCGCGCTCGCTCCTCGAAGAGACCATCGAGCGCCTCGCCCCGCTCGTCCCTATCGAGCGGGTCTGGGTGGTGACGGGGGCGCACCTCGCCGATCGCGTAAAGGAGCTGCTCCCCGCGCTCCACGCCGACCACGTGCTCGCCGAGCCCGTCGGCCGCAACACCGCGCCGTGCATCGGCTGGGCGGCGTCGCGCATCGCGCGTGAGGATCCTTCGGCCCTCCTCGCCGTGCTCCCCTCGGACCACGTCGTCGCCGATCCCGGCGCGCTCCGCGACGCCATGCGCGTCGCCCTCGAGGCGGCGAGCACGGGCGCGCTCGTCACCATGGGCATCCGGCCGACGCGCCCCGAGACGGGCTTCGGCTA
>JAAYBZ010000187.1 GCA_012744445.1 Myxococcales bacterium | reverse complement strand
CGGAGGCGGACGAGCGCCGAGGCGAAGCGGTCCGCGCTCTCCTCGGCCGTGCCGATGGCCACGTCGATCCCCGCCGCCCGCGCGCGCGCGATCACGCGATCGATCGCGGCCGTATCGCGTGCCTCGAAGCCCATCGCGACGAGGTCGTCGGCCTCGCCCGGGACGAGGAAGAGCCGCGCCCGCTTCTCGTCGAAGCGGTACGTCCGCGCGCCGTCCGCGCCGATCTCGCCACGCGTCGCGCCGATGGTCTCGACGAGGAGGTCGTCCCACGCCTCGAGATCGCGCACCTCGAAGACGAGGTAACCGAGGCCGACGAGGTCGGAACGCGAGGCGCCGTCCATCACAAGAAGACCTCGTCCGTTGCGTGACCGAGGAGGAGCCGGCCGAGCGTGCGGCCCGTCTTCCGCGGGTTGTTCGCGTGGTGGGCGCGGGCCGCGTGGATGTCCTGGAAGAAGCGGTTGATCTTCTGGTCCTTCCAGAGCGCCGTGCCGCCCGTCTCCATGAAGAGCTCGTCGAGGGCGCGCGTCATGCGGTCGGTCACCCCGCCTGCGTGGTGGCGGAAGGCGATGCGCTCCTCGAGCGTGAGCGGCTCCTCGCGCTCGACCTTCTGCATCATCACGTCCCAGTCGTGATGGAGGAGCGCCCTCACCTCACGCACGGCGAGCATCGCGCGCGCGACGGCCTCTTGGCTCGACGGCTCCTCCTCGGCGAGCCTTCCGTCGGCGCGTCCGCGTCGGCCGCGGTTCGTCGCGATGAAGGCGTCGATCGCGCCCATGAGCATCCCGATCGAGGGCGTCGCCACCGTGCGCGTGAAGATCTGGCCGAACGGGAGGCGGTAGAGCGGCGCGGTGTTCACGAGGTTGCCGGGGCTTTTGCACTTGAAGCCGTCGCCCATGCGGTGCGTGCGGTGCGCGGGCACGAAGGCGTCGTCGACGACCACGCTCTTGCTGCCCGTCCCCCGGAGCCCCGAGACGTGCCAGTCGTCGACGAGGCGGTACTGGGATTGAGGGAGGAGGAAGGTGAGCATCTCGGGCGCTCGCCCTTCGATCTCCGAAGGGACGAAGGCGCCGAGGAGCACCCAGGTGCAGTGGTCCGAGCCGCTCGAAAAGCCCCACCGCCCCGAGAGGCGATAGCCGCCGGGGACCGGCGTGACCTTCCCCACCGGCATGTACGACGAGCACACGAGGGTGTCGCGATCCTTGCCCCAGACCTCGTCCTGCGCCTCGTCGGGGAAGAGCGCCAGCTGGAACGCGTGCACCGCGATCACGCCGAAGACCCACGCGCTCGAGGGGCACGCCGCGGCGAGCTCGGTCACGACGTCGAAGAACTCGTTGGGGTGACACTCGAGGCCGCCGTGGCGCGTCGGCTGGAGCATCCGGAAGAGCCCCGCGGAGCGGAAGTCGGCGATGGTCTCGTCGGGGACCTTTCGGTCCTCGTCACACTTGGCCGCGCGCGACTCGAGCGTCTCGCGCATCGACTTCGCGTACCGGAGCATCGAGGAGTCGCGGTTCCACTCCATCTTGTACCTCACTCGGCAGCCTGCCGCTCGAAGGGCTCACGCGGCTCGTAGAACTGGCGGTACCAGCGCCGGAGCGCGCCGATGTCGCCGTCGCCGTCGCAGAGGATCGGGCGCTCGCGGAAGACCTTGTTCTCCCAGATGGCGACGTCCTGGAGGTAGCCGCGGCGGAGGTTGTCGATGTACT
Source organism: Myxococcales bacterium (assembly GCA_012744445.1). Classification (GTDB taxonomy): domain Bacteria; phylum Myxococcota_A; class Polyangia; order Polyangiales; family Houyiibacteriaceae; genus JAAYBZ01. The sequence goes on along the minus strand of JAAYBZ010000187.1, from coordinate 7,467 downwards.
GCGCGACGAACTGCGACGTGCGATCGATGTTGCCGTCGTGCTTGAGCGAGACCGCGAAGCGGAGGTGCAGGCGGCCCTCTTCGATGGGCGTGTGCGAGTTGATGATGATGCTCTCGAGCACGCCCTTCATATGCACGACCATGTAGGCCGGGCCGTAATAGGTCGCGGTGAGCGCGTAGTGGTCCTCGCCGCCGCCGAGCGGATAGGCCACGCCCTCGTTGTATTGGACGCCGACGTGCCCGCGGAACTCGTTGCGGAACTTCTCGGCGCGCGTCCCGTGGACCGGCATGAAGTGGCCGGTGTCGACGAGGTTCTCGACGATCTCACGCGGATGCGTCGCGATCTCGATGATGCTGTGGTTCCACTCGAGGTAGTGGGCGAGGTCGTACTCGGGGAGATCGGGCACCTCCCAGTCCGGCCCGTATCCGTCGCGGTCGTGCCAGAGGTAGATCATCCCGTTCTTCTCGACGACGTGGTGCGCGCCGATCTTCGCCTTGGGCGGGACCTTGGTGGCGTAGGGGACGGCGGTGCACTTGCCGCGTCCGTCGAAGCGCCAGGCGTGGAAGGGGCACTCGATCTCGTCGCCCTTCACCTTGCCGCCGTAGCCGAGGTGCGCGCCGAGATGCGGGCAGAACGCGTCGAGGATCGCGGGCTCGCCGCTCTCGGTGCGGAAGAGGACGAAGTCCTTCCCGAAGTAGCGCAGCGGTTTCACCTCGCCCGGCGCGAGCTCGTCACTGAACTGGATGACGAACCATCCCCGCGGGAAGCCGGGAAACGAAGCGAGCGGGTCGTGCGTGGACTCGGACATCTTCTCCTCCGAAAACGAGGTTCGGAGGGGCCAAATGCAAGGCCCGAGCCAACTAGAACTTGTTCTAGTTTTTCGACCTGATCCGGCCGTTTTCCCTGGCGAATCGCGCATTTCTTGCGCGCCAACCTGCGCAAGAAATGCGCAACGCTCCGGTCCCCCTCCTTGCCTCGCCCGAGGCGGGCGGCTCACGCTGCGAAGTGGAGGAGGGGCCCATGATCTTCGTCTTCGAGGTGCGCATCAAACCCGGCCATTCGGCCGACTCGTACGCGAGGGCCTGGGTGGAGGCGAGCGAGATCATCCAGCGCGCGACCGGCGCGCGCGGGACGCGGCTCCACCGCAAGATCGGCGACGATCGCACGCTCCTCGCCATCGCGAGCTGGGAGTCGAAGGAAGCGCGGGACGCGGCGGAGACGGCGCGCGATCCGCGCGTGAGGGCCATCATCGACGCCGCGGCCGAGTTCGTCGACATCCGGATCCTCGGCGAGTTCGAGGATCCGGAGTGGGTCGTCGAGCCGGATCGCGCCTAGGCGAGGCTTCGCCGCATCCGCCGCGCGGCGAGGCCGAGGAGGACGACCGCGAGGGCGAAGACGTCGGCACCGCCTCCCGCCGCGCTGCAGCCGCAACCCGACGGGTCGTTGCGCTTCGGCTCGCCGGCGTCCACCCCGCCGTCGCCCGGCAGCTCGGGCTCGTCGTCGGGGAGGCTCGGGTTCGGGATGGGGATGAGCTCGCGCGAGGCGGGCTCCTCGTCGTCGCGGTTCAAGGCGCCGTCCTCGTCGCGGTCGAGCGCCATGCGGACGCCCGCGCCCGGCGGAGCGCAGGTGTAGGTGAGCGGCGTCGTCTCCGCGAGCGATCGGAGCTGGGCGCCCGTGAGCTTGGGCTCGTCCGCCGCGTCGGGGAGGAACTGTCCCGCGCCGTCGTAGAGCCAGCTCCTGGTCCCGCCGTCGACCACGCCGGTCACGATGAGCTCGCACTCCTTGGTGACGGCGCCGCCCGGCCAGATGGCGTCGGTCTCCGCGCGCTCGATGAGGAGGTCCACGCGGGCGTGCGCCTCGTCGTCGCTCGCGGCGTCGAGCGTGACCTGCTGACCGACGATGGGCGCGAGGGCCGTCTCGAAGGCCATGACGAAGGCCTCGAGGTTGCGCCGCTCTACCGCGTTGAGGTCGAAGACGATCGCGCTGAGGAAGCGGAAGACCGTGTCGGTGCCCCCGTCGTGGAGGAAGCCGAAGCCACGGATCTGCCGCCCCGTGCTCGTGGTGTCGTGCTCGTCGAAGAAGTCCGACTTCGCCATCCCGAACATGCCGACCTTCTGGTAGGCGTTCCGGAGGTGGGCGACCTTGAATTCCTGCGTCTCGCCCTCGAAGGTGCTCTCGCCGCCGCTGCCGAAGAAGCCCTCGGCGCGATCGAGCTTGTGGCAGCCGTTGCAGTTGGTGATGAAGTCGGTGACGCGCCCGAAGAAGAGGTCGCGCCCGTCCCGCTCATCGGGGCGGAGCGAGTTGTCGAGCTGGCGGATGGGGTTCGGCGGATAGTGGATGTCCATCGCGAACTCGGCGAAGCGCAGCATCTCGTCGGGCCGGATCTCGCCCTCGTCGCGGCCGAGGAGGTTGGGGAACGCGCCGTTGAAGGCGAGGAAGCCCGCGATCTCGTCCATCGGGTCGACGGGCGGGTTGGCGTTGCCGCCGGTGCGATCGCCGCGCCAGTGGAGCGGGCCGTGATCGGCCATGCCGCGGAGGCTCTGCGTGGTCATCGGACCCTTGAGCGGATGGAAGCGCGGGTTCTGGGGGAAGCCGACGCCGTTTCCACCCACCGGGTTCGGGTTGGGCTCGACGTCTCCGTCGGGGTCGCCGAGATCCCACGCGAGGCTGTCGAGGTCACCGAAGACGTGGCAGCTCCCGCACGAGGCCTCGCCGTTCGACGAGGTGTATCGGGCGTCGTAGAGGAGCGGACGACCGACGACGACGTGCTCGGGCTCCGGCGTGTGCATGCGCGCGCGATGGACCACCGCGCGGGTCTCGAGGTCCACGGTGACGAGCGAGTTGTCGAAGCGCGTCGCGACGTAGAGGAGCCCCCGCGCCTCGTCGAGCACCAGGCCGCTCGGCCCGACGGGCCCCGGATCGCCGAGCTGGATGAGGCGCGACGCGGAGGGCTCGTGGGTCCCCGTCTCGAGCTCGTGCGTGTCGATCACGGCCACGGCGGAGGAGCCATAGGCCGCGACGTAGAGCGTGCTCCCGTCGCTCGAGATGGTCATCCCGAGCGGCTGCGCGATGCTCTTGTCGCGCGTCCCGGGCGGCATCGTCCGCTCGCCATAGGGGATGTGTGTGTTGAGGTGGCGCGGCACGACCTGGCCGTCGTCGATCACGGTGATGCGCGCCTCGTGCAGACGGCCGCGCACCGACACGGGGCCGTCGCCGCGGAGCCCGAGCGAGCGCACGTAATCGCCCGGCCCCTCGAAGCGAACCTCGTTGCGCGCCTCGGTGTTGCTCACGTAGATGGCGCCGCTCACGGGGTTGGTGACCATGTTGAAGAGGATCGTGCCGACGCCGGCGTACTCCACCTCCGTCGGCGCCGGCGGATCCTGCGTGGCGTCGATCTCGAAGACGTCGAGGTCGGGCAGCTCGAACTTCACCGCGGCGTTCCAGTTGCGGTCGAGCTCGTCCTTCCAGTAGCCGAGCTCCTCGTCCCACTTCACGATGAGCCCTACCTCGGGCCCGCGGATGCCCGCGTGGTTCGTCACGGGCGACGGAAGGCCGCCCGGCCCCGTCTCGCACGGACCGGTCGTGGGGCCACCGTTGCAGACCGCGCCTTCGTGGATGGTCGTGGTGCGGTTCCCCGAGTGGAAGACGGCCGCGTAGACCTTGGTGCCGTCGGGGCTCACGGCGAGCGCGCGCGGCTTGTCGCCGAAGAGCTGGATCACGGTGCTCGGCGTCCCGCCCAGCGCGGCGCCGAGCTGCTCGGGATCGAAGACCCAGACGTTCGCGCGGCCGATGCCCGGCGTCGCGTAATCCCCCCTGGGGACGGGGTGGTTCTGCCCGCGGTGGGCCGTCGTGATGAACGCCCGCCGCGGAGTGCCGGCGAAGACCACGTCGCTCGGCTCGTCGCCGACGAGGAGCGTGCGCACGACGCGGGGTGGGTTCGACGCCACGTCGACGATCGAGACGCTGTCGGAGAGGTGATTGACGACCCATACGCGCGAGCCGCTCTCGACCGCCACGGCGACGGGAGAGAGCCCGACGAGGACCGAGTGACGGTGCACCGGGATCCCGGATTCGAGATCGAAGATCTCGAGGCGATCGTCCGGTGTGTTCACGACGAAGAGCCGCGTTCCATCGTCGGAGATCGCGACGGGGCGCACGGGGCCCGCCTCGAAGTTGAGATAGCTCGGCTGCGCTTCTGCCGCATGAGTGATGGCGAGGAGGAGCGCAACGACCAGGGAGGCGTGTCGGGTCATCGACTCCCGTGAATACGTGACACCGGTGTGCGACGTAAAGGTCCTCCCCCCCGCCTGCCGATAATCTGCCGGCACGGCGCCGCTTTGTTAGCTTGACGCCCATGCGAGTCCTTTCGATCGCCCCTCTCTTCGCCGTTGCCTTCGCGGCCTCGCTGAGCGCTGCGTGCACGGGCGACGGCAGCCCAGCCGAGCCGGTCTTCGCGAGCCGCGCCGAAGCCGACACCCCCCACGAGGCGCGCGGCTCCCGCACCTTCTACGCGCTCGCGGCGCATCCCGAGCACGTCGAGCTCCGTCGAGGCAAGGTCGCCGAGTGGCCGCTCGGCGGCATCGACTCGGGCAAGCTCGGCCTCGGCGGCTTCGGCACCGACGTCACGCCGGGCGTGGTGGACGGCCGCTCCGTCCTCGTCGCGACCAAGCGCGCCGCGCGACTCCGCCTTCCCATCGACGAGGCGGGCCCGATCGAGATCGCGCTCCTCGTGAAGGGCTTCGCGCGGGGCACGTTCGGCCTCTCGCTCGACGACGAGAAGCTCGAGGTCGAGGCCACGCGCCGCGACGACGGCTTCACCCTCCTCCGGGCCAGGTCCAAGGGGAACGTCTCCGTCGGCGAGCACGAGCTCCTCGTGACCACCCCGCCGACCGCCGTCGTGCCCCGCGTCGGCTCCGCGGGGGCCGCGCTCGCGTGGCTCCGCGTCGGTCCCCCGGGCCAGCTCGGCGACGCCGAGGCGCGCTCCGTGGGCGAGCACCTCTTCGCCGAGGGGGGCCAGATGGGCTTCAAGCTCGAGCCCGGCGTCACCCTCCGCGTGCCCTTCCTCGTGCCGGATCAGGCGTGGATCGCCGCGACCCTGGGCGGCGAGGGAAAGCTCAAGATCACCGCCGTTCGCGAGGGGAACGAGCGCAAGACCCTCCTCGACGAGCGCTCCGGCGGAGACGCCCGGGCGGCGGGGCGCACCTTTGCGCTGAAGGACCTCGCCGGGCAGGTCGTCTACCTCGAGTTCGAGGCCTTCGGCGGGCGAGTCTCCATCAAGGATCCGCGCGTGATGGTGCCCGCGTCCACGGCGCGCGAAGCCAAGAAGCCCAAGAACGTCGTCGTCTATCTCATCGACACGCTCCGCGCCGACAAGCTCTCGCCCATCAACCCCAAGACGCGCGTGAAGACGCCCGGCCTCGAGCGCTTCGTCGCAGGCGCGAGCACGTTCCTCGCCGGCCACACCCAGGAGAACTGGACCAAGCCCTCGGTCGCGACGCTCTTCTCGGGCCTGATGCCCTGGGAGCACACCGCCACGGGCGGGAGCAGCGTCGTGCCGCCCTCGGTGCCGATGCTCTCCGAGATCCTCAAGCGCGAGGGCTTCACTACCGCCTCGTTCATCGCGAACGGCTACGTCTCCGATCGCTTCGGCTTCGGCCGCGGCTGGGACTTCTACCGGAACTACATCCGCGAGAACCGCCGCACCAAGTCCGAGTTCGTCGCGGCCGACGTGCTCTCGTGGCTCGACTCACGGCCCAAGAACAAGCCCTTCTTCCTCTACGTGCACACGATCGACCCGCACGTGCCCTACCGCCCGCCCGCGGACTTCCTCGCGATGTACGGCGATCCCAACTACCGCGGCAAGGTCGACTTCCGCACCAACGCGCTCTTCCTCGAGCACGTGAAGATCGGGAAGATCAAGCTCGACCCGCGGGACAAGGCGCACCTCGAGGCGCTCTACGACGGCGAGATCAGCTATCACGACGTCCACTTCAACGCGATCCTCGACGGCCTCCGCCGCCGCGGGCTCGACGAGGACACGCTCGTCATCGTGACGGCCGACCACGGCGAGGAGTTCTGGGATCACGGCTCGGTCGGTCACGGGCACAACGTCTACGAAGAGCTCCTCCACATCCCCTTCTTCGTGAAGCACCCGGGCATCGAGCGGGCGGGGATGCAATTCCGCGATCCCGTGGGCCTCGTCGACATCCTGCCCACCGTGCTCGACGCGCTCGACAAGCCGATCCCCGAGGGCACGAGCGGCCGCTCGATCCTCCCGCTGCTCAAGGGTGAGTCGACGAGCGAGCCGCGCTTCACGGTCTCGGGCTTCATGGACAACTGGCGCACGATCGTGGTGGGCGATCGCAAGCTCATCGTCCGTCCGCGCAACCGGCAGTACCTCCACCTCCTCGCCGACGATCCGGGCGAGCAGAAGGACGTCTCGGCGGCTCATCCCCTGACGACGCGCTACCTGATGAGCCTGCTCGGCGTGGAGCTCGCGCGGACCCAGCCCGGCGGCCAGGCGCCCGCCGCGCGCCCTCGCCGCTCGCACCGCGCCGCCGACGCCACGATCGACGACGACCTCGCCGATCAGCTCCGCGCGCTCGGCTACGTCCACTGACGGAAACGAAACGCGCGCCCACGGATGCCCGTGCGGCGCGCGCGTTCATGCTCGGGAGAGCTCAGTCGCGGCCTTCGGCCTCGAGCTCGAACTCCATGGTGGCGTCGGGCGAGGCCGCCTCACCCTCGGGGGAGACGGTCTCGTACTCCCCCGAGCCCTCGGCCGGGGCCTCCTCGTCGACGGGCGCCTCCACGACCTCGGCCTCGTCGGCCACCTCGGCCTCGTAGGACGCCTCCGGCTCGGGCTCGTAGGCCGGCGCCGGTGCCTCGGCCGCCTCTAGCATCGAGGGATGCGGCGCGCGCGTCACGACGAGGGAGGGATCGAGGTCGGGGCGCGGCGGCGCGTCGGGGAGCGGGATGGTGGCCCCGTACTGGAAGAGGCCGGAGCTCGGCCGAGGCTCGGGGCGCGGCGGCGCCACCGGCGTCCACGTGGCCTGCTGCACCGGGCGCACGAGGCCCTCGGCGAGGTCGTTGCTCACGCCGAAGCCGCCAGGATCGCCCGGGGCCTCGGGGGGCGCCGCGCCGCGGAAGGCGTCGTCGGGCGGCGGGAGCTCGGTGGGGATGGCGATGGCCGGCGAGACGGCCGCCGCGGGCTCTTCGGCCTCGGGCTCGCCCTCGTCGACCGAGGGCTCCCCGGCGTCGTAGGACTCGGCCTCGGCCGCAGGCGCGTCGTACGTACCGGCGTCGTCGACCACGGTGGCCTCGTCGTCGAAGCCGCCCACGTCGGTTCCCCAATCCTCGCTCGCCTCGGCGGGCGCCGCTTCTTGGGCCTCGGCCGCGGGTTCCTCGACGGCCGGCTCCTCGATCGCGGGCTCCTCGGCGGCCGCTTCCTCGACCGGCGCCTCTTCG
>JAAYBZ010000186.1 GCA_012744445.1 Myxococcales bacterium | reverse complement strand
GGCGGCCGGCACGGCCACGCCGGGGAGCTCGAGCGAGAAGTCGACGAGGTTCTGCGCGAAGAGGCCGAGGAGCCCGAAGGCCGCCGCGATCATCCGCCGCGAGCGCCGCGCGGCGAGGGCCGAGAAGAAGGCGAAGGCGAGCGCGGTGAACGCGAAGGCCGCAAAGGCGGCGCCGAAGTCGCTCACGCCCTGCACGAGCGCGTTCTCGGCGAATTCGACGCGCCGGTCGTAGGGAAAGCTCGGGGCGATGGCCTGGCCGAAGACGCCGCGGCCGAAGCCGAGCGGCGGCGCCTCGAGCGCGAGGGCGGCGCCGCGCGCGAGCAGGACGAGCTTTCCGTCGTCGCCGTCTTCCTCGAGCTCGCGCGAGAGCCCGTCGTAGGCGAAGACCGCGCCGATGGCGACGGCGCCGACGAGGGCGAGGGCGAGCTCGGCGCGCGTCGGCCCGTCGGAGCGAAGGGGGCGCTTGCTCCGACGGAAGAACGCGACGACCGCCGCGAGCGCCGCCACGACGAGGAAGGCCGCGATGCCGCCGCGGCTCTGCGTGGCGAAGAGCACGCACACCTGGAGCGCGCCGAGCGCGAGGAAGGAGGTCCTCTGCTTGGCCGAGGGCCCTCGCGCGAGGCCGAGGCTCGTGAGCGAGGTGAGGGTGAGGAGCCCGGCGAGGTTGTTGTTGTTGAGGAGGGGCGTGAGGACGATCGGGTGTGCGTGGACGGGCGTGTAGAGCCCGAAGAGCGAGTCGAGGCCGAGCGCGCCGTGGACGACGCCGACGAGCGCGAGGACGCCGCCGGTGAGGGCGACGAGGCCGAGCGCGAAGGTGCGCTCGGTGCGCCTCGACGCGAGGAGGAGCGCCGCCGAGAACGCCCCCGCCGCGCTCGCGCTCCGCACGAGGAAGAGCTCGGTCGCGCCGACGGATTGGGTGAGGGTGCAGCGCGCGGGCGAGGGGAGGCCGACGAGATCGGCTGCGATGCGGCGGTGCGAGACGGAGTCGGCCGCGATCCACGTGAGCGCATCGCAAGGGAGCTCGACGAGCTGGAGGAGGCCGAGGAGCCCCGCGGCCAGGATCACGAGCGCGATCGCCGCGCCCTCGCGCGAGACGCCGAGGTCGCGCCGGCGCGCCACGATCGCGGCGCCGAGCGTGAGCGCCGAGGCACCCGCGAGGACGGTCGCCGCGCCGGGGGCATGTCCGCCGAGCGGCCAGGGGCTCGCGAGGCAGAGGAGCGAGAGCAGCGCCCACGCCACCTTGCTCTTGGGGTCCATCGGGGGAGACGAGGGAGCGCGGCCGGTCATGGACGGGAGCTCGGGAGCCGATCGGCGAGGAAGGCGCGCTCGTCGCGGAGGCGCGCCTCGAGGAAGGCCCGCTCGTCGGCCGTCATGCGGCGCTCGCGCGGGCGCTCCATCCCGGTGAGGCGGAGGAAGGCGCGCTGGGCCGCGCGCACGGCGTCGAGGGCGCGGAAGTGGTGGTGGTCTGCGAGGTATCGGAAGACCTTCGCGCGGATCCGCTGGACCGCCTCCGAGCGCGGAACGAAGCCCTCGTTCCGCGGTTGCGAGAGGTCGATCGACGGATCGAGCGGGGGCAGACCGAGGCGCGCGAGGATGCGCGCGAGCACGTCGTGGGGACGCGCGCGGATCGCCTCGAGCGGGACGAGCTCCACACGATCGCGGCCGAACCGCGACTCCCACGCGGGGAGGTGCACCGAGTAGGCGCCCGAATCGAGGATCTCGGGCTCGGCGTCGACGGCCTCCGCGAGGCGATCGGGGAGCGCGCGCGTCTTCTTCAGGTGCAGGTAGGTGGAGAAGGCGCGCTCGACGGGATCGCGGACGTTCACGAGCACGAGCGCGTCGGGCGCGGCGTCGTGGATGCGGGCGCGCGCCTCGGGCGAGTGGAAGTACGAGGCGCCGATCTCGCCGAAGACGGCGCCCTCGGGCGCGCCTCGGAAGTGCGCCTCGTACCAGGCGGGGCCGCGATCGAAGTAGCGGTCGAAGTAGAAGGTCTCCTTCTCCCGCGGGAGCGCGACGCGGGGGTGGAGCGCGAGGGCGGCGTGGAGCCAGGTCGTCCCGGCCCGCATCGGGCCGACGCCGACGAAGGCGAGCTTCACGGCGCGCTCCTCGTGGCCCACTCGGCGAGCGCGTCGATCACCCGCGCCTGGTCGTCGTCCGAGAGCGCGGGGAAGAGCGGGAGCGAGAGGCAGCTCGCGTAATACGACTCCGCGCCGGGGAAGTTTTCGGTCGCGCGGAACGCGGGCTGCCACGGCACCGGGACGTAGTGCACCTGCGCGCGGATGCCCCGCTCGGCGAGGAAGAGGAAGAGGTCTCGCCGCCGCGCGGCCACGCGCTCGAGCGGCTCGCGGGCGTCGCGCCGCACGCGGACGACGTAGAGGTGGCGCGCGTGTGCCTGGGGATCGCCGCCGCGGAGCGGAACGAGGCGTTCGGCGAGGAGGCCGTCGGAGAGCGCCGCGTCGTACCGGGCGGCGAGCGCGCGGCGACGCGCGAGGAAGTGGTCGAGCTTCGCGAGCTGGCTCGTGCCGAGCGCCGCGTGGACGTCGGAGAGGCGCGCGTTCGTCGAGGCGACGTCGCACTCGTAGTACCAGGGGCCCACGAAGGGGCTCTCGGGATCGAGGGAGAAGCGCGCCGCGTCCTTGTGCATGCCGTGGCTGCGGAGCCGCTCGGCGAGCGCGCGCCGGGCGTCGTCGGCGAAGGTGATCGCGCCACCCTCGGCGGTGGTCACGTGCTTTACCGGGTGGAAGCTGAAGATCACGGCGTCCGACGACGCGCACGCGCCGACGGGGGAGCCGTCGCGGTGCACGGCGCCGAGGGCGTGGGCCGCGTCTTCCACGAGGGCCGCGTCGGGCAGGAGATCGCGCACGCGCGCGACGTCGGCGGGCGCCCCGGCGAAGTGCACGGGCGCGGCGAGCGCGACGCGGCGGCCTCCGCGCGCGAGCGTCTCCGCCGTGGCGGCGAGGTGATCGAGATCGAGGAGGCCCGTCTCGGGATCGACGTCGACGAAGCGCACCTCCGCGCCGAGGCGAACGGCGGCGCTCGCCGTGGCGAGGAAGGTGATGGCAGGGACGAGCGCGAGGTCACCACGCCCGAGCCCGAGCGCGGCGTAGGCGACCTCGAGCGCGAGCGTGCCGTTCGCCACGGCGACGGCGCCCCGCGCCCCCACGCGCGCGGCGAGCGCGGCCTCGAAGGCGGCGACGCGCGGCCCCTGCGTGAGGAAGTCGCTCTCGAGCGCGGCCTTCACCGCTTCGACGTCGTCCGCGTCGACGAGCTGCCTTCCGTACGGGATCGGCGCGTCGCTCATGCGAAGCTCGTGGGCTCGAAGGTGGGATCGACGTGCGCCCGGACGAGCGCGCGGATCGCCTCGACGTCGAGCCACTCGGTGTTCTCGTTGCTCCGATAGCTGAACCCGCGCGGGACGGGCGTGGCGCCGTGCGCGGCCGCGAAGTCCTCGGCCTTCCACGACGCGAGCGCGGGGAGGATGACGTATCGATCGCCGAGGTCGTAGGTCATCTGCGAGTCGGCCTCGGTGATCATCTCCTCGTGGAGCTTCTCGCCCGGGCGGATGCCGACGATCTGGTGCTCGGCCCCCGGCGCGATGGCCTCGGCCACGTCGAGGATGCGGTAGCTCGGGATCTTGGGGACGAAGATCTCCCCGCCCCACATCGTCTCGAGCGCCGAGACGACGAGGCCGATGCCCTCGCCGAGCGTGATGCTGAAGCGGGTCATCTCGGGGTGCGTGATGGGCAGGACGCCGCGCTTCCGCGCCTCGAGGAAGAAGGGGATGACGCTCCCCCGGCTGCCCATGACGTTGCCGTAGCGCACGACGGAGAAGCGCAGGTCGCGCGCGCCGCGCATCTGGTTGGCCGCGGTGAAGAGCTTGTCGGCGCAGAGCTTGGTGGCGCCGTAGAGGTTGATCGGCGCGGCCGCCTTGTCGGTGCTGAGCGCCACCACGCGGCGGACGTTCGAGTCGAGCGCGGCCTCGATGAGGTTCTGCGCGCCGAGGACGTTGGTCTTGATGGCCTCCATCGGGTTCTGCTCGGCCGCGGGCACCTGCTTGAGCGCGGCCGCGTGCACGACCGTGTCCACGCCTTCGAGCGCGCGGCGGAGGCGCGCGCCATCGCGCACGTCGCCGATGAAGAAGCGGAGCTTCGGGGAGCGGAAGATCGGCTCCTGCTGCATCTCGAACTGCTTGAGCTCGTCGCGGGAGAACACGACGATGCGCGTCACTTCGGGGTGCGCTTCGAGGAGCCGCCGGACGAACGCGCGACCGAACGATCCGGTTCCGCCGGTGACGAGGATGGACGCGCCGAGGGGCATCGCGCGTACTCTACCGGATGATCGCCAGAGGCGGCGGCGAAAGCCGCGCCTGCCCGCGGACGCGGAGGGTCAGGCGATGGCCCGGGCGCGATCGGCGAACGCCTCCATGAGCGCCGCCTTGGTGCGCGCCTCGCCTTCGCGGATCTGCGCCGCGACGTCGCCGAGGGAGAAGAGGGAGGCCCCGGAGGGCGGCGAGTCCACGACGACGAGGTCGTCGAGCTCGTCGACGGTGACGGCCCCGAGCGTGCGCGCCACGCGGTGGACGATCGCGTCGCGCGGGCCCCGCCACTTGCGCCAGGCGGCGACGCCGAGCCGATCCACCGCGCCACCGTCGCGGTAATGGGCGTCGCCCACGCGCACCGGCGCGAAGAGGCGCGGCACGGCCGAGCTCGCGGCGATCGCCTCCGGGAGCGGGCCGTCGACGAGGAGCCGATGGCGGCCGTCCGCGTCCATCACGCCCACGGCGAAGGGACGCGGGAGGTCCTCGATGCGCGCGGGGAGCCTCGGCCGCAAGAACGCGATCAGGGAGCCCATCGAGAAGACGCCGTGGAGCGGCCGGGCGTGCAGCCGGAGCTTCAGGATCGGCCGGCGGAACTCCTCGAGCATCGCCTCGATCGCGCGTGGCGAGTGGCCCGCCACGTAGAGCGCGCCGACGATGCTCCCCGAGCTCGTGCCCACCACGGCGTCGAAATCGACGCCGGCCGCCTCGAGGCCCCGGAGGAAGCCCACGTGGCGGCCGAAGGCGAGGAACCCGCTCGAGAGGATCAGATCGGGACGGGCGCCCGGGATCACGAGGCGAGCGCCTCGTCTTCCCAGATGACCCGCTGCTTCTTCGCGGCCCACGACTCGGCGCGACCGAGGTACTTGTCCTCGACCGCCGTGCGGCGGAGCTTCATCGTCGGCGTGAGGAGGTCGTTCTCCACCGTCCACTGATCGTTGACGATGGTGACGAAGTCGAGTTGCTCGTGCGGGTCGAGCTTGGCGTTGACGGCCTGGACGTGCGCCTTGATCGAATCCTCGATCTGCTTGCGCTCGGGGCCGTTGCGGCGACGCGCGGCGTCCTCGGTGAGGACGACGAGGGCGAAGGGCTGCGGGAAGCCGGCGCCGCAGACGCAGGCCTGCTCGATCATCGGGTGGACGAGGATCTCCGACTCGATCGGCGCGGGCGCGACGTACTTGCCCTTGCTGGTCTTGAAGATCTCCTTCACGCGGCCGGTGATGCGGAGGCGGCCCTCGCTGTCGAGCTCGCCGCGGTCACCGGTCTTGAAGAAGCCGTCCGGCGTGAAGACCGCGCGCGTGGCCTCCTCGTCCTTGTAGTAGCCCATCATCGCGGCCGGGCTCTTGATCTCGATCTCGCCGATCTCGCTGATGCGCGTCTCGACGCCCTTCTGGTTCTTGCCGACGTAACCGACGCGGATGTCGTTCGGCATGTTGATGTGCGAGTACGAGAAGTTCTCGCTCATGCCGTATCCCTCGGTGAGGACGAGGCCGAGCTTGTGGTACCAGGCGATGAGCTCGGGCGGCGTGGGCGCCGAGCCGCTGCCCGCGAGGCGCACCTGATCGAGGCCGAGGCCCTTGAGGACCTTCTTCTTGACCAGCTTGTTGACGATGGGGATGCGGAGGAGCTTGTCGAGCTTCTCGGGCGGCATCTTGGCGAAGACGCCGGCCTGGAACTTGAGCCAGAGGCGCGGGACGGAGATGAAGACCGTGGGACGCGCGCGCTGGATGTCCTGGACGAAGGTGTCGAGCGACTCGGCGAAGAAGATCTGGCAGCCGCCGACGATGCCCGTGCACTCCACGCAGGCGCGCTCGAAGACGTGCGCGAGCGGGAGGTAGGAGAGCATGCGGTCGTTGCGCGTGACGCCGATGGCGTCTGCGAAGCCCTCGGCGCTCGCGAGCATCGCCTTGAAGCTGAGCATCACGCCCTTGGGCTTCCCGGTGGTGCCCGAGGTGTAGACGATGGTGCCGAGCTCCTCGGGGTCGCGGTCGGGCGTGCCGGGGAGCGGCGCGAAGCGCTTGACGATGTCCTCCCACTTCTCGGCGCCGATGCCCGGGCCGAGGGGCATCTCCACCTTGCGGAGCTCGGGCGGGAAGCCGTCGGCCATCATCGCCCAGTCGTCGAGCTTGCCGATGAACGCGAGCTTGGCCTCCGAGTGGTCGACGATGTAGCGGACCGTCGCGTCGGTGAGGGTCGGGTAGATCGGGACGGTGACGTGGCCGGCCATCCAGATGGCGAGGTCGGCGATGATCCACCAGGCGGTGTTCTTCGAGCAGAGGATGATCTTGCTCCCCTTCTCGAGGTTCATCTCGTCGAGGAACGCGGCGACGCGACGGGCCTCTTCGATGGCCTCCCCGAACGTGTACGTCTTGACGCGTCCGCCGCCCATCGGCTGGGTGAACCAGAGGTCACCGCCGCGCTTGCGCTCGAGTTCGTAGACGTACTTCAGAATCGTTCCCTGGTTGGCCACGCCGTTCCTCCTTGGAGCGTTCGTTCCGCTCGGGCGGGATGATATGCAGAACCGTAAGGGAGCAGAAGCCTTCGCCGACGGTGTGCGAGGGCGCGTCCCATGGCAGCACGAGTCCCGCAAGCGGTTATCTTGCGCATTCTTCCGCAAAAAGCGAGCCGTTCGTCCACCAAATTCGTGCGGCCCCTCAGGGGAGGTGTCGAAGGAGGCGCTCCGCGGCGGCGCGCGGATCGTTCCATCTCACGCGGAGCGGCGCGCGGAGGAGCGGGCCGAGATCGGTCTCCACGCGGCCGAACGCCTCCGTGGTGAGCACGCGGAGGGCGTCGATCGCCGAGGCCGGCTCGACGGTGTCGCGCTCGCCCCGCTCGAGGAGGATCACGCGCGCGCTCGACGCCGGATGGGGGCCGGGGCGGATGGCCTCCTCGGGCGGGGGAAGGAGCGGCCGAACCGAGATCCCCGCGTCGCTCTCGAAGCGATAGCTCCGGAGATCCACCTCGCCGAGCCAGGGCGGGGGCGGCGCGCCCTCGGGGAGCACGTCGAATTGGAGGGCGCGCGGGAAGCCCCAGAGCCGCTCGCCGTCGGTGAAGATCGTCTCGTCGCCGAGGTAGCCCGCGCCGAGCTCGAGGAAGGCGCGCGCGAACGCGGTCTTGCCCGCGCCCGAGGAGCCCGCGAAGACGAGGACGCGCTCGCCGAGCGACACGCCCGCGGCGTGGAGGATCGCGCGGGGCGGGGGGTGCCACGCGGGAAACGCGTCGTAGAGGGCCCGCTCGAGGGCCGGGAGGAGCGTGCTCTCGCCGGGGGCCCCCGCGACGAACTCGCCGTCGCGCATCACGCGGAACCCGTCGCCGCGGCGCTCGACCTCGAAGACCACGCGCGTGCGCGCCGGGAGGGGCGCGCGCCGGCACGAGCCGAAGCACGCCGAGAGCCCTTCCGCGATCGCCTCCGGGAGCCCTCGCGCGACGACCTCGACGTCCGAGACGAAGAAGGAGCGCGAGCCGCTCATGGCAGATCGACGAGCCCTTGCGCGGCGAGGCTCGCCACGAAGGCCTCGACGTCGCGCCGCACGACGTCGCGCTCGGCCCCGAGCGTCTCGACGATCACGTCGACGATCGCGTCGATCGAGCGCGTCCCGTCGAGGAGGGACCAGACGGCCGCGCCGACCGCGTTCAACACGACGAGCCGCGCGCCCTCGAGATCGCAGAGCACGGTCTCGCCCGTTTCGGGGAGCTCGTGGACGACGGCGGGGCGAGGCTTGGGGATCATCGCGTGGGCTCCGGGCGAGGCGAGGGCCTCCGAAGCGGCACGCACGGGCCGCTCGAGGTGAGGAGCGCCGCGCGCATCTGGCAGTCGCCGCAGGCGAGCCGCTCGCGGAAGGAGGCGGGCTCGAGGTGCGCCGGGACGACCACCTCGTCGCGTCGTTCGAGGATGGTGCGGAGGCGCTCGCGGCGCAGGTCGCCGAGCGGGAGGTGCCGGCTGAAGATGCAGGGGTAGACCAGGCCGTCGAAGCCGACGCAGGCCATCCCGCCGAAGCGGATCTCTTCGCGCGGGCGGTGCGAGCCCCCGGAGGGGGCGGGCATCGTCCACGTGTCGGAGTCGGCGGCGAAGGTGCCGCGCCCCACGCCGCGCTGGACGTCGACGCGGATGGCGTCGGGCGAGACGCCGAGCGCGCGGACGAGCTCGACCGTGCGGTCGAGCGAAGCGTGGTTGAGCTCGAGGGCGATGAGGCTCACGCGGACGTCGAGGCCGGCGTCGACGGTCATCGCGATCGCGCGCGCGGTGCGCGCCTGGCTCCCGGGCGTGCGCGTGATCGCGTCGTGGATTTCGGCGTCGTGCGAGTAGAACGAGAAGGCGAAGCTCGGGCGGAGCGGGAGGAGCTCGTCGAGCAGCGCGCGATCGAGCGAGAGGCCGTTGGTGTAGATCTCGATCGTCTCGAAGCCGAGCGCGTGCGCGCGCCGCGCGGCCGGGAGGAGCGTGGGCGCGATGAGCGGATCGCCGCCCGTGAGCTGCACGACGCGGAAGCCGAGCGCGTGGGCGTCGTCGAGCACGGCGAGGACCTCGTCGAGCGTGAGCGCCTCGGCGCGCGAAGGATGCGACTCGGCGTAGCAGTGGACGCAGCGCTCGTTGCAGCGCGCGCCGAGCTCGAGGAAGAGCATCCGGTAGCCGCCGCCGCGCAGGACGTCGGCGCGCGTGAGCGCGCGCGGCGCCGCGGCCGAGAGGTCGCGCGCGAAATCCGAGAGCTCGGGACGGAAGGGCACGAGGCGGAGGAGCGGCGCGGCATCGCCCTCGAGGGCGGCCGCGGCGAGCGCGCCGGAGAGCGCGAGCGCGGGCGCGCGCGCCTCGAGATCACGGACTTCGAGCGCGCCACCTCTCTCGAACAAGAGCCAGGCGGGCGGGACGAAGCGCGCGTTCATCGGTTGGGATTGCACGGGCGGTTGGGACCGCAGTTGCTCGGGCTGCACGGCCCACCTTGCGGCGGGCAGATCGAAGGCGTGCACGAAGGCGTGGGCTGCGCGTGCGCGCGATCGACGACGACGGCGCTGACCACGGCGGGGGCGACGTAGACGGCGGCCTTCAAGAGCTTACGCCGAGCCGCGTCGACGCGGGCGTCCTCGTCGTTCGCGCCGTTTTCCGTGGACATCGAAAATCAATCATGGCAACGAGGCTCTGCAGCGGCAAGAGCCAAGGTGGACGATCTCGAAGCAGAGCGCCTCTTCTCCGCGCTCGAAGGGCGCGAGCTCGTACGCGACGCATCGCGCCATCTCGCCGAGGCCGGGATCGCGGTCGCGCCGATGAAGGGCGCGCTCCTCCACGCGCTCGGCTGCGCAGATCCGCGCGCCCGCCGCATCACCGACGTCGATCTCCTCGTCCCACGGCGCGACGCCGCCCGCGCGCGAGAGGTGCTCGTCGCCCGTGGCTATCGCGTGGTGGGGCGCGGCCTCGCGGCCGATATGCTCGCGCCTCCGCGCGAGGGAGCGCTCCTCGTCGACCTCCACCACACGCTCTACCCGTACCAGCGCTTCGGCCCCTACGCGGACGAGGTCTTCGCGCGCGCGCGGCGGGACGCGGCGCTCTTCGGCGTCGAGGTGCGCGTGATGGATCCGCTCGACCTCTACGCGCACCTCGTCGGGCACTTCGTGAAGGATCGCCGCGACGATCGGCAGCGCGACGCGCTCGGAGATCTCGCCGGCGTCGCCGCGCGCTTCTCGCTCTCGCCGGCCGAGGTCGCGCGGCACCTCGAAGCGCAGGGGCTCGGACGCGCCGCGCGTTACACGCTCGCGTTCGCGGCGGCGGCGGGCGACGGCTTCGCCGACATGGTGCGGGCGCACCTCACGCCCGATCCGCTCGGGGATTGGCTCGCCGGGTGGGCGCGCCGCGCGGTGCGCGCGAGGAGACAACCCGCGAAGATCGCGGCGGTGCCCACGGCCTTCCTCGATCGGTCGATCGTGGACGGATGCCGGAGCCTCGGCGCGCAGGCGCGCTTCGCGATCGCGCGGACGCTAGGCGGCGGTTGATCAGCCGCGGCGCGCGTGGCGGGGCGCGGTGCGCTCGAGCGCGGGCGGGGCCTTGTCGACCCAGCGGCGGATGCGGATGTGCGGCTCGCGCGGATCGGGGCGGCTCGCGGCGCGCTCGAAGGCGGCGGCCTTCTCCTCGATCACCTCGACGCGGGAGGAGTGCGGGCCGATCTGGATGCGGCCCACGTCACGCCCCTCGATCCCGCCGCGGCGGCAGACGAGCGCGAGCACGCGCTTGGTCTCGGCGCCACGGAGGCGGCCCCAGCTCATCTGGAAGGCGGCGTAGCGCGAGTCGTCGCGCGGGCGATCTTCGCGCGTCGCGCGCGGACCGCGTTCGCTCCCGAGCTTGCGCGGGGCGGCGACGGGCGCGATGTGGCGCGGCTCGCAGGGGAGCCCGTAGGCGCTCTTGGCGAGGAGGTGGAGCACCAACGACTTCGGGTCGTGCGCTTCGAGCAGCCGATCGGCGAGCTCGGCGAGGCGGGGATCGACCTCGTCGTTCAGCGCCTCCTCGACCTCGCCGACGAGGATGTCGCCGGAGGCGGCGTGGATCTCGTCGGGCGAGGGCGGGGCGACCCAGCTCACCTCGACCTTGGCCTCGCGGAGGAGCTGCGCGGTGCGGCGCTCCGCGGACTGCGGGACGAGCGTCCAGTTCACGCCGCGACGCCCCGCGCGGCCGGTGCGCCCGCTGCGGTGCGTGAAGACCTCGACGTTCTCCGGGAGGTCGAACTGCACGACGCGCGTCACGCCTTCGACGTCGAGGCCGCGCGCCGCGACGTCCGTCGCGACGAGGATCGCGGTGTGACCGCGGCGGAACGACTCGAGCGTCTCGTTGCGCTCGCGCTGCGTCATCTCGCCGTGGAGGGCGCGCGTGTGGAAGCCGAGCTCGTTGAGGCCCACGGAGACCTGGGCGGCGCCGGCGCGCGTGCGCGTGAAGACCAGCGTCCGCTCGTTCGGGCCGAGGAGGAGGATGTTCACGAGGGCGTCGGCCTTGTCGCTCGCGCGCACCACGACCGCGCGGTGCTCGATGTCGGCGTTGGCCGCGCCGAGGCGAGTCCCCTGGACGTGGACGGGATCCTTCTGGAGGCGCTCGGCGAGCGCGAGGACCTCGCCCGAGAACGTGGCCGAGACGAGGTGCGTGCGCCGATCGGCCGGCGAGGCGGCGACGATGGCGTCGAGCTCCTCGCGGAAGCCCATGTCGAGCATCTCGTCGGCCTCGTCGAGCGCGAGCGCGCGGAGCGCGCCGAGGTCGATCGCCCCCGTGCGGAGGTGATCGGCGATGCGGCCGGGCGTGCCCACGACGACGGAGGGGTTGGACTCGAGCGCGCGGCGATCGAGGACCACCGACGTGCCGCCGGTGACGGTGACGACGCGCGCGCGGAGCTCGGCGAAGAGCCAGGTCAGCTCGCGGCCGACCTGCTGCGCGAGCTCGCGGGTGGGCGTGACGACGAGCACGGAGGGCTTGGCCACGCGCGAGGGACCGCGCTTGCCCTCGACGAGCGAGGCGAGCACGAGGCCGAGCGCGACCGTCTTGCCGGAGCCCGTCTGAGAAGTGATGCGGAGGTCGCGGCCTTCGAGCTCGGGCGCGAGCACGGCCGCCTGGATGGACGTGAGCTCGCCGTAGCCGCGATCGGCGAGGGCCTTGGCGAGCGCGGGCGGCAGTTCGCCAAGGAGAGGGGACTCGGACATGTGGGTCGGCGCTTCTATCGTTGCTGTCGCGCCGCCCGACAGGCGAGGCGAAGTGGGTGGGTCATGAAGGATTCGAACCTTCGGCCAATGGATTAAGAATCCACTGCTCTACCAGCTGAGCTAATGACCCTCCGCCGTGTGACCGGCGATTGCGAGGGCGCTTATCTAGTGGAGATCTCGCGCGTGTCAAGACGCGAGCGCCTGCTTCGCCTTCCCCGCGGCGCATTCCTCACCCATCCCCGACGGGGGACCTGGGCGTTCCCCCCTCGGGGCTTCGAGAAACCCGCGCACGGGCGAAGGAAAAACCGTGATATTTCACGGTGACGCGGTCGGATTTGCTGGGGCGGTCGAATTCGATCCGTGAAATAGGTCCGAATTCGGTTGGCACGGGGCCTGCTTAGGGGCCCCTGCGATGAATCTCAGAGCGCCCTGGTTGTCGGTCTTCCTTCTTCTCGCGGTTTTCTTCGGAGGGTGCAAGAGCGAAGAAACGGCCAGCCCGAGCGGCGGCGCCGTGCTCACGCTCGGCGCGTATTCGATCCCGCGCGAGGCCTACGGCAAAGCCGTCTATCCCGCCTTCCTGAAGTCGCGCGAGGGAAAGCGGGCCCTCACGATCCGCGACTCGTTCATGGCGAGCGGCGCCCAGGCGCGCGCGATCGTGGGCGGCTTCGAGGCCGACGTGGCGGCGCTCTCGCTCGCGCCGGACATCGAGCTCATCCAGAAGGCCGGGCTCATCGAGCACGACTGGAAGAGCGGTCCCTACGAGGGGATGGTCACGCGCTCGATCGTCGTCATCGGCGTGCGCCCCGGGAACCCCAAGAACATCAGGGACTTCGAGGACCTCGCCCGCGATGGCGTCGAAGTGCTCACGCCCAACGTGCGCATGAGCGGTGGCGCGATGTGGAACGTGCTCGCCGTCGTGGGCGCCGCGCTCCGCGAGCACCAGGACGAAGAGAAGGCCGTCGAGCTCCTCTCCAAGATCCTCCGCAACGTGAAGATCATGGACCGCGCCGGCCGCGACTCGGTGCTCACCTTCGAGCGCGGCGTGGGCGACGCGATCATCACCTACGAAAACGAGATCCTCGTCGGTCAGGCGGCGGGCAAGAAGTACGAGTACGTCATCCCGCGCTCGACGGTCCTCATCGAGAACCCGGTCGCCGTCGTCGACGCCTACGCCAAGCGCCACGGCGTGCTCGAGG
>JAAYBZ010000185.1 GCA_012744445.1 Myxococcales bacterium | reverse complement strand
CCGGCGACCGGAAGTGCGTTCACCGGCGGATAGTTGACGACGACCTCGGCGATGCCGTCCTCGACGACGTGCGTGATGCCCATGCGGCGCTCGCTTTCTCTCGATCCTCGGCGCCGCGCTTCGGCGCCGGAGGCAGACTCGCCGCTAGTAGAACACGTTTCATTTTTCGGTCAAGCGTGCGCGTCGAGGCCCATGGTGGTCGCGGCGTCCACGTCGGCTCCGTCGATGACGCTCTCCGGACCCGGCGCGACCTGCTAGAGTCGCCGCTCCGCTACGTCGGGAAGGAGAGTTCCGTGTCCAGATCCATCGCGTTCGCGCTCGTCTTGCTCGCCGGCACGGCGATCGGTTGCAAGGGCGGCTCCAAGGACGAGGCCCGCGCGAAGGTCGCCGCCGTGGCCGAGCGCGAGGCCGACGCGTTCTTCGACTCGCTGCTCTCCGCCGCGCAGAAGGGCGAGGTCGACGCCATCGACGCGCACTTCGACTGGGACGCCATGGCCAAGCGCGCGTCGCGCGGGCTCCCCACCAAGGGCGAGACGATCCGCGGGATCGGCGAGGAGTCGCGCGCGGACTCCAAGGCCGAGGGCCTCTCGGCGATGCTCGCGAAGCGCAAGGACGGCAAGGTCTCCGTCCGGCGCCTCGGCACGCGCGTGATCGACGGCGAGACCTATCAGATGGTCCGCATCCTCGAGGAGGACGGCGGCTTCGAGCACCTCGGCTTCCTGCTCGACAAGAAGGGGAACGAGACGCGCACCGTCGATCTGTGGCGGCTGATGTCGGGCGAGACCTGGAGCGAGGTGCTCCGTCGCCGCCTCCTCTCGCAGCTCCCGGAGGAGTCGCGGACCAAGCTCGAGGGCAAGGATCGCCTCTTCGCCGACAACGTGGAGACGCTCGTCGCCGTGGAGAGCCTCGCCTCGCAGGGCAACGGCCACGACGCCCTCCACATGCTCGAGACGCTCCCCGAGGAGCTCCAGAAGGAGCGCTTCCTCTCCATGATGCGGGTGGGGCTCGCCGTCCTCGGCGGCCCGGCGGAGCACTTCGCCGCGCTCGAGGCGCTCGCCGAGAACCACCCCGACGATCCGGCCGCCCAGTTCCAGCTCGTCGACGGCTACGTCCTCCACGGGATGCCCGAGAAGTCGCTCGAGGCCCTCGACCGCTTCGAGGCCCTCGCGCCGGCCGATCCCTTCGTCGACGTGATCCGCGCCAACCTCTTCGCCGTGATGACGCGCTGGTCGGAGGCGCGCGAGGTGGCCGAGCGGGCGGTCTCCAAGGAGCCGGACCTCGAGGAGGCCTATTGGCCGATCCTCGTGGCGAGCGCGATGGAGCGCGACTTCGAGAACACGACGAAGACGCTCCTGCTCATGCGCGAGCGCTTCGACGTGAAGCTCGACCCGCGCGAGTACCCCTTCTACGCCGAGTATCTCGAGTCGCCGGAGTACCAGCGCTTCCTCGAGGCAACGGCAGAGTGAGTCAGAGCGCGAGGCGCTTGGGCAGGAAGAGCCCCGCCTCGGCGAGCGAGGCGAGCTCCTCGGCGATCGCGGGGACGGGGGCGACGTCCCGGTCCTGGATGGCGTCGGCGAGGCGTTCGCTCAAGGCGTAGACGCCCACCTCGCCCTCGTCCTCGGCGCGCACGAGATAGCTCCGCGGGCGGTCGGGCGCGTCGGCCGGATCGCCCTCGTGCTCGACGTCGTGCGCGACGCGGACGAGGTGCGCGTCCGGCGCGAGCTCGAGCGCGTCCCCGTCGGAGGGCGCGATCGCAAACGCACGCCGCTCGGGCGAGGGACGCGGCGCGTGGCACACGGCCGCCTCGAATCGCGCGAAGGAGGCCGCCGGCTCGCGCCCCGCGAGGAACTCCGCGAAGCGGTGCGCGAGCGGCCGGCGGATCCGGGGATCGCGCCGGGCGAATTCGCCGACCACCGCGTCGAGGTCGTCGCCGAGCGCCTCGAGCGCGCGCGGGCAGGCCGAGTGGAGGCCCGATACGAGCTGCGCGACGGCGCTCCCGTAGCCGCGAGGGAGCTCGTACCCCACGGCGAAGACGTCCTCGGGCGGGGGGAGGACGTAGTCCTCGGCGAGCGCCTCGTAGTCGGCGACGACGCGCTCGACGCTCGCCTCGGTGCGATCGCCCGCGAGCCTCGAGACGAGTCGATCGAGCTCGCGGGAGGCGTCGCCCTCGGTCTCCTCGAGGACGAGGAGGAGTCGGTAGGCGAGGTCCTGCGCGACGCGCTCGTATCGCCCCCCCGCGAGCGGGCGCACCGCGGCGCCGCGCACGATCCCCTCCATCACCTCGAGGACGCGGGCCTCGAGCGCGTCGAGATCGCCGTGGAGCCCACCGCCCGGTGAGAAGTGCTCGCTCGTGAAGCGCTCGAAGAGCTCGGACTCGAGGCGCGCGCGATGCGAGGCCACGTAGGCCACCGCGTCGCTCGCGAGGTCGATGGTGGCGAAGCGCGAACCGAGCACGCGCCCCTCCCGCCGGGAGCGCGCGACGGCCGCGAGCTCGCGATCGACGAAGGCCCTCCCCTCCTCGACGAATTTCGCGTCGCGCGTCTCGAGGGCGCCTCGGCGCGCCTCGCGCTCGCAGTCCTCGCAGTGCGCGCGGAAGCGCGGCCCCTGCCCGGCGTGGCGCGCGCAGCGCCGGAGCCCGGACTCGTCGAAGAAGTACCAGAGGGCCACCGGCAAGAGCTCGGCGAGCCAGGCCCCGAGCACGTGGAAGAAGGGCGTGGCGCCGGAGCGGTGACCGAAGCCCACGAGCACGTGGCAGAGCTCGTGCGCCGTCCACTTGGCGCGATGCGTGGGGTTGAAGCTCGCCACGAGGAGGTCGTGGCGGAAGGCTTGGTACTTGGACTCGCGGAGGATCCCCGCCTCGAAGCCGCGCGGCTCCTCGATCCCGCCGAGCGACTCGGGCAGCGGGAGCTCGAGGCGGTGCTCGAAGTGGAAGAAGAAGAGCTCGGACTCCGCGGCGAGCTCGGCGACGCGGAGCGCGGCGGGCGAGCGGAGATGCTCGACGTCGTCGGCGCCTTCGATGTGGACGTTCACCTCGGACGGATATCAGCCGCCGGCGCGTCAGGCGAGCGGCGGAGAGGGTGCCTCCACCGGCACGCTCGGCCGCCGGAGCCCGAGGAAGAGGTGGGTCTCCTCGAGCGCGGGCGTCGGGATGGAGAGCCTCCGCCCCTCGGCGAGGAGCATCTCGCGGTTGCGCTCCATCTGCGCCCGCACCTTGGTGAAGTGCGCGCGGAGGTAGGCCTCGAGGGAGAAGGGCGTGACCACGCGCGCGGCCTTGAGCCCGAAGACGAACGCGGTGGGCGTGAGCCCGCGGACGAGGGCGGGCGGGGCGATGTCGTGGAGCGTGGCGAGGACCTCGGCCGCCTCGCGCGTCGCCGCGATGGCGCGGGAGACGAGGCGCCTCCGGCCCGCGAGCTCGTCGATGCGATAGCCCACCGGCTCGAGCGCCATCACGAGCGTCATGCAGAGGAGCTCGCCAGCGACGCCCTTGACCTCGAGGCCCTTCGCCTGGGCCGCGGGGAGCCCTCCCCGCTCGAGCGCAGCGACCAAGGGCGAGAGCGCGTGCGGCTCGGCGGACTCGAAGAAGGACTTGCCGAGCGGCGGCGTCCAGAATGCCGTCCCGAGGCGGACGCTGGCCTCTCCGTCGAGCGGGGCCTCGTAGGCGAGGAAGCCGACGAGGCCGCGGTCGATCCGCGCACGCGGCGCCCGCTCCTCCGCCCAGGCGTCGTCGCCCACGCCGCGCTGGAGGAGGACGATCCGGGCCATCTCCACGGCCTCGACCATCTGATCGAACCACTCGCCCCGGAGCGCGTCGGCCGGCACGGTCACGAGCACGAAGTCGTAGGGGCCGGCGGCCGCGACGTCCTCCCACTCGGTGAGGACGAGCCGCGCGTGGAACCGCTCCTGCTCACCCTTGCGATCGATGCGGAAGACGCGGAAGCCGCGCTCGCACTCGCTCGCGTGCGCGCGCTTCACGAAATAGTCGACCTCGACCCCCGCGCGGTGCAGCGCATACCCGAAGGTCGCGCCGACCGAACCGCCCCCGACGATGAGAACGCGCATCCTGCCCCCCAGGGCGCACGATGGGCGCCCGCCTGGGATACGGGGACGGGAGGCGCGTCCTTCCTCGAATCGGGAGCCGCTCTAGAGGTTGTCGTGGTGCTTGAGGACGCAGGCGCCCTCGCAGAACTGCACGAGCTTGCCGTTCATCAGGAACTCCCCGAGCTGCTGCCGCACGAGGGGCTGTTTGTGGACGTCGTGCGTGTCGTTGTCGTCTTCCGGCGGGATGTTACCGAGCGGCGTGGGCTCGACCTGCTCGTCGTAGACGAAGAACGCGCCCAGTTCGTCGGTGCCATCGGGGGGCTCGGCCTTCGTCGTCCGGAGCCCGTAGATGTTCTTGGGCGAGGGGACCACGAGCGGGAGGTCGGCCGAGCGCGCGACCCACTCCGAGACGAGGTTCCGCACCTGGCTGTCGTACAAGGCCATGATCGCGAGCGCCCGGAGCGGGCGGCGTCCCGGATAGCGATCGTGGACGAGGTGATCGGCGTAGTTGATGGGGTCGACCGGGTCGAGGAGGAGCTGCATCACGCTCAGGACGTACTGCCGCGAGAGCGGGTTGCCGTAGAGCAGGTTGAAGAGCCCCGAGTAGCCGTTCCACACCACGGAGCGCTCGAGGAAGTGGATGAGGCCGCCGCCGCCGACGACGAGCGCCGCGCGCTCGAACTGGGTGGACGTGGCCGCCGTGAGGAAGCCGAAGGTGCCGCCGTTGCTGATGCCCATGTAGTGGACCTCGGCCGGATCGTCGACGATGGCCGTGGGGCCGTCCTCGCCGTCGACGGTGAGCTCCTCCGAGGTCGGGAAGACCTCGCGCACGAGGCGCGCGAGCGCCGTCTGGTTGGCGATGTTCTGCTGACACTCCGCCACCGCGCGGCGGATGTTGGCGAGGTTCGAGCCGAGCGAGCCGAGGACGATCGGCATGATGTCCTCGCTGAAGCCGATGTAGGTCGCGACGGTGGTGAAGCCATAGGTGTGGCTCAGCGCGTTGATCGTGCCTCCGGTGCCCTGGAAGTACGAGCCGAAGAAGCCGTGGCCGTAGACGACCACCGGGCGCGGGCCCTGCACCTCCTTGGGGATCGTGATGGCGAAGGGCACGGTGCGGGTGCCCACCTGGACCGGCCGACCCTCCGCGTCGCGCGCGATGAGCCCCGTCTCCGGATCGATGAAGTTGGGCGCCTCGAACTCGGCGCAGATGGAGCGGTCGACCGCGAGGTTCCCGCGATGCCCCAGGTCCTTGCACGCCTGCCCCTCGGCCACGATGCGCCACTCGCCGAGCTCGGCCTCTTCGACGAGGTCGTGGAGCGCGAGGAGCGTGTCCTCCACGTCGGACGCGGAGCGCGTGTGGAAGGCCCACGCGAGGACGACCTCCTCGGGATCGAGCTCCTGCGAATCGATGGCCGCGTTCACGAGCTCGAACGACTCGCGCTGGCGCTCGATCCGGGGATCCTTGGTGGGGATGCCGTCACGCAGCGCGACGAAGGCCTCGCTCGGGGTGTGCGCCTTGCCCTGCGGATCGCGCAGTGAATCGCGGAGGATGACCACGTAGCCCTTGTTGGCCGCGAGGAGGCGGAGGGGACGGATGATGAGCGCGCGCTGCGCGTCGCTCGAGGCGCCGAGGTCGGTCTCCACGAGGATGGGGATGCGCGCGAAGGTGCCCTCCTCGATGAGGAAGGCGGGCGAGTCGTCGGCCACGGTCGCCGCGTGATCGTCGAGCGCCGGGAGCGAGCTGGGATCGACGCCGCCCGGGAGGTAGGTGACGATCAGCGGCAAGCGGCTGAAGCCATCGGCGTCCACGGCCTCCGTCGGGAGCGAGGCGGGGAGCGTCGCCGGATCGAGCGCGACGCGCCGCCCGGTGGCCGTCGAGTCGTCGGGCACGAGGTAGTAGTCGGAGGGGAAGGGATAGGGATCGACCTCGGGGACGATCGGGTTCGGTCCGTCCTCCGGGATCGCCTGCTTCGGGTCGTCATCGGAGCAGCCGGCGAGCACCGCGAAGACAGCGAAGAACAGCGTCGCTTTTTTCATCGTCGTTTCCATCTCGATCGCGCGGCGTTTCGGGCACGCCGGGGCGCGACGCTACCACATCGTCACGAATTTCTCGCCCACCCTCGCCGTCCGCGGAAACCCTCTTTGCTTCCGACCGTAGAACGTGTTCTACTCGCGCGCGTCGGCGCGCCCCTCGGATCCGCCCCGGCGCGCGCATGGGAGAAGCCAGATGAGCAAGGAAGAGGGCAAACGAGGCGATCTCGAGTTCGGCACGGTGCCGCGCATGCTCGCTCGCTCGGCCGAGCGCTTCGGCGAGCGCTCGGCGATCGAGGACGGGGCGACCCGGTTCACCTACCGTGAGCTCCGCGAGCGCGTGCTCGAGGTGGGCGCGTCGCTCCTCGCCCGGGGCATCCAGCGCGGCGATCGCGTGGCCGTCTGGGCGCCGAACGTCTGGGAGTGGGCCGTGGCGGCGCTCGGCGCGCTCCACGTGGGCGCGGTCCTCGTGCCGATGAACACGCGCTATCGCGGGCACGAGGCGGCGTTCATCCTCGGCAAGAGCCGCGCCCGGCTCCTCTTCACCGTGACGGGCTTCCTCGGCACCGACTACGTCTCGCTCCTCCGCGAGTCGGGCGAGGCGCTCCCCTCGCTCGAGGGCATCGTGATCCTCCGCGGCGAGGCGCCCGAGGGCACCGTCGCGTTCGACGCCTTCCTCGCCGAGGGCAAGGCCGTCTCGCGCGAGGCCGTCGAGGCGCGCGGCCTCGAGGTGCAGCCCGACGATCCCGTCGACATCCTCTTCACCTCCGGCACGACCGGACAGCCCAAGGGCGTCGTCTGCACGCACGCGCAGAACCTCCGCGCGGTGGGCGCGTGGGCCGAGGTCACCGGGCTCCGCGAGGGCGATCGCTACCTCGTCGTCCTGCCCTTCTTCCACAGCTTCGGATACAAATGCGGCCTCATCGTCTGCCTGATGATGGGCGCCACGATCCTCCCCGAGGCCGTCTTCGACGCGGGCGTCGTCCTCGAGCGCATCCCGCGCGACCGGATCACCGTGATGCCCGGGCCGCCGGCGCTCTACCAGAGCATCCTCCTCCGGCCGGATTACGAGGACTACGACCTCTCGACGCTCCGCCTCGCCGTCACCGGCGCCGCGAGCATCCCCGTGCAGCTCGTCGTCGACATGCGCGAGAAGCTCGGCTTCGAGACCGTGATCACGGGTTACGGCCTCACCGAGAGCACCGGCGTCGTCACGATGTGCCGCTACGACGACGATCCCGAGACCATCGCGCAGACCTCGGGCCGCGCCATCCCGGGCGTCGAGGTGGAGATCCACGACCCCGAGGGCAACGCGCTCCCGCCCAACACGCCGGGCGAGATCGTGGTGCGCGGCTTCAACGTGATGAAGGGCTACTTCGAGGCCCCCGAGGCCACGGCCGAGGCGATCGACGCGGAGGGTTGGCTCCACACCGGCGACGTCGGCACGCTCGACGAGCGCGGCTACATCCGCATCACCGATCGCATCAAGGACATGTTCATCGTCGGCGGGTTCAACGCGTACCCGGCCGAGATCGAGAACACGCTCCTCCTCCACCCGCAGGTCGCCGAGGCGGCCGTCATCGGCATCCCCGACGAGCGGCTCGGCGAGGTGGGCATGGCCTTCTTGGTCCCGCGCGCGGGCGAGACGATCGACGAGGCCTCGATCCTCGAGTTCTGCAAGGCGCGCCTCGCGAACTACAAGGTCCCCCGGCGCGTGAAGGTCGTCGACGCCCTCCCCCGCAACGCGACGGGAAAGGTGACCAAGTTCGTGCTCCGGGAGATGGTCTGAGGTGAGCGAGCTCGGTCACGGCGCCGCGCTCGTCGTCGGCGGCAGCGGGGGCATCGGGCGCGCCATCGCCGAAGGGCTCGCGGCCGCCGGGAGCCCCGTCGCCCTCACCTACCGCACGCGCCCCGAAGCCGCCGAGACGCTCGCGCGCGAGATCGAGGCGCGCGGCGGAAGTGCCGCGGCCTTCGCCGTGGACCTCGCGCGCGGCGACTCCGTCGAGGCGCTCGTCGCCGCCGTGCGCGAGCGCTTCGGCGTCATCCACACCGTGGTCCACGCGGCCGGCTCCAAGATCGACCAGCCCTACGTGAGCGAGACGCGCGAAGAAGACTGGGTCGCGACCATGGACGCCGACGCGAACGGCTTCTTCCGCGTGGTCCGCGCGAGCCTGCCCGCGCTCCGCGAGAGCCGCGGCTCCATCGTCCTCCTGAGCTCCGCGGGGCTCGCGCGTCATCCGCAGGGCGACGTGCTCTCCGTCGCGCCGAAGGGGGCGGCCGAGGCGCTCGTCCGCGCCGTGGCGCGCGAAGAGGGCCGCTTCGGCGTGCGCGCCAACGCGGTGCGGGTGGGCATCGTCGAGGCCGGGATGTTCCGGGAGCTCGTCGCCCGCGGCGAGCTCGACGAGCGCTACCTCGACGCGGCGAGGCGGAACATCGCCCTCCGTCGCTTCGGCGAGGTGCGCGAGGTGGTCGACGTGGTCGTCTTCCTCGCCTCCACGAAGGCGAGCTACGTCACCGGTCAGGCCATCGCGGTCGACGGCGGCTTCTCCGTCTGAAGGATTGATTCCGCGTCGGAAAGCGCACACCCTCCGCGCATGACGAACCACCGCTTCGACGTGCTCGGGCTCGGCAACGCCATCGTGGACGTGCTCGCCCAGGTCGACGAGTCGCTCATCGAAGAGCTCGCCCTCGTCAAGGGCACCATGGCGCTGATCGACGCCGAGCGCGCCGAGGCGCTCACGCAGAAGATCGACGGGAAGGCCCTCGTCCGCTCGGGCGGCTCGGCGGGCAACACCATGGCCGGCGTCGCCTCCCTCGGCGGCAAGGCCGCGTTCATCGG
>JAAYBZ010000023.1 GCA_012744445.1 Myxococcales bacterium | reverse complement strand
TCTCCGGCATGTAGCCGAAGCGGCGCCGCGCCTCGATGGGGTTCTCGCCCACCTCGATGCCGTCGATGCGGACGCTGCCGGAGGTCGGGGCGAGGAAGCCCGTGATCATCCGCAGCGTGGTGCTCTTGCCGGCGCCGTTCGGCCCCAAGAAGCCAACGATTTCGCCTTTGTCGACGCGAAACGAGATATCGCTCACGGCTTCGCGCGACCCGTAGCGTTTGGTCAGTCCGGATACCTCGATCACTCGGCTCTCCCTCGGTGTGGAAGGCCATTACCTGAACGAAATGCACGCATCAAGGGTGATGAACGCCGGGCGCGGCGGAAGCTTCACGCAGAAACGAGGGTTCCGCGCGGTCCGACGAAAATTTCGGCGCGAAGGGTGATGTAGGTATTCTCCCTCCAATGTCGTCTGTTTCCCGACTCATGGATCGCGCCAAGAAAGGCCTTCTCTGTGCTTCGGCGTTCGCCCTCGGCGGGGTGGCTGCGCAATTCGTCCCGCCCGCAGGGAGCCTCCACTCGACCGCGTCGGCCGCCTCCGAGATCCACCTCGCGCCGGCGCCGAGGCTCCACCCCAAGGAGCGATACGCGATCCCGCAGCCGATCCACCCGGCGACGCCCGAGCTCGAGCCCTTCGACTTCACCGACGGGAAGATCATGACGGGCGCCACCTCGCGCCGGATGATCCTCTTCACGTTCGACGACGGCCCGGACGAGAACAACACGCCCATCCTGCTCGATCAGCTCGACCGCTACGGGATCAAGGCCGTTTTCTTCCTCACGACGAACCGCATGGCCGAGCGCACGCCCTGGGGGCGGCGTCACCGCGAGCTCGCGCGGGAGATCGTGCGCCGCGGGCACACCATCGGGAACCACACGATGAACCACCCGCGCCTCGGCAAGGCGTCGGAGGCCCGACTCCTCGAGGAGATCGACGGCACGGCGCGCTTCATCGAGGACGTGACGGGGGTCTACCCCGTGCTCTTCCGCCCGCCCGGCGGCATCCGCAGCGAGCGCCTCGACCGCTTCGTGAAGGAGCGGGGCTATACGATGGTGCTCTGGAACATCGGCGCCGGCGACTTCCAGGTCGACACGGCGAGCCTCGTGGAGAACACCCTCTTCCGCGTCTTCGAGCGAAGGAAGCGCGAGGACGGCCACCAGGGCGGCATCGTGCTCCTCCACGACACCTACCGCCACACCATCGAGGCCTTCCCCCGCATCGTCGAGCGCTTCCTCGCGGAGAACTGCCGCCTCCTCGAGGCCGGCGAGGAGCTCTACGACTTCGTCGAGGATCCCCGCTACTTCTTCAGCCCGCGCGACGGCGCCGGCCCCGACGAAGAAGCCGCGCCCGGCGACATCCCGCCCGCGGTGCTCGCCGAGCGTCAAGCGCGCCTCCGCGAGGCGACCCGCGCTCGTTGCGGACTCTGATCAGCGCGGACGACGACGCGCGAGCACGCGGTGGACGGGGAGCCCGTCTTCGTCCGCGCGGTGCTCGCGGTTCGATCGCGCGCCGTAGGGGTTCGAGTCGATGAAGCCCGTCTCGGTGGCGAGATCGAAGGCCGGGTGCCCAGCGATGAGATCGCGGTAGCGGATCGCGCGATCCTCGACGTCGGTCTGCACGAAGAGCTCTCCCCCGTCGCAGAGGAGGAAGGCCATCGCGTCGAGGAAGGGCTCGGCCACCACGAAGCGGCGCGCGTGGCGGTGCTTCCACCAGGGATCCGGGAAGTGGACGAAGGCGCGCGTCACGGCGCCCTCGGGGCCGCAGCGCGGGAGGAGCTCCCGTACGTCGTCGGCGAAGATGCGCACGCGCTCGAGGCCGAGGCGCTTCCGCTTCTCCTCGACCTTGAAGGCCCACTTGGACTTGATCTCGACGCCCAGGATTCGGCTCTCGGGCGCCACGGCGGCGCGCTCGAAGATCGAGCGC
This sequence comes from Myxococcales bacterium, assembly GCA_012744445.1. Taxonomy (GTDB): domain Bacteria; phylum Myxococcota_A; class Polyangia; order Polyangiales; family Houyiibacteriaceae; genus JAAYBZ01. The sequence continues at coordinate 3,441 of JAAYBZ010000023.1, read as the reverse complement.
CCGCGGCCGAAGCCGATGTCGAGCTCGAGAGGTCCGTCGAACGGGAGGAGGGCGTTCAGATCGATCGCGCCCTCGGGCGCGCGAGGCGCGATCTCGCCGTAGCGAATCGGGGGCGGGGTGGCGTTCACGGCGCTCCATTAGCAGAGACTCTCCGGGCGGCCAGGCCTCCTTTGGGGTAACCCACGCGGACCATGGGCTCTCCGACCCGCAGGTCCATCCTCGCCCTCGCCGTCCCGGTGACGGTGGCCAATTCCGCCGTCCCCCTCCTCGGCCTGGTCGACACCGCGGTCATCGGGCGGAGCGGCAAGGCGGAGGAGCTCGGCGCCATCGCCCTCGGCGCGCTCGTCTTCAACTTCGTCTACTGGGGTTTCGGGTTCCTCCGGATGGGGACGAGCGGCTTCACCGCGCGCGCCGCGGGAGCCGGCGACGCCCTCGAGGTCCGTGCGACCTTCGTGCGGGCGCTCCTCGCGGGGCTCGCCATCGGGGTCGTCCTCTTCGCCTTGCAGTGGCCCATCGAGCGCGTGGCGCTCCACCTCCTCGAGGCGAGCGAGGCCGTGCACCGCGACACCTCGGCCTACTTCCGCGTGCGCATCTGGGGCGCCCCCGCGACGCTCGCGACCTTCGCCATCTTCGGCGCGCTCGTGGGCCTCGGTCGGACACGCGCGCTCATGATCCTCCAGCTCGTTCTCAACGGGCTCAACGCCGCGCTCAACGTGGCCTTCGTCCTCGGCCTCGGGCTCGGCGTCCGGGGCGTGGCGCTCGGCACGGTGGTATCGGAGTGGATCGTGCTCGGGCTCGGCCTCTTCGCCATGCGATCCCTGCTCCCAAAGGCCGCGGTGCGCCTCGACGCGCGCGTCGTCTTCGATCGCGCCCGGTGGATCGCGACCTTCCGCGCCAACACCGACATCATGATCCGCACGCTCGTCCTCTTGGCGGGCTTTGCGTGGTTCACCCGCGAGAGCGCGAGCTTCGGGGACGTGCCGCTCGCGGCGAACCACATCCTCTTGCAGATCATCTCGTTCTCCGCGTTCTTCCTCGACGGCTACGCCTTCGTGGTCGAGGCGCTCGTGGGCCAGGCCATCGGCGCCCGCGATCACGCGCGCTTCGCGAGCGCCCTGCGCCGCTCCACCGAGCTCGCAGCCGTGACGGCGATCGCACTCTCGCTCGTCGCGTTCTTCGCGGGGCCGGCCCTCTTCGACGCGCTCACCACCAACGCGGAGGTCCGCGCCGAGGCGATGCGGAGGCTTCCTTACGCGGCGGTCTACATCCTCGTCTCGTTCGTCGCCTTCCAGCTCGACGGCGCGTTCATCGGCGCCACCGAGACGAAGCCCATGCGAGACACGGCGATCCTCTCGTTCTCGCTCTTCTTCGTGGCCTCGCTCCTCCTCGTCCCCCTGCTCGGCGTCGACGGTCTTTGGATCGCCTTCGTGCTCTACGTGGTGGCGCGCGGCGTGACGCTCGGCGCCCATCTCCCGCGTCTTTTCCGCCGGGCGCGCGGCGACGATTGACACGCCAATTGCGGCCGGTCCATGGTCGCCACGTGAAGCCGTCGAACGCGATGGGCATCTCCGCCTCGGCGCTCGTGGTCAGCGGCGCCGCGGCCCTGGTCTACCAGAGCGTCTGGGCGCGGATGCTCCACCGCGTCTTCGGCGTGGGCGATCAAGCCATCGCCACGGTGCTCGGCGCGTTCTTCCTGGGCATGGCGCTCGGCTCGTTCTTCGGCGGACGGCTCTCGCGGCGCATCACCTCGCCGGGCCGCGCCTACGCGCTCCTCGAGCTCTTCATCGGTGGATGGGCCCTGCTCACGCTCCTGCTCCTCCCCCGCGTCCACGCGCTCTACGCCTTCGTGGGCGGCGGCCTCGACTACGCGGGCCTCAGCCTCGTCCGCCTGGCGCTCGCCACGTGCATCCTCCTCCCGCCCACGATCGCGATGGGCGCGACGCTCCCCGTCCTCATGCGCGCGCGGCCGCCGGAGGGGACCACGTGGCCCTCGATCGCCACGCGCCTCTACCTCGCAAACACGGCCGGCGCGATCCTCGGCGCGGGCACGACGGGCTTCGTGCTCCTGCCGCGATACGGGAACACGGTCGCCCTCGTCGTCGCCGCCGCGATGAGCGTGCTCGCGGCCGTGCTCGTCCTCGCCGCGCGCCTCGAGCCCGCCGACGCGCCACGCGCGGCCGAGGTCCGGCCCACCCGTTCGCCTCCGTTCTTCCTCGCGCTCGCGGCCACCACGGGGATGGCCTCGCTCGCCGGCGAGGTGCTCTGGACGCGCGTGCTCCGCATCGTCGTCCAGGGCACGACGCAGGCCTTCGCCTCGATGCTCGTGGCCTTCCTCTCCGGGCTGGTGCTCGGAGGCTTCCTCGCCGCACGCGCCCTCCGATCGACCAAACCGGCGACGGCGCTCTTCTCGGCCCAGCTCTTCGCCGGCGTGTTCACGCTGGTCTCGATCGCCGCGGTCCCCCAGCTCACGCGCCTCGTCCCGCTCGTGGTGGGCCAGCGCAACCTCATCCCGCACGAGCCCTGGTCCCTCCTCCTCGTCTCCTTCGCGCTCCTCCTGCCGCTCGCGACCTGCCTCGGCGCCTCGCTGCCCATCCTCTTCCGCATGGCCGAGGCGGGCGATCCCGGGAGCCGCACGGGCGGGCTCCTCGGCGCGAACACGCTCGGCGGGCTCGTGGGCTCGCTCGCCGCGGGCTTCGTCCTCGTGCCGCTCCACCCGTGGGGCGGCGTGCGGAACACCTTGCTCGGCGTGGCCTGCCTCCACCTCGTCGTGGCGCTCGTCGTCGCGCTGCGAGGTGAGGCGATGAGCCTCCGCGCGCGCAGCCTGGCGTTCGCCACCGCCGCGCTCGCGCTGCTCTCCGTCTTCGTCGTCCGGCCCGATCTGCGGCTGCCCTTCCTCCTCGACGCCTGGCACGACGTCGCGAGCACGGTCCTCGATGGCCCGCGCGCCTACGTCGACGAGCCCGTCTACCTCCGCGAGGGGCGCAACACCACGGTCTCGGTCCTCCGCCGCGGCGAGACCCTGCGCCTCTTCAACGACGGCCGCCCCGAGTCGGGCATGGACCTCGAGTTCCCCGGCTTCGGCCGCGAGGTGGCGCTCCTCGGCGCGCTCCCGACGACCCTCGCCGAGAAGACCGAGACGGCCATGGTGATCGGCCTCGGCGGCGGGCACACCGTGACGACGATGCTCGCCGGTGACTTCGAGAAGGTCTACGTCGTCGAGCTCGAGGGCGCCGTCGTCGAAGCGGCGCGGACGATGCACGAGGAGCGCAACCGGAAGGCCGCGCGGGAGACGCCCTTCCCGCTCGACGATCCGCGCGCCGAGCTCATCGTCGACGACGCCCGCGCGCGGCTCAAGCTCCTGCCCGCGGGCGCGCTCGACGCGGTGGTGAGCCAACCCTCGCACCCGTGGCTCGCGGGCTCGAGCGCGCTCTACACGCGCGA
>JAAYBZ010000184.1 GCA_012744445.1 Myxococcales bacterium | reverse complement strand
TTGTTGTCGATGTACTCTTCTTCGCCGAACGAGACGACCATGTCGTAGAGCCGCTGGAACGCGTTGCGCGTCACCTCGGGGCGTTGCTTCACGATCGACAGGTAGTCTTCGAACGAGCCCTCCCAGGTGAGCTCGCGGTACCGATCGAAGTCCTGCAGGGCAGCGATTCTCGAGATTGCGTCGGACATTCCCCCCCCAACTCCGGTCAGCTTAGCAGGACGGACGGCGGCCCCGCACACCAGGCGCGGAGCGACGAAATTCGAAACGTTCCAACTCGAGGAATCATTTCGATGGGTCGTTCGTTCTAAGATGGAGGAACGTTGAAGTCGGACGTGCGCACGAAGAAGTGGACCAATCTCTCGCGATGGGCGCGGGCCCTCGCGTTGTTCGTTCTCTTCGGGGTTCGACCCGGGCCGTCCGCCGGCGCGGCCGATCTCTTCGATCCGCCCGAGGAGCTCCTCGCGCGCGGCATCCAGGTGCGTGAGCATCGGGTGAACGGCATCGAGGTGCTCGAGATCGTGCTCGGGCGCGTCGACTTCGACGCGCGCCTCCCCCTCGTCATGCGCCTCCACGGCCGCGCGAGCGATTGGCAGCTCCCGAGCGGCAGCTATGCCAACGTCGAGGCTCCCTACCGCCTCATCGTGCCGCGCGGCCCCCTCAAGGTGGGCAAGGGCCGCGCCTGGGCCAAGCTCAGCGTGCGCAGCGGCAAGGCCGCGCAGCTCGAGGACGAGATCTCGGCGAGCGCCGACCGCCTCGTCGAGGTCCTCCGCCATTTCCGCACGCTCCGGAAGAGCGTGGGCGAGCCCATCGTCACCGGCTTCAGCCAGGGCGGCATGGTCGCGCTCGCGATGGCCGTGCGGCACCCCGAAGCCGTCGGCACCGTCTTGCCGATCGCCTCGCACCTCGTGGTCGACGTCGACGAGGCGCGCCTCCTCGGCGCCCGTCTTCCCACGGTGCACGCGCTCCATGGGGCGGCCGACTCCATCGTGGTACCCGGCCCGGCCGCCGAGGCGCGCGACCGACTCCGCGCCGCCGGCTTCGTGTCCACGCTCACGGTCGTGCCCGAGGTCGGTCATGCGCTCGAGGGGGAGATGGCGGAGGCCCACCGACGCCTCCTCACCGAGGCCATCCGCGCGGCGGCCGGCGCCCGCTTCGATTTCGGCGCCTGAGCGCCTCGAGGCTCAAAGGGACGCGCGCGCCGTCGTACTTCCGGGGCAGGGAGTCCCGAAGTGCGGGACGGGGAGGAACGCATGGGAGAACGCGCGGCCGTCGAGCCCTCACAGGCCCTTCCGAGGACGAGGATCGAGACGCCTCGGACCGTCGATCTCGGGGACCGCAACGCGCCGCGTGAGACCTCGCGCGATCGGAGCCACTGCACGCTCACGATCATCGGCGGGGGCGCCGTCGGCACGGTCGTCTCGCTCGGCCGCGTCCCCGTCGTGCTCGGGCGGGGTGAGCCCTGCGAGCTCCGCTTCGACGACCCGTGCGTCTCCTACGTGCACGCCCAGATCGAGCGCGCCAACGGGCGGTTCTACGTCCGTGACATGAACAGCACCAACGGCACCTTCGTGAATGGGGTGCCCGTCACCGTTCCGCGCGAGCTCAGCGACGGCGACCGCATCCAGATCGGACGGAGGGGCGTGATCCGCGTGGGCATCGGCGGCCCCGACGACGCCCTCGTCTCGCGCAAGCTCTACGAGCGCGCCGTCCGCGATCGGCTCACGGGTCTCTACAACCGCAGCTTCTTCGACGAGCGGCTCGAGGCGGAGCACGGCTCGGCGTGGCGACATGGGCTACCGCTCGCGCTCATCATGCTCGACATCGACCACTTCAAGCAGGTCAACGACGTCTACGGCCACCCGGCCGGGGACGAAGTCCTCCGCCACGTGGGACAGCTCATCCGCGACTCGGCGCGGCGCGAGGACATCCCCGCGCGCTACGGCGGAGAGGAGATCGCCGTCCTCGCGCGTGGCATCGATCTCGAGCAGGCGATGCAGCTGGCCGAGCGACTCCGGCGCCTCATCCGTGAGAAGCCGCCTCAGTTCAAGGAGCGGACGCTTACGGTGACGGCCAGCTTCGGCGTCGCGGTGCACACGGGGGAGACCCGCTTCTACGACCCGCAGGCCCTCGTCACGGCCGCCGACGGCGCGCTCTACCGTGCCAAGCGCAGCGGGCGGGACTGCGTCCGCTCGGCGTGATCGAAGCGCCGCGCTCGGCAGGACATCGCGGCGCGACCTGATAGGCTGCGCCCCCGAGCCGATGTCCGAGAAGCGAGATCCGACACGCGCGCGCCTCCGAGAGCTCGACGCGCTCTTGCTCGTCCTCCGATCGGAGGTGAACAAGCTCCCGCTCCTCACGGCGCCGCGCTCGGCCGCGCGCATGGAGCGCAATCGCGCGCGCCTCCTCCGGGGCGAGCTCCCCGAGCCCCCGCCCACCATCGGGCCGGTGCCCAACCTGCGCGAGGCGTTCCGCGCGCTCGAACGGGCGCGCGCGCTCTCGTGGGGGACGCCCTTCGAGTCGCTCCTCGCGGCGCGCTTCGACGAGCTCGAGCTCGAGCTCGGGATGCTCGAGGTCGTCGGGCAGCCGAAGCGGCTCCGACCGCTCTCGCGCCGACGCTGGGGGAGCGAGCCGACGACGTCCGAGGGGGTCTGCATCGGCACGTTCGCCACCACCGTGCTCGCGCAGGTGGATCCGCAGCCCGAGCCGCCCGCCCTCCCCGCGCGCGAGGCCGGCGGTGGCCGGAGCGTCGAGCGCATCGTGCGCGAGCTCGCCGCCTCCGCGGGGCTCCCGGTCGAGGTCTGCGTCCACCCGCAGCTCCTCTCGAAGGCGGCCGCGGGCGAGCGCACGGTCTACCTCGCCGACGTGCGCTTCGGCACGCGGGAGGGGCTCCGCCTCGCGGTGCACGAGGTCTTCGGTCACCTGGTGAGCGCGGCGAACGCGCGCCTCCAGCCCCACGCGCCGCTGCAGATCGGCACCGCGCGCTCCTTCGAGGACCAGGAGGGGCTCGCCGTCTGGCTCGAAGAGCGCGCGGGCGTGCTCGACGGGGGCCGCATGCGCACGCTCGCGGCGCGCTACGTCGCCGCGCAGACGTTCTTCGACGGCGCGAGCTTCGGCGAGACGGCGCGGGTGCTCCATCGGCGGCACGGGCTCCGCGCCGAGGACGCGCTCGTCACGGCGGAGCGGGTGCATCGCGGCGGCGGGATCGCGCGTGACGCCGTCTACCTCCCGGCGTATCTCCGGGTGCGCGACGCGCTCGGCTCGGCGCGCGCCACGATCCACGAGCTCCAACGCGGGCGCGCCTCGCTCGAGGCGCTGCCGGAGCTCGCGCGCCTCGAGGAAGAGGGCTGGGTGGTGCCGGCGTTCTACAGGCCGAGCTTGGCCTTGAGCTTGGGCGCCACCGGCCTCGGCACGAGCTTGGAGACGTCGCCTCCGAGCTTGGTGACCTCCTTGCAGAGGCCCGAGGCCACGTAGAAGTACGCGTCGTTGGCCATGATGAACACGGTCTCCACCTCCTCGTTGAGGTGGCGGTTCATGTTGGCCATCTGGAGCTCGTACTCGAAGTCGGCGACCGCGCGGAGGCCGCGCAGTATCACGCGCACGTTCTTGGCCTTCGCGTAGTTGACGAGGAGCCCCTCGAAGCAGTCCACCTCCACGCGATCCGCGTCGAGATCGAGATCCACGACGGTCTCGCGGATCATCTGCATCCGCTCTTCGACCGTGAACAGGGGCTTCTTCTTCTCGTTGTTGAGAACGGCCACCGTAATCTTGTCGAACGCCACGAGGCCGCTCCGTAAAATCGAGACGTGCCCGTTCGTGATGGGGTCGAAACTACCGGGATAGATTGCGGTGGCCATGGGGGAATCTCATCGTCGTGTGGGTTCGAACAGAGAGACGAGCGTGTCACCATACCGATAGACACGCACGGGCGCGAGCCGAAGCGTCGCTCGGGCCGGCTGGCTCGCCGGGCCCTCGAGCGCGATGAGCGCGTCCTCCCCGAAGAGGGAGGCCTCGGCCATCGCGTCGAGGAGCGCGCCGAGTTTATAAAACTCGGCGTAAGGCGGATCGGCGAAGACGAGGTCGAACGGGCCGTGAGGCGCGATCGCCTCGACCACGCGCGCCCGATCCGAGAAGAGATCGAGGGGCAGGACGGTGACGTCGTCCTCGACGGAGAGGGCGCGCGCGTTCTCGGTGAGGGCCTGCCTCACCTTGGGGTTCTTCTCCACGAGCACCGCGCGGGACGCGCCTCGGGAGAGGGCCTCGAAGGAGAGCGCGCCGGTGCCCGCGAAGAGGTCGAGCACGCGGGCCTCGCGGAAGGCGCCTCGGGCCTCGAGCGCCGAGGCGAGGGCCTCGCGGACGCGATCGGCCGTCGGCCGGACCCCGGACGGGGGTTCGGCCGGCAGAACACGGCCACCCAGACGACCGCCGACGATCCGCATCGTCCGTGGGTTAGCATGTCGGAGGTCGGATGGTTGGCCTGAATCGGAGGAAGTCGTGACTGGCGCCCGCGCGAGGGAGCGCGTCTGCCCGCGTTGCGGCGCGCGCTACGACGAGAAGGCCGTCTACTGCCAGGTCGACGGGGCGCGCCTCGAGGAGGACGACGACCGACACCTCGGCACCGTCTTCGACGGGCGTTACCGCGTGGAGGCGCGCCTCGGCCACGGCGGGATGGGCGTGGTCTACGAGGCCCTCGACCTCGAGCGAGGGCGCGGCGTCGCGCTCAAGGTCCTCCACCCCCAGCTCTCGGTGCAGCCCGACGCGAAGCGGAGGTTCCGCCGCGAGGCGCGCCTCGCGATCGAGCTCCGCCACCCGAACCTCGTGCGCGTCCTCGACTTCGGCGCGACCGACGAGGGCACGCCCTACCTCGTCATGGAGCTCCTCCACGGCGAGACGCTGGCGCGCCGCCTGCGGCCCGGCATCCCCCTCGCGGTCGACGAGGCGCTCGCGCTCCTCCGCCCGATCTGCCGCGCCGTCGAGGCCGCCCACGCGCGCGGCGTCGTGCACCGCGACCTCAAGCCCGAGAACGTCTTCCTCGCGCGCGACGAGCGCGGCGAGGAGATCGTCAAGGTGCTCGACTTCGGCATCGCGCGTGTGCTCGACGACGACGAGACCTTCGCCACGCGCACGGGGCTCATCTTCGGCACGGCGCGGTACATCTCGCCCGAGGGCGCGCGCGGCGAGCCGACCGACGCGCGGAGCGACGTCTACTCGCTGGCCGTGCTCACCTACCAGCTCCTCTCGGGTCGCCTCCCCTTCGAGTCGAACCAGCCGATGGCGCTCCTCGTCGCGCACGCCAAGGAGACGCCGCCCGATCTGCTCTCCCACGACACGGCCTCCGGCGTGCCACGCGCGCTCGCACGCGCCGTGATGCGCGCGCTCGACAAGCGCCCTTCGCGTCGCCCGGCCACCGCCGGGGACTTCCTCGCCTCGCTCGAAGCCGCGATCGAGCCGCCGCCCAAGCGCCGCGCGACCTCGCGAAAGGCGTTCGTGATCGCCGCCTTCGCGCTCGGCTTCTCCGTGGTGGCCACCACGGGCTTCGCCTTCCGGATGCGGGCGCGCGACGAGGCGCGCGACGTCGTGAGCGTCCTCCTCGAGCGCGCCCAGCTCGCCGAGGACGAAGGGCGGATCGACGGCCCGGACGGCGTCCTCGCCCTCACCGATCAGGTCCTCGCGCGCGAGCCGGCGCAGCTCGAGGCGCGGCGCCTCCGCGAGCGCGCCCTCGATCGCAAGCGCGCCGAGGAAGAAGCGGCGAAACCGCCCAAGGGACGCGTCCTCATCCTCACCGAGTCCCCGCGCGTCGGGCGCGAGGTAAAGCTCGAGGTCGTCCTCGATCGGCCCGCCGGCGCGCGGCGGGTCGCCCTGGAGCTCTCCGAGGGCGGCGAACGGCGCGAGCTCCCCCTCGCGCTCGACGCCGCGGGCACCACGGGCCGGGCGAGCTTCCGCGCCGAGACGCGCGGCGAGCACGCCGCACGCCTCGTCGTCGAGGACGCGCCGCCGAGCGAGCCGCTGCGCTTCGTCGTCGAGGCTGCGCCCGCACGGCGCGCCGCGCCGCCGCCTTCGACGGTCACCACGATCGTCGCGCCGGGCGCCACCTCGTCGACCCCGGCGAGCGTGCAGAGCGGCGGCATCGACTGGTCGCCGCCCTGAGCCTCACGCGCGCTTCGGCGCCTTCGCCTCGAAGACGCGCGGCCCCTCGCCCCGGCGATCGAGGAGGAAGAGCAACGCGACGAGCCCCGCCGCCCCGACGAGCCCCGCGACGCCGAAGGGCGGCGAGAGCGTGGGCGGGAGGCCGAGCGTGAGATCCGCGCCGACCTTCGTGAGCGCGGCGAACCCCGCCCGCGCGATCGCGACCGCGATGGTGGAGCGCGTGACGATGCGGAGGTAGGTGAGCGCCGGCGAGACGATCACGCAGAACGCGAAGAGGAGGGCCGCGCCTTCGAGCTCGTGCCCGGGGAAGAGCGAGATGAGGTAGGCCGTGGGGGCGAAGAAGATGCCCCAGATCACGCCGATCGCGAGCGACCGCGCCCAGAATCCGCCGGGCAACTCGCGGAAGAGGAAGCCGCGGAAGCCGACCTCCTCGGCGAGCGCCGGGATGAAGTTGAGCACCACGCCGCCGGTCATCCCCATCGTCACCAGCGAGAGCGGGCTGGTGAACTCACCGCGTCGGAGCGAGGCCTCGAAGCGCTCGAGCGCCTCGCCCTCGAGGTGGGCGCGCTTCGCCGCGACGAGCGCGTCCTCGGTGAGGATGAGCGGCAGGTCCCAGACGAGCACGGCAAAGAGCACGCCGATCACGAGCGCAAGGAGCGGCGCGGACCACGCGAGGAGCACCGATCGCTCCGGGCGGATCGTGAGGCCGAACGGCTCCATGACGGGCTGGTTGAGGATCGGCCCCTGCACCGCGAGCGCCGCGAGGAGCGGCGCGAAGGAGCGGAAGGTGGCGAGCGCCTCGCCCATGCCCGGGCCCCACGCGCCCATCAGGCGCACGACGAGCTCCGGCAGGACGGCGAAGGCGAAGAGGAAGGTGAGGAAGAGCGCGAGCAGTCGCCCGCGCGTGAGTCGTTCGCGGAGGCTCATCGTCGGAATCGCCGGAAGGCCTGCTCCTGCATCGCCGAGAAGCGCTGCTGGAGCCGGATGAGCTCGCTGTAGGTGGAGGGCATCTTGGGCGCGAGCCGGAGGAGCACGCGGCCCGTGGCCTCGGCGTCGCCCATCGCGCGGTGCGCGTTCTCGAGGGGGACGTTGAGGTGCGCGGCCACCTCGCCGAGCGTCTTCTTGCCCTTCATCGCGTCGTCGAGGAGCTCGCGCGCCCAGACGAGGGGATCGAGCCAGACGGTGGCCTCCTCGAAGGCCGGGATGCCTTCGGGGAGGGAGCCGCCGAGCGCGCGCCGCGTCTCGGCGAAGAGGAAGCTGCGGTCGAACGTGGCGTTGTAGGCGACGGGGAGACGGCCACTGAGGCGATCGAGGAGCCGCGGGAGGAGCTCGGCGAATTTCGGCGCGCCCATGACCTCGTCGTCGGTGATGCCGTGCACCTCGATGGCCTCCTTGGGGATCGGCCGCTCGGGATCGACGAGGAGGCCTTCGCGGAAGCTCACCTCGCCGCCGTCGAAGCCCACGATGCCCACTTCGACCACGCGATCGACCGCGGGATCGCGCCCCGTCGTCTCGAAGTCGATCACGGCGAAGGGGATGTCGACCCAGCTCGCGCCCGGATCGAACGCGGGGGAGAGCCCGGAGACGTCGCGCAGCGCCTTGGCGAGCCGGTCGGCGATGCCGGGGTAGTGGCGGCCGGTGGGGAAACAGCCGCCGAGGTCCGAGTCCGAGAATCGCATGCGGCTGGAAGGTGACCCGCCTCCATGCCAATTCGCAAGCGTTGACTCGGCCGTACCGCACTCGATACGCCCCGTCGCCCACTGGGCGGATGCACCTCGGGCACGCGCGGACGCATCTCGTCGCCTATCTGCGCGCACGATCGCGCGGCGGCCGGATCGTCATGCGCATCGAGGACCTCGACGCGCCGCGGGTGCGTGAGGGATCGGTCGACGACTTCCTCCGCGCGCACGAGTGGCTGGGCCTCGAATACGACGAGGGCCCGTACTTCCAGAGCGCGCGCCTCGAGCTCTACGAGGCCACGCTCGCGCGCCTCGAGCGCGAAGGGCACGTCTACCCCTGCGCCTGCTCGCGCAAGGAGATCGAGGCGGCGGATCCGGGCCCCGCAGGCGACGGAGGCCTCCGCTACCCCAACGCCTGCCGCGCGCGCGCCGTCGATCGCGCGGCGCGCCACGCGATGCGGCTCCGCATGGAGGAGCCCTCGCCGGGCTTCACCGACGCCGTCTTCGGCGAGGTCGCCCCTGGCGCCGTGCGCGGCGACTTCGTCCTGAAGCGGGCCGACGGCTACTTCGCCTATCACTTCGCGGTCGTCGTCGACGATCTCGACATGGGCGTGACGGAGGTCGTCCGCGGCGCCGACCTCCTCCTCGCCACCTCGCGGCAGATCTCGCTCCACCACGCGCTCGGCGCGACGCCACCCGGGTACCTCCACGTCCCGCTCGTCCTCGGCCCCGACGGGACGCGGCTCGCGAAGAGCCACGGCTCGATCGGCGTGCTCGACTACCGGGCGCAGGGCCACTCGGCGGAGGCGCTCCTCGGACGGCTCGCCTTCTCGCTCGGCCTCACCACGACGCCCGCGCCCATCCGCGCGGACGAGCTCGTCGAGGTCTTCGCGCTCGAGCGCCTCGGCACCGAGGACGCCGTCTTCGATTGAATCAGAAGCGGCCGCTCGCCGAGAGGAACGCCATCTTGTCGTTCGTCTCGCGGAGTCGCGCCGTGAGGATCTTCACGAAGTTCCAGAGGACCTCGTACGCGAGATCCTTTCGGAGGAAGAGGACCTCCTCGAGCGCGTCGCGCGTGACGACGAGGAGCCGGCACCGCTCGTGGGCCTTCGCGTCCGCGCTCCGGGGCGTCGCGTCGATCAGCGCCATCTCGCCGAAGGCGTCGCCCGTGCGGAGGACGGCGAGCGCTTCCTCGCCCATGCCGCCGACCTCGCGGCTGATCCGCACCGCGCCCTCGAGGATGAGGTAGAGCGAGCCTCCCGGGTCGCCCTCGCGGAAGATGTACTCGCCCACGCGATGCGTCTCCTCGTGGCCGATGCTCGCGAGCATGGCGAGGCCTTCGGGGCGGATCCCGTCGAAGAGACGGATCCGTCCCAGCGCTTCGAGCGTGGCGTCCGGGGGCGGCGAATTCTTTTCGCGGGCGGCCTGCATCGATTCGGACGGTATCAAGAGCGAGCGCTCCAAATCAAATAACCGCACATTATCCTACACTTGCCGGTTCGGGAGCCCTCCGATCGCGTGCCCTCCGACCCCACCCGAGCCCCCCTACACGCGGCAACTCTCGGAAATCCAAGGAAGATTACATCCTCCCCACGGTATTCCTGCGAGGGGGTTGACTTCGGCCCAAGCATGAAGGTTCCATTCTCTGTTCCCGTAGGTCCAACTTCGGGGGGGGATGGGGCCAAGGACGGAGACCCGAGGGGAACCAGGGGGGACGTGTGACGGAACAAGCGATCATCGAAGCGGCGGAAGGTCTCTTTCATCTCGATCCCGTGCGCGGCTATGCGCAGCGCGCGGCCGAGCTGGTGGCCAAGCTCGTTGGGGCCTCGGCCTTCCGCCTCGAACAGGACTCGTCCGGCGAGCACGTCGAGAGCGAGCCGCCGCCGCCGGCCGGGCAGATCCCGAGCCTCAGCCTGCCTCTTCGTCAGGGGAGGGAGCAGAGCGGCACGCTGCATCTCTTCCTCGCCGATCCGAGCCAATCGCTCGACGAAGAGCAGACGCGGCTCGCGCGGTGGGGGGCGCGGATGCTCTCGCGGGGCCTCGACTACGCCGAGCGGCTCGCCGAAGAGGGCAGCCGGCGCAGCGGAGAGGACGTCGCGCAGACGCTCAGCCGCGCGCCGCTCACGCCGCGCGAGCGCGACGTGGTGGCCTTGCTGGTGTCGGGCGCGAGCACGCGCGACATCGCGGGGCGCACGGGGCTCACCGTGAGCACCGTGAACACCTACCTCAAGCGCATCTTCTCCAAGCTCGGCGTCCACTCGCGGGTCGAGCTCGTCGCGAGGATGGCGGGGACCACCAACGGCGCCGCGGCCTATCACGGCTCGCGTACGCCGCCGCGGGCCTCGGCCGGGGAGGATTCCCAGCCGCTCGTCTGAGCCTCAGGGCTCGGACGATCCCTTCTTCGAGACGATCCGCCGGAAGGTCTCGAGCTCGGGCCGGCCGAGCTCGCGGGCCAGCAGCGCGATCACGAGGAACGCCGCGGCGCCGCCGGAGAGACCGAGCGCCGCGCGGGTGAAGGGATGGGCGAGGCCTCCGCCGAGCCCGTGCAAGAAGACGTCGATCCCTCGCGCGGCCGCGTACGCCCCGAGCGACGCGAGCAGAGCCCGCACGAAGGTCGCGAGGGCGACGAAGGTCCGGAAGCGGTACTGCGTGGCCGCCCCGGAGAGGGCACACGTCACGAGCATCCCCACGGACGTGGCCGTGGAGGCGGCCTCGAGCGCGGCTGGCTCCGAGGTCCCGGCGCGCGCGACGAGCGCGCCGTTCAGCGCGACCACGAGGATCACGCCGCTCAGCGAGAGCAGCGCCGAGATGCGCGGCAGCCCCGCGCCGTTGAGGATGGTCGCGCTCACCACGAAGACGGTGAACGGCACCACGCCGGCGACGAGGCGGAGGAAGGCCTCGGACGCGATCGCGTAATCGGCCGGGTAGGCCAGGCCGAGCAGGGCGTCGCGCGTGCCCGCGAGCGGAGCCGCGAAGAAAGCGGCCGCGAGGAGCGAGAAGCGGAGCGCGTTCCGCACCGTGGCGCGCGCCTTGGGCTCGTCTCCGGACGCGATCGCCCGGCTCACCATCGGGAGGACGATGAAGGTCGTCGCGAGCACGAGCTGGTACGGCACGAAGGCGAAGTTCTGCGCGCCGCGGTAGTGCCCCACGATCTCACTCGCGCGCGCCGCCGCCTCCTCGAGGCTCGCCGTCACGGCCGCGAGCGCGTCCACGAGGATGGGCTTCATCACCCAGAGGTCGATCTGGAGCATCCCGTTCATCAGGCCCTGGTAGACCCAGACGGGCGCCATGAACGTCACGAAGCGCGAGAGCGAGGGCGCCTCGCCCTCCTTGCCGAGGCCGACGCGGACGAGCGCGATGGTGAGGATCGCCGCGGAGGCGAGCGCGAAGCCCGCGACGGCGCCGATCGCGCCGAAGCCGAGCGCGGCGCCCGCGAGGATGCCGGTGGTGCGCAGCGTCGTGAACCCGGCGTCGAGGCGGGCCTGCTCGGCGAAGCGCTCCTCACCGTTGAGCCGCCCGACGAGCGCCGCGTAGACCGAGTACGAGAGCACGACCACGCTCGCCGCGCGGATGAGCGGGGCGAGGGCCGGGTCGCGTGAGGCGTCGGCGAGCGGCCCGGCGAGCCCCGCGAGGGCGACGGCGAGCACACCGCCCACGACGGCCTGGAGCTGGATCGCGCGGCGCGCCGTGGCCTCCGCGCGGTGGGGCGCCTCGCTCACCAATTTGGAGACGCTCTGGAGGGTGGCCGCGATGAGGACGTTGGTGAGGATCGCGACGCCCGCCATCGCCTGGGCGTAGAGGCCGAAGTCCGCGGCGTCGCCGAAGAGCCGCGGCAGCCCGAATTGCACGACGAACGAGGCGACGATGAAGTAGACCTTCGCCGCCCCGATGGTCAGAAAGCCGCGCCCGGCGCGCCGGGTCTCGTCCGCGCTCGAGCGCGCTCTGGGTTCCACGCCCAGGGCTTATTCCCGAGGTGGCCCATGGGTCAAACTTCTTTCTGAAACCTGTGGTCGCGGGCGCGGAAATCCCCATCGATTCCAATGTGTTCGATCGGTTCGACGAGGTGGGCGCCCCGCGGTTGACGCACGGGATCGCGTGGTTAGGTTTGCGCGAACGAAGCGCCCCCGAGAACCCGGGGCCACCCAACATCGGAGAACGCACGCATGGGCAAGATCATCGGCATCGACCTCGGTACGACGAACAGCGTCGTCGCGGTGATGGAGGGCAAAGAACCCAAGGTCATCGTCAATGAGGAGGGTGATCGCCTGACCCCGTCTGTCGTCGCGTGGGACGATCAAGGCCAGGTCCTCATCGGTCAGATCGCGAAGCGGCAGTCGATCACCAACCCCGAGGGAACCATCTACTCGGCGAAGCGCTTCATCGGACGCAAGTTCGACGAGATCGACGAACGCGACCGTCGGGTCCCCTACAAGCTCGAGCGCCGGCCCAACGGCGACATCGGCTTCAACGTCGGCGGCAAGAGCCTCGCGGCCCCCGAGGTCAGCGCCCACGTGCTCCGCAAGCTCAAGAAGGCGGCCGAGGACTACCTGGGTGAGCCGGTCACCGAGGCGGTGATCACCGTCCCGGCGTACTTCAACGACTCGCAGCGCCAGGCCACCAAGGACGCCGGCCGCATCGCGGGCCTCGAGGTGAAGCGCATCGTCAACGAGCCCACGGCGGCGGCGCTCGCCTACGGCCTCGACAAGAAGGAAGACCACGTCATCGCCGTCTACGACTTCGGCGGCGGCACGTTCGACATCTCCATCCTCGAGGTCGGTGGCAACGTCGTCGACGTCGTCTCCACCAACGGCGACACCCAGCTCGGCGGCGACGACGTCGACCACGAGATCATCGAGTACCTCATCACCGAGTTCAAGCGCGACACCGGCGTCGACGTCTCGAACGACAAGATGGTGCTCCAGCGCCTCAAGGACGCGGCGGAGAAGGCCAAGATCGAGCTCTCGAGCAAGTTCGAGACCACGGTCAACCTGCCCTTCCTCACCGCCGACGCCTCCGGGCCCAAGCACATGAACATCCGGCTCACGCGGGCCAAGCTCGAGGCGATGATCGAGCCGATCATCCAGCGCACGCTCGAGCCCTGCAAGAAGGCGCTCGCGGACGCCAAGAAGACCGCCGCCGACATCGACGAGGTCGTGCTCGTCGGTGGCTCCACGCGCATCCCGCTCGTCCAGGAGACGGTGAAGAAGTTCTTCGGCAAGGAGCCGCACAAGGGCGTGAACCCCGACGAGGTCGTGGCGCTCGGCGCGGCGGTCCAGGCGGGCGTGCTCAGCGGTGAGGTCAAGGACGTCGTCCTCCTCGACGTCACGCCGCTCAGCCTCGGCGTCGAGACGCTCGGTGGCGTGATGACCGTGATGATCCCGCGGAACACCACCATCCCCACCAAGAAGGAAGAGATCTACTCGACCGCCGACGACAACCAGACGAAGGTCGAGATCCACGTCCTCCAGGGTGAGCGCGCCGAAGCCCGCTTCAACAAGAGCCTCGGTCGGTTCCACCTCGAGGGCATCCCGCCCGCGCCCCGTGGCGTGCCCAAGATCAAGGTCACGTTCGACATCGACGCCAACGGCATCCTCCACGTCACCGCGCGCGACGAGGCGACCGGCAAGGATCAGAAGATCACCATCACCGCCGGTTCGGGTCTCTCCGAGGAAGAGGTCCAGCGCATGGTCGAGGACGCCAAGGCCCACGAGGAAGAGGACCGCAAGCGTCGCGAGCAGATCGAGATCCGCAACCGCGCCGACCAGCTCTGCTACGGCGTGGAGAAGAGCCTGAACGAGCTCCGCGACAAGCTCGACCAGGCCAAGGTCATCGAGGTCGACGAGAAGCTCAAGGCCCTCCGCGAGGCCATCGAGCGCCAGGACGACGCCGCCATCCGCACCCGGATGGAGGCCCTCGAGGCCGCGATGAAGGACATCGCCGAGCAGGCCTACAACCAGGCCTCGGCCGGCGCCCCCGGCGCTTCGGCGGGCGGCTCCTCCAAGAAGGACGACGACGTCATCGACGCCGAGTTCGACGAGAACTGAGCGCGCCGAGCGCTCGTGAGCCGCGACCCCAGGGCATGCACCTCGCATCCCTGGGGTCTGCGTGTTAAAGCGGCCTAGCACGCGCGCCCGATCCCGGAGCGCCCGCCCGCGCACGTCCGACGCGGGAAAAGTGTAGGTCATGCTCCATCTCGACGTTCCGGCCCTCGGAAAACTGGTGCTCGCGCTCGCGCTCGTCGCGTCCTCCTACACCTTCGCGCTCTCGCTCGCGTCGGTGCGGGGCGGCATCGGCCTCCTGGTGGGCGCGCGGAAGGGCCTCTACGCCACCTCGGCACTCGTGACGATGGGCGTGTGCGTCCTCGCGTACGCCTTCCTCACGCACGACTTCCGGCTCATCTACGTCGAGCGCTACAGCGACCGCTCGATGCCCTGGTACTACCTGCTCGCGTCGCTCTGGGGCGGACAGGACGGCTCGCTCCTCTGGTGGACCTGCCTCCTCTGCGGCTATGCGTCCGCGTTCACGTGGATGGTCGGGGGCCGGCACCTCCGGCTCCAGCCGATCGTCCTCGCGGTCCTCTCGAGCATCGTCGCCTTCTTCCTCCTCCTCCAGCTCTACTCGGCGAACCCCTTCGCGACCTACGTGGGCGATCCGCCGATCGACGGTAGCGGCCTCAACCCGCTCCTCCAGAACTATTGGATGATGATCCACCCGCCCTCGCTCTACATGGGCTTCGTCGGGTGGAGCGTGCCCTTCGCGATCGTGATCGCGGCGCTCATCACGGGCCGGCTCAACGAGGAGTGGATCCACCTCGCCAGGCCGTGGGTGATGGTCTCGTGGACCTTCCTCTCGCTCGGCCTCCTCCTCGGCTGCCTCTGGTCGTACGAGGAGCTCGGCTGGGGCGGCTACTGGGCGTGGGATCCCGTGGAGAACGCGAGCTTCATGCCGTGGCTCGTGGGCACGGCGTACCTGCACTCCGCCATCATCCAGGAGCGCTACGCGATGATGAAGGTCTGGAACGTCTTCTTGATGTGCCTGACCTTCTTCATGACGATCTTCGGCACCTTCCTCACGCGTTCGGGTCTCATCGCGAGCGTGCACAGCTTCGCGCGCTCCGACATCGGGAACTACTTCCTCGTCTACCTCGGCTTCCTCGCCGTGGTCTCGCTCGCGCTCATCGTCTACCGTCTCCCCGACCTGAAGGGGCGCCGCGACATCGTCTCCCTCAAGAGCCGCGAGTTCGCGTTCCTCCTCAACAACTGGATCCTCCTCGCGATCATGGTGATCGTCCTCTTCCTCACGGTCTCGCCGCTCCTCAGCGAGTGGCTCCGCGGCGAGGAGGTCACCTGGGGCGCCGCGGCCTACAACCAGATCGTCGCGCCCTTCGGCGTCGTGCTCCTCCTGCTCGCCGGGCTCGGCCCGCTCATCGCCTGGCGCAAGATGACCGGCAAGGGCCTGCTCCGCGCCGTCGCCATGCCCACGGCCGTCGGCCTCGTCGTCGTCCTCCTCCACGCGATCTTCGGCGGCGCGCTCGAGCGTCCGGCCGTCGTCGACGTGTCCCGCATCTTCGACACGCGCGCGGGCGACGTCTTCGCGGGCTTCCTCGGCGTCGCGCCCGTGCTCACCACGTTCTCGGTCTTCTTCGTGATCGCGAGCGTCCTCCAGGAGTTCCACCGCGGCGCGTCGGCGCGTCGGCGGAGCAAGGGCGAGGGTTACCTCCGGGCCCTCGGCCGCGTGAGCTTCCGCGCGCGCCGTCGCTACGGCGGATACGTGGTGCACGTCGGCGTGGCGCTGATGTACCTCGGCTTCGCGGGCGCCGCGTGGGACCAGGAGTTCGAGGCCGCGCTCCGGCCCGGCGCCACGATGCAGGCCGGCTCGAGCCACACGCTCCGCTACCTCGGCCCGCGCATGGAGCTCGATCCCGAGAAGCGCATGGTCTTCGCCGATCTCGAGGTGCTCGAGGGCGATCGCGTGGTCGCCACCGTGAGCCCGGCCAAGTACATCTACCGCGCCGCGCCCGAGAGCCCGACGACCGAGGTCTCGATCCGCAGCCGATTGAAGGAAGACCTCTACGTGATCCTCTCGGCCATCGACCCCGAGACGAAGCGCGCGATCATCCAGGTGAAGGTGAGGCCGCTCGTGCTCTGGATCTGGCTCGGCGGGATCCTCTCGCTCCTCGGCTCGATCTTCGCGATGCTCCCGGATCCCAAGCAGGCGGCCCGCCGCGCGCTCGAGCCGCGCGCGCTCCGGCCGGCGCTCGCCTCCATCCTCGCCCTCGCGCTCTCGCTCGGCATGGCGGGGCACGCGCACGCCGACTCCGGCTCGTCGAGCCTCCACGCCGGCAGCGTGACCATCGAGGACCCCTTCGAGCGCGAGCTCTTCGGGCGCCTGCTCTGTCAATGCGGCGCGTGCGAGCGGCTCCCGCTCGACACCTGCGTCTGCGGTTGGGCCGACGACAAGCGCCGCGAGATCCGCGAGCGCCTCGCCGTCGGGGAGTCCGCCGAGGGCATCGTGTCGAGCTACCGCGCGCTCTACGGCGTGAAGGCGCTCGCCGTCCCGCCCGACGAGGGCCTCGACCGCGTCACCTGGGCGCTGCCGACGGCGCTCTCCGTGCTCGCCATCTTCGCCGTGGTCGCCGTCGGACGACGGCTCAAGCGCAAGGGCGCCGCGCCGGTCGAGGCGCGTCCCGCATCCGCTGCGAACGACGATCTCGACGCCCGCGTCGACCGTGAGCTCGCCGCGCTGGAGGACGACGAATGACCGCGACCCTCCCGACCTTCTTCATCGTCTTCGCCGGCCTCTCACTCGCCGTCGCGCTCGTGTTCTTCTTCCAGAGCCTCCACGCCGTGCTCACCCACGCGGCCGTGGGCGACGGGCTCGAGGAGGACGGCTCGGTGAAGCGCAGCGAGCTCCTCGATCGGAAGCGCGCGCTGCTCGAGAGCCTGCGCGACCTCCGGCAGGACCACGACGCGAAGAAGATGGACGACGAAGACTTCGCGGGCCTCGAGGAGGCCATCCGCGCCGAGCTCCGCGACGTGCTCCGCGCGATCGACGAGCGCGTGGAACGCAAGCGCGACGCGATCGAGGCCCTCGTGCGAGGAGAGAAGCGATGAAGCGCGTCGTCGTCTCCGCGGCCCTCCTCCTCTTCGTCGCGGCCCATGTCGAGGCGCAGGAGCGCGCCCCCTCCGGCCCCGCCGAGGTCATCCAACGCGCCCGCGACGCGCGCGAAGCCCCCGTCCTCCCGCCCGATCACCCACCCGTGCAGGGCGAGGACGAGATCCCCGTCACCGAGGAGAGCGTGCGACGCGCGCTCTCGGGCGCCGAGATCGCGCGCGCCT
>JAAYBZ010000183.1 GCA_012744445.1 Myxococcales bacterium | reverse complement strand
GAGCATCCCCTTCTGCGCGCCCGTGACGTCGAGGATGGCGCCGAGGAAGGCGTCGAGCTCCTGCCGCACGTTCTCGAGCTCGGCGAGCTTGCGGTTGAACTCCGCGAGCCGGCGCATGCCGGTGAGCTCGTATTGCTCGGTGGCTGGCTCGGCGATCGAGGTGCTGGGATCGCTGAGCAGCGAGAACTGGAGCTCGACCTCGCCGAGGCGGACCCGATCGCCGTGCTGGAGGCGCGCGCGGCGCTTCTTCTTGCCGTTGATCTCGATCGCGCCGCCCGCGTCGAGCTCGCTCAGGAGGAATTCACGGCCGTCGAAGACGACCTGCGCGTGCGCGTCGATGAGGCCGTCGCCGTCGAGGACGAGATCGTTCGCCGGACTCCGGCCGATGGACGTGATCCGTTTGGTGATGGGGAAGACGCTCGGCCGCCCCGATCGGATCGTCCACCTCAAACAAGCCATGGGCGCAGCATACCACCCTCGCGCGACGTGTCTGCGTCGAACGTGGGCGGTAGACGAGGCGCGATCGCCGCCGGGAGCGCGCGGGCGCCCGGCGGCGGAGGATCAGCGCGGCACGTTCGGCGGGTTGGTGTTGGACATGTGCTGGAGCAGCCGCATGACCTGGCACGTGTAGCCGAACTCGTTGTCGTACCAGGTGTAGATCGTCGCGCGGCTCCCGCTCACGATGGTGGCGTTGGCGTCGACGATCGAGGCGTGCGGGTTGCCCACGAGGTCGCTCGAGACGATGTCGTCGGCCGTGGCGAACTCGATCTGCGACTGGAGCGGCGAGTCGATCGCCATGCGGCGGAGGTGATCGTTGATCTCCTCGACGCTCGTCTCACGCCCGAGGTTGAGCGTGAGGACGGCGAGCGAGACGTTGGGCGTGGGCACGCGGATGGCGTTGCCCGTGAGCTTGCCCGTGAGCTCGGGGAGCGTCTTGGCCACCGCCTCGGCCGCGCCCGTCTCCGTGATGACCATGTTGAGCGCCGCGGCGCGACCTCGACGGTGCTTCTTGTGGAAGTTGTCGATGAGGTTCTGGTCGTTGGTGTAGGCGTGGATCGTCTCCATGTGACCGCTGACGATCCCGAAGGTGTCGTGGATGGTCTTGAGCACGGGGACGATGGCGTTGGTCGTGCAGCTCGCCGCCGAGACGATGCGCTCGTTGGGATCGAGCGTCTCGTGGTTCACGCCGAAGACGATGTTGGGGATGTCGCCCTTGCCGGGAGCCGTGAGGATCACGCTCGCGACGCCCTTGGCCTGGAGGTGACGGCCGAGGCCTTCGCGGTCACGCCAGATGCCCGTGTTGTCGACGACGATCGCGTCCTTGATGCCGTACGCGGTGTAGTCGACCTCTTCGGGCGCGTTGGCGCGGATGAGGTGGACGAGGTTGCCGTTGATGACGAGGGCGTCCTGCTCCGGGAGGATCTCCACCGTGCCCTGGAAGGCGCCGTGGACCGAGTCGTACTGGAGGAGGCTCGCGCGCTTTTGAAGATCGCCCTTCTTGCCGGGGCGGACCACGATGCCGCGGAGACGGCAGCGGTCGCCGCCGCCGGTCTTGTCGATGAGGACGCGGGCCATGAGGCGCCCGATGCGCCCGAAGCCGTAGAGGACGACGTCCTGCGGCTCGTCGCGGAGCGTGGAGACGCGGCCGGCGAGCTCGGCGAGCTCCTTCTTGGTGTACTCGGCGAGGGAGCCGGGCGATCCGGCCGCCCGGTAGCGACCGACGACCTTGGCCACGTCGACGCGGGCCGGGCCGGGCTCGAGCGAGAGCAGGGTCTCGATCACCTCGAGCGAGGCCTTGAGGTCGAGCTCCTCACCCCAGAGCTCACGCGCGCGGCGATGCGCCTCGATGATCTGGACGGGGCGCCGGTGCAGGAGCGAGGTCCCGCAGACGTTCACGTTGACTCCGAAGTCGCGGTAGAGGGCGCCGGCCAGGGGGAGGATCTTTTCGGCGAGGACCTCCTTCTGCTTCCAGTCTTCGAGGATCTTCTCTCGGTCGAGTGCGTCGGTCATGACTAGGGCCCCAACTTGGTCAATCTACGTGCCGAGGGCAAGCGATCGCGCCCTTTTCAGGGCGCCGGACCGGGCCGGTTCAGGCGGGCTTCTTCCGGAGGAGCCGCCGGCCGAGGACGAAGGCCCCGAAGACGACGAGCGCGAGGACGGTGATCGTGGTGAGCAGCGAGCCCACGGAGTACTCGTCGCGCTCGAGGGCTCCCTCGAGGAAATGGGCGAGGAGCGAGGAGAGGAAGACCTGCGGGAGGCAGCCGAGGAGCGAGGCGAGGTGGTGCGTGAGCCCGTTGACCCGGCTCACGCCCACCGCGAAGCCGAGCGGGGGCGCGCACCAGAGGATGGCGCGGAGCCAGAAGATCGTGCGGAAGGCCGAGCGCTCGAGCTTTGCGTCGAGGTCGCGGAAGCGCGGGGGGAGGTTGGCCTGGACCCAGTCCCGGGCGACGTAGCGGGCGAAGCCGAAGGCCGTCATCGTGGCCAGGGTCGCGCCGACCCACGTGAGCACGAAGGCGAGCGGTTGGCCCCAGACCAGGGTCGCCGTGAACGTGAAGAGGTGGCTCGAGACCCCGAAGGGCTGCACCACGGCGAAGATCAGCAGGAAGAGGAGGATCCCCTGGGGCCCGAGGCCGCGGAGCGCGTCCCCGGCCTCGCCGAGGGTGAGCCGCTGGAGCGGGCCCGCGAGGAAATAGGCGGCCGCGACCCCGAGGAGCACCCCCAGGACGAGCTTGAGCGCGGCAGGTCGAGACCGGGGCCTGCCGGGGACGT
>JAAYBZ010000182.1 GCA_012744445.1 Myxococcales bacterium | reverse complement strand
TCGAGACGTGGAGCGGGAAGACGACGGTCGTCGGGCTCGCCTCCCCGTCGGGCTTCACGAG
The DNA here is from genome assembly GCA_012744445.1 of Myxococcales bacterium. Lineage (GTDB taxonomy): Bacteria > Myxococcota_A > Polyangia > Polyangiales > Houyiibacteriaceae > JAAYBZ01. The sequence goes on along the minus strand of JAAYBZ010000182.1, from coordinate 38,787 downwards.
GAAGGCGTGGGAGATCTCGCCCGGCGCGGGCGCGAGATCGGAGAGGGAGCGCACGCGGACTCCGTCGAGCTCGAGGAGGACGTCGCCGCGCTGCACGCCGAGGCGCGCCGCCGGGCTGCCTTCGCGCACGGAGGCGACGGCGATCCCTCCGTCGGGCACGCGCTCGATCGAGGGCTCGATCCCCACGCGCGAGAGGAAGGCGCGTCCTTCGGCCTCGAGGCGCTCGGCCTCGGCGAGGGAGCGGCGCGTCTCGGGCTCGACGTCGAGCACCAAGCCTTCGAGGACGCCGAAGACCACGCCCTCCGGGCCTTCGAAGCGCAGCTCGAGGCGTCCGCGGAAGGTGCCGCGCTCGCCCATCTTGGCGATCCACTTCCGGTCGCCGTGGATCTCCACCTCGCCCGCCGAGCGCACGAGGACGGGCGCCTCGACGCGGACCTTCATCGGACGTTGGCCGGGCCGCCGCGTCTCGCCCTCGAAGCGCACCACGCCGCGGCCACGGAGCGGGAAGCCGCGGCCGACGAGGCGGAGGGAGGTCCCGTCGCTCACCTTCTCGCCGAGCAGGCGATCGAGCTCGAGCAGCTCGCTCTCGGGACGCATCGCGCATCCGCCGAGGACGAGGACGAGGACGAGGATCCAACGATGGCGTGTGATGGAGGCCACTCCCCCGGCTCCGTCTCAAATCCGGGAGACGCGGTCAAAAATCCGGCGGCTCCCCCGGCCGCCGGGGCGAGCGATCGGAAGTTGCGCGCCGGGACTTGACCCTGCGCCGAAATCGGTTACGAAGAGGCCCCCGAACCACTGGGGTCGTAGCTCAGCTGGGAGAGCGTCGCACTGGCAGTGCGAAGGTCAGGGGTTCGATCCCCCTCGACTCCACCCTTGATTAACGGCTCGAGGCCGTCTCCGCCGCGCGGAGGCGGCCTCTTGCTTTTCGGGTGGCGCCGCGAGGGGCGAGCGTCGCACTGGCAGGGCGAAGGTCAGGGGTCCGATCCCCCTCGAATCCGCCCTAGTCCCGAGGCCGGAAGAGGCGCCCCTCGGGCAGGCAGCGCGCGACCTCGGCGTAGGCGCGGGCGATGGCCTCCTCGGTGGGCGCCGGGCCGAGCCGCCGGAGGAGCCGCTCCGCGAGGTTGCCCTCCGTGAGGATCTGTTCGATGGGGGCTCTGTGCTCGGCCCCGATCCGCGCGCGGAGGCGGTCGTAGAGGCTCTCGAGGATCGCGCGCGCCTCCTTGGGTCCCCCATCGAGGCCGAGGGCCGCGAGGAAGGCCGCGTCGTCCACCCCCGCCGCCGAGCCGCGCGCCGTGGTCTCGCGGAAGACGCGGTCGAGGCGGTGCTCGTCGAGCGCGGCCTGCGCCTCGAAGGAGGAGAGCTCCTCGCCGACGAGCGCCTTCGCGAGCTCCGCGACGAAGGCGAGGATCGCGAGGTCGGAGACGGGCGTCTCCTGCACGTCGAGGACGCGGATCTCGATCGCGCCGCGATCGAAGCGCGCGATGACCCCGCGCGCGTTGGTCCACAGGGGCTCGAGGTGACCCTCGGGATCGAAGGGCGCGACGTCGCGCGCGATCCGATCGAAGACCTCGCGCTCGTAGTCGGCCTGCCGGAAGAGGCGCTCGGGGATCACCGCGCCGGTCACCGAGGGGATGCGCGCGCAGTTCTCGCGGTAGTGGGCGAGCCGCTCGTCGAGCACGCCGCGGTGGTGCCCTTCGACGAAGGGTGAGCTCGCCGCGAGCGCCGGGAGGAGCGGGAGGAGCACGCGCACGGCGGCGTGGAGCCGGCCGAACTCCGTGTCCGAGGCGAAGGGGAGGTTCAGGTGCGTGCTCTGGAGGTTCGACCAGCCATGCCCGCGGCAGTCGAAGATGCGATCGAAGGTCTCGTAGACCTCACGCTGCCCATGGGGCCAGAGGCGCGTCTCCGTCCGTGGATCGAAGCGCGGGTGCATCGCCGTGCCGAGGAGGCGCGCGTCGTCGCCCATGGTCGTGTGCACCTCGTCGATCGCCTCGAGGAAGGCCTCTCCGAGCCCCTCGAGCGAGGGTGAGGGCGCGCGCGTCTTCAGCTCGAGGACGTGCATCACCAGCTCGTTCGAACAGGCGATCCGTTCCGTCACGTCGCACTCGTCGACGGGCGTGCCCGCGATCGCCTCGAGGACGCGATCGACCTCGGGGCGCACGGCGAGCGTCGCGGCGTCGACCCACATCAGCTCGATCTCGACGCCGTACACGGAGAAGGCGGGATAGGTGCTCACTCAGCGCCTCCGATCCATCCGGCGCCGGAGCGACGCCATGATGGCGAGGTAGAGCTCCTCGCCGAGGACCTGGTCTTCGCAGCCGGCGTCGATGCTCGGGTTGTCGTTCACTTCGATCACGAAGGCCTTGCCTTTCACCTCTTTGAGGTCGACCCCGTAGAGTCCGTCGCCGATGCGCGCGCCGGCGGCGATCGCCGTGTCGAGCACGAAGCGCGGCACCTCGCCCACCGGGAGCGTGCGGTGCGCGCCCGAGACCTGCTTCCCCCCTGCGGTGGTCTGCACGATCTGCCAGTGCCGCCGCGCCATGAAGTATTGGCAGGCGTAGAGGGGCTTCCCGTCGAGCAGACCGATGCGCCAGTCGAAGGGCGTGGGCATCCACTCCTGGATGAGGAGGAGCTCGGACTTCTCGAAGAGGAGATCCGTCTTGGCGATCAGCGTCGCCGGATCGTCCACCTTGAAGACGCCGCGCGAGAAGGCGCCGTCGGGCGTCTTCACCACGCACGGGTAGCCGAGCTCGCGCGCGGCGGCCTCGCGGTTGTCGCGGTGGATCACGCGCGTCCTCGGCGTGGAGATGCCGCTCCGCTCGAGGAGCTCGGCGAGGAAGACCTTGTTGGAGCAGCGCACGATCGACTCGGGATCGTCGATGACGGCGAGGCCCGCGCTCATGGCCCGGCGCGCGAAGCGGTAGGTGTGGTGGCGGACGTGGGTCGTCTCGCGGATGAAGAGCGCGTCGTACTCCGCGATGGTGGAGTAGTCGTCGCGCGTGACGAGGTAGGGCGTGAAGCCCGACGCCACGGCGGCCTGCTGGAACTTCCGCATCGCCCGCGCGTTCGAGGGCGGCTGCGCCTCGGCGGGGTCGTGCAGGATGGCGAGATCCCAGCGGTTCTCGCCCTTCCCCTTGCGGCTCGCGCGCCGCGCGAAGTGCGCCCGCGCCGCCTCGAGGACGAACTCGCGGTGCGCCTCGGGGACGTCGCCCGCGGCGATCGGCCCCACGGAGCGGAGCTCCCAGTGCCCGTCACGGGGGTTCCGCGCGAAGCTCGCCCGCACGAGCGGGGCCGGGAAGAGCTTGTAGAGCTCGCTCGCGAGGCGCTGGTGCCGCTCGGCGAGGTTGCGCCCGAAGTACACGCTGAGGTCGAAGCGCTCGGCCTTCACGGGCGCGAGGCTCTTCTGGACGAGGTCGTCGAGCGCGTCGGAGCGCACGCGGACGATCTCGCGGCTCTTGAAGTCTTCGATGGTGGACACCGCCGGGATGGGGCGATGACCGCGGGCCTCGGCGAGGAGCGAGACGTAGTAGCCGACGCTCTGGTAGCGGTAGGAGCGGCAGAGGTTGTAGACGCGCCTTCCCCGCGAGCCGGGCGTCGCGCCGGAGCGGAGGTACTCCCTCGCGCTCACGACCTCCACGCCCTCGGCGGAGAAGGGGAAGGCCTCGGGCGAATCGACCACCAGGAGAGGGATCATGGGCGCGGTTTCGGAGGCCCGATCTCTAGCATGCCGCCCGCGCCCGTCGCTCCTCGTCCGGGGAGCTCGCGTGCGGATTTCGGGGTCAGCGGAGGAAGTGCCCGCGGTTGTTCCGGATCTCGGCGCAGGTGATCACGCCGTCGCCGTCGTCGTCGAACGGGACGTCGGGGCCGTCGGCGCGGAGGAGCTTGAAGCGGCTCTTCTCGAGGAAGTCGAGGGGCGGGATGTTGTCGTTCAGGGTGGGCGTGTTGAGCTTGAGACCGCTGACGTTCACGTCGCTGTCGACGATGGTGAAGTCGAGGTTGAGCGCGATGTTGCCCTCGATGCAGTGCTCGTTCTTCACGGTGCCGTCGAGCTGGGGCGAGAGCCGGATGGTGACGTAGGCCTCGCCCGCGATGAGCTGGTTGGTGCCCGAGCTCGCGCCGAGCGTCACGCCGAGCTGCCCGTCGCCGTCGTCGTCGGCGAGGCGCTCGTAACCCTCGACGCACTCCTCGGCCGTCCCCTTGTCCGACCCCGTGCAGCCCTCCCGGCTCACGTCCCAGAAGGGGAGCGGATCGGTCGGGTCGTCGAGGGCCGCGCCCACGAGCTCGACGAAGATGTCGGGGCGGAACGCCGTTCCGGCGCCCACCTCCGTGGGGATGCCCGAGTCGAAGAAGATCTGGAGCGTGGGGAGGAAGGCCGCGAGGGCGTCGCTCGGGAAGATGGAGAGCTCGAGGATCTTCGAGGGATCGGTGGGACACGAGGCCACGGCGGCGAAGATCGTCGGGAGCTGGAGGTCGCAGAGCTGGAGCTCGACCTGGGTGGTACCGGATTCGCCCTCCGTGAGGTGGATACGCATCAGGAGTTCGGCGGGTTGCTCCTGGGGGTTCGGGCAGAGGGCGACGAGGGAGCCCCTGCGCGCTTCCATGCCCACGGCGAGGTCGGCGATGCCGGCCCATTGACCGGTGACCGAGACGTTGCCGGTGCCTTGGCGGCAGATCCCCTCGAAGTCGTACTCGCCGTCGGCGTCCGGCTCCGTCTTCTCGGGCCCCGAGGTGCACGCGGTGATGAAGGCGAGCCCCAAGGCCCAAAGAAAGCGATGCATGGTCGGTCCCTCCTCGGTCGGGGCGCGACGATAACATTAAGCGAAAGCCGCTTGACGGTGGATCGCCGTTTCTCTTATCACCGCTCGGTGCGCGGCAGGCGATTCACCTACATCGCGGGGGTAGTGGCGCTGTTCTTCACGGCTTCGCCTGCGCTGGCGAGCCCGGGGGAGGTCTACGGCACTTCCGCACGTTCCATCGCGCGCGCCGGCGCCGTCGCCGCGGACGTCCGCGGATTCGAATCGCTCCACTACAACCCTTCGGGGCTCGTTCAAACCGAACGAATCGAGCTATCCGCGGGATATCAATACGCAATTCACAAGCTCTCGTGGGAATCTCACATCGACGGAACGCCCAACGTCTCCGGAAATTCCCCCACGCCCGAGCCGCACTCGATCCACGTCGCGCTCGCGATGCCCGCCGGTGAGCGCCTCGCGCTCGGCGCCTACCTCTCGACGATGCCGACGAACTTCCTGCGCCTCCGCGCAGGCGAGCCGGAGACGCCCTACTTCCCCTACTTCGAGAACCGCGCCGAGCGCGTCTACCTCCTCCTCGGCGTGGCCGCGAGGTTCAGCGAGCACGTCAGCTTCGGCCTCGCGCTGAACCTCTTCTCGCAGGTGGGCGGCTTCGCGCGCGCCATGGAAGGCCCCACGCGGGACGTCGAGCCCACGCTCGGCATCAACGTGCGCACGCTCGCGCGCGTGATCTTCGGCCTCAAGGTGCGCATCGACGACGACTCCGGGATCGGCTTCACGTTCCGTCAGCGCTTCGGCATCCCGTACACCGTCGCCACGCAGAACGCGGTGGGCGGCGTGCCCTTCACGGTCGACGTGAACGCCGTGGGTGGACAGACACCCCACCAGGTGATCCTCGGGTACTTCCGGAACTTCGGCGCGCTCCGCGCGGAGCTCGACTTCGGCTGGTACCGCAACAGCCGGATGAAGGCCCCGCTCGTCGAGGTGGACGCGGACATCGTGGGCATCCCGATCTCGAGCGGCGAGATGGACGAGCCGTTCAAGGACTCGATCGACCTCCGGATCGGCGGCGAGTACACGCTCGGGCTCCCCAAGAAGGCGCGCACGCTGCACCTCCGGGGCGGCGTCCAGTACCACACGCCGATGACGCGCGAGGCCGTCGGGCCCTCCAACCCGCTCGACGGTCACAAGCTCGGCGTGGCGCTCGGAGGGGGCATCCGCTTCCCGTTCGAAGGGCTCGCGGCGCGGGCCGACCTCTTCTTCATGACCACCGGCCTCGTCGGCCGCGACAACGTCAAGGATCCCTCGAAGATCTTCGATGAATCGACGGCGCCGGGCCTCCAGACCTCGAACCCCGGGTTCTCGACGATCTCGGGGAGCGGCGCCGTGATGGCCCTTGGCCTCACCCTCACCCTGGAGCTTCCGGAATGAGGCGCGTCGTCATCCTCGCCCTCGCGGCGCTCCTCCTCCCCGTCGGATCGGCTTCGGCCGATCCCACGCGGCTCCTCGGCTTCGGCACGCGCGGCATGGCGCACGCCGGGGCGATGCTGCACTTCGACGATCCCATCGCGGCGGCCGTGAACAACCCCGCGATGCTCGCGGCGACCGACGGGCGCCCGCAGATCGGCGGCGGCTACGTCTTCGCCCGCCCCAAGCTCGACCTCAACGGCGCCGACGCCAACCTCATCAACGTGCGCGCCTTCTACGGCGGCCTCTCCGTGCCCTTCTCGGTCAAGGAGTGGGACTTCGGCTTCGGCGTCTCGGCGCACCTCCCGGATCAATTCCTGCTCCGCATCCACACGGTGCCCGCGACGCAGCCACGCGCCGTGATGTGGGACGCGCCGCCGCACCGCCTCGTCGCCAATTTCGCCCTCGCCGCGCGCTTCAAGGACCTCGTGGCGATCGGGGCGGGCATCAGCGTCTTCGTGAAGTTCGAGGCCGAATACCTGAACTTCGACATCGACGCGACGCCGGGCCGCACGCGGGCGACCTCCTCGCTCGACTTCCGTTTCCCGCTCCTCATCGCGCCGGTGCTCAGCGTGCTCGTCACGCCCACGCCGTGGCTGCGGCTCTCGGCGCGGTACACCGGCGACACCGAGCTCAGCCTCGCGCTTCCCATCGTGGCGCAGGTCCGCGTGCCGGGCACCACGGTCGACGGGCCGATCGGCCTCCTCTTCGCGGGGCCCTCCATCTATTCGCCGCGCGAGCTCGCCGTGGGCGGGAGCGCGGATTGGAAGAAGCTCCGGGTCTCGGCCGAGCTCCTCTTCCAGAACTGGAAGGCGCTCGACGCCGTGAGCGCGCGCATCATCACCCAGTTCGACGAGAGCGAGATCGGCGTCGAGGTGCCCGCGAGCGATTTCGTCGCGCCGCCGCCCGGTTACAAGAACACCTTCTCACCGCGCGTCTCGGGCGCCTACGCCTTCGACGTCGACGTGTACACGCTCGTGCTCCGCGCGGGCTACTCCTTCGTCCCCACGCCCGTGCCGGCGCAGCGCGGTCTGACCAACTTCGCCGACTCGAACCGGCACGTGATCGGCCTCGGCGGCACCTTCGAGTTCAATTGGGATTGGCTCGACCTGCCCTTCGCGCTCGACGCGGGCGTGCAGTTCCAGCGCATGACGCCGCGCACGTCGCACAAGGACGATCCGCTCTCGCCGGGAGGCGATCTCTCCATCGTCGGCATGGTCTACGCGGTGAGCGTGGGCGGGAGGGTGAGCTGGTGATCGCGCTTCGTCGATTCGCGCTCGCGTGTGCGCTCCTCGCGTTCTCGGGCTGCGGCTTCCTCGACACCGACGGCGTCGACGGAACGCCCCTTGGCGATGGTCTCTCTCCCTATGGCGCGGCCGAGCCCATCGAGCTCTGCGTCGACGGCGCGCGCGTGATGGACACGACGCGCCCCCCCGGGCTCTGCCACGCCGAGGGCCACGAGGCGGCGGCCTGCGAGCGTGACGACGAGTGCACGCTCCCCGAGTCGTGCGTCTGCGGGCGGTGCGTCGTGAAGCTCTGCGAGTTCTCCACCGAGTGCCCCGAGGGGACCGTCTGCTCGGGGAGCCCGCGGCGGTGTCAGCTGCGCTGCGAGGCCGACGAGGAGTGCGGCCACCTCGGCGTCTGCGAGAACGGCACCTGCGTGCGCGCCTGCGCGGCGCAGACGCAATGCGGCGTGGGCGAGCTCTGCCTCGCCGCGCGCTGCCGCGCGATCGCGTGCGGCCCCACCGGGCCCAACTGCGGCCCGGCCGAGGTCTGCACGCACCAGTTCCTCTCGGCCGAGGTGAGCGGTCCGTCGGTCGTGCCCGCGGGCGACGGGCTCGCGCTCTACGCCGCCGTCCTCACCGACGGCGCCTCCGAGCGTGTGCTCTATCGCTTCGTGAGCCGCGACGGCCTTGCCTTCTTCGCCGAGCCCTCGGCGCCGATCCTCACGGCGTCGGCCTCGGGCGTCGATCTCGCCCAGCCGAGCGCGCTCGCCACCGACGAGGGCTTCCTCCTCTTCTACGAGGTGGACGGCGGCGCCGCGATCGACCTCGCCATCGATCCCAGCGGCGAGGGTCTCTCCTTCGAAAGCACGCGCGTGGGGCTCACGCCCTCGTCGGCCTGGGAGAACGGGCGCGTGGGCGCGCCGAGCGCCGCGTGGGTCGAAGGCCAGATCGTGCTCCTCTACGAAGGCGGCGACGGCGAGGGCATCGGCCTCACCGCCTCGGCCGACGGCGCGTTCACCAACGCCGCGTCGCCCGTGATCGTGCCCGGCGATCTCGAGGACCCCGCGCGCTTCTCCGACGTCACCGAGGTGCGCGCGCCCTTCGCCTACGTCTCGCGCGCCGAGTCCGGGCGCCGCGTGCTGCGCATCTACCTCGGCGCGCAGGGCATCGCGCGCCCGGCGTCGCCAGGCGGCACCTTCGACCAATCCAACCTCTCGATCGCGGCCGTGGGCGCCTACCTCGACGGCCCCGTCGAGTCGCTCGACTTCACGCCGCACCCGGCGAACCCCGTGCTCGGGCGCGTGCAGAACTTCCGCCCGCAAGACGAGAGCGCCCCGAGCCTCGTCCACTTCGCCGGGAAGTACTGGCTCTACGTGGACACGCCGGAGGGGATCTACGTCGCGCGCAATCCGGCCGACTGACGCCTGCAGCGGCGGGCACCGCCCCACGAAAAAGGCCACCTCCGCGAGCGGAGGTGGCCTCTCGACGAGAGCGTTCTCGGGAGGTCAGTCGAGGGTGACGGTCTCGAGGATCACGTGCGCGACCTCGTACGGGTCGATGTTCGCGCAAGGACGGCGATCCTCGAAGTAGCCCTTCTTCTCGATCTGCGTGGCGAGCGGGATGCGGATCGACGCGCCGCGGTCGGACACGCCGTACTTGTACTCCTTGTAGGAGCAGGTCTCGTGCTTGCCGGTGAGGCGCTCCTCGAGGCCGCGGCCCATGCCGTAGGCCTGGAGGTGCTTCTCGATGCGATCGGGGCGGCCGAACTTCTTACAGGCCTCGATGATGAGGTCGTAGCCGCCGTCCTCGCGCATGGGCTTGGTGGAGAAGTTGGTGTGGCAGCCGGCGCCGTTCCAGTCGCCCTTGGCAGGCTTGGCGGCGAAGCTCGCGTCGACGCCGTACTTCTCGGCGATGCGCTGGAGGAGATAGCGAGCCATCCAGACGTGGTCGCCGACCTCGGCGCCGCCCGCCGGGCCGATCTGGAACTCCCACTGACCGGGCATGACCTCGGCGTTGATGCCGCTGATCTTGAGGCCGGCCTTGAGGCACGCCTCGAGGTGCTCCTCGACGATGTCGCGGCCGAACATGTAGCTGGCGCCGGTGCCGCAGTAGTACGGGCCCTGCGGGACCGCGGGGTGCGAGCCGGGCGGGAAGCCGTAGGGCCAGCCGTCCTTCATGAAGGTGTATTCCTGCTCGAGGCCGTACCAGGGCTCGAGGTGCTTGTGCTTCTCCTCGAGCTCGACGAGCGGGCGACGGGTGTTGGTCGAGTGCGGCGTGCCGTCGGCGTTGTAGACCTCGCAGAGGACGAGGAGGTCACCCTCCTTGCGCAACGGGTCGGGGCAGACGAAGACGGGCTTGAGGGCGCAGTCCGAGAAGTGGCCCTCGGCCTGGTTCGTCGACGAGCCATCGAAGCTCCAATCGGGGAGAGCCTTCCCTTCCTCGACGATCTTGGTCTTGGAACGAAGGAGGGCGTCGGGCTTGGTGCCGTCGATCCAGATGTATTCCGCTTTGATCAGTGCCATCGATGAACTCCCGAGGTTGCGCGCTCTCACGCGTTTGAAACGTTCGGACTCGGCGGGCTCGCCTGGCTCTCGGTTCGTCGAGACCGCCTGCGTCCCGAGAGCCGAGCTAATCTAGCTCCGAAAAATCGCTGTGAAAGATGGATCGAACGCGGAATGCCAAAAAAATGCACACTTTAACAAAGGTGTTTTCGCGATGTTTCCGGGAGGTTTCGGGATGGCTTCAGGACGGATTCCAACCTCGAATTCTGGTGCGCAGAGGTGTGCGCGAGCGCTCCCGATTTCGATCTCGCGGCGGAGGATTTTCGATCGCGCCGCCGACTCGAGCGCGCTCGGTTTCGGTCTCGCGTCGGGAGACGGAACGAAAAAGCCCACGCGGGAGGCGTGGGCTCGAGGGGCTCGCGTCGATGACGCGCTTCAGTTGACCGGGTAGACGCTGACCTTCTTGCCGCTCCGGCCGCGGCGCTCGAACTTCACGACGCCGTCGATCTTGGCCCAGAGCGTGTAGTCCTTACCCACGCCGACGTTGCGGCCCGCGTGGAAGGTCGAGCCGACCTGGCGGACGATGATCGAGCCGGCGGTGACCTGCTGGTCGCCGAAGACCTTCACGCCGCGATACTGGGGGTTGGAGTCGCGCCCGTTGCGCGAAGAGCCCTGTCCCTTTTTATGAGCCATGGTGGTCTCCTCAGGCCTGGATGGCCTTGATGCGCAGCTCGGTGTACGGCTGCCGGTGACCGCGCTTGCGGCGGTAGTTCTTGCGGCGCTTCATCTTGAAGACGATGATCTTCTTCGCGCGGTCCTGCGCGACGATCTCGGCCACGACCTTGGCGCCGGGGATGGTGGGCTTGCCGATCTTCGGCGCGTCGCCGCCGAGCATCAGCACCTCGTCGAGCTCGACGGTGCTGCCGACGTCGCCGACGAGCTTCTCGACGCGAAGCTTGTCGCCTTCGCTCACGCGGTACTGCTTGCCGCCGGTCTTGATGACTGCGTACATGGAGTCGTCCAGAAAATGGGTTGGGCCCGACGCGTGGGCCAGGCAGGGGCACGCATTTTAGAGGCAGCCCCCAACTTGGCAAGAAGAAACTTCGACGGCCACCCGCGCGATTTCGCGCGAACCGTGAAGCGCGAGCGCCGCGCGGCTGCTAGAAGGGGGCGATCCAATGGCCGACCGCCCGAAAAAGTCCCCCCGCGCGCGCGCCGCGGCCGCGTCGAACCCCGCGTCCACGGTGGTCAAACGCCCGAAATCCGAACGGAAGAGGCTCCCGCCCGAGCTCGAGGCCTTCGCCGCGAGCGACGAGGAGAGGTTCCGCCCGCCGCGCCCCCCGCGGACCCCTCGCCTCCTCGACCCGCGACCGGATGCCCCGATCCGCGGGGTGGGAAACCGTGACGCCAGGGCGGTCTTCGACGCCCATCGGGAGGCGCTCGAGCCCCTCGTCGACGAGCGGACCGACCCGGCGGCGCGTGAGGCGCTCGCGCAGGGGCTCGCCCTCGTCGTCGCCTCCGAGCTCTACAAGGCCAAGCATTTCACGAGCTTCGACGCCTTCGTGGTGGACGTGCTCGGGCTCCCGCTCGAGGAGGCCCGCGAGCTCGCCGCCGAGGGCGCGAGTGCGCTCGGGCTCCCGGGCGAGCCGCTGAAGGAGGCGACCATCGCCGCGTTCGTCCGCGCGGAGGCCGCCCTCCTCGAGGCCGAGATCGAGGGCGTCGTCGGGCTGACGGTCGCCGAGGACGGCTCCGAGCGGATCATCCTCGACCTCGAAGGCCCTCGCGCCTCGCGCGCGCTTCACGCCATCGGCCAGAAGATGGCGCCCCTCGCGATGGATCAGGAGAAGCTCGAAGCGCGCCGCGCGGCCCGTGAGGCCGAGCGCTTCGACCGCGAATACCTCGCACCGAGCGAGCCCCACGGCGAAGACGACGTCGCCGAGGACACGGCGCTCCCCTCGATCGACGAGGGCTTCGAGCCGCGCCGCCGCTCCATGGATGACCTCGCCCCGCCGCGGCGCGAGCGTCCGCGCCGCGATCGCGACGATCGGGGCGGGTTCGGCGGCAAGCGCCGCGACGATCGAGGTGGATTCGGCGGCGGATTCGGTCGCCGCGACGACCGCGGCGGCTTCGGCGGCAAGCGCCGCGACGACGACCGCGGCGGGTTCGGTCGCCGCGACGACCGCGGCAGCTTCGAACGCCGCGACGATCGAGGTGGATTCGGCGGCGGCAAGCGCCGTGACGACCGCGGCGGCTTCGGCGGCAAGGGCCGTGACGACGATCGCGGTGGATTCGGTCGCCGCGACGACCGCGGCGGATTCGGCGGCAAGGGCGGCGGGTTCGGTCGCCGCGACGACCGCGGCGGCTTCGGCGGCAAGGGCGGCGGGTTCGGTCGCCGCGACGACCGCGGCGGATTCGGCGGCGGCAAGCGCCGTGACGACGATCGCGGCGGATTCGGTCGCCGCGACGACGATCGGAACCGCGGCTTCGACGATCGCCCGAGCCGTCGCTTCGGGGCGGGGCCCGGCGGCAAGAAGAAGGGCCGCTTCAACCCTCGCTGAGCGTTCTCCCGAGGAGGAGCCCGCGGAGCGTCTCCACGTCGCCCGGACCGATCTCGTAGAAGACCGGCGGCACGGGCTCCCTCGCCGGCGCAAAGAGCGCGAAGGCGCCGCTCGCCGACAGCCCGCGCCCGCCCTCGGATTCGAGGACGAGGTGGAGGTGCGCCTTGCCGAGGGGGGCGCGCGTGGTCGCCACGTCGACGATGCGATCGCGATCGACGCTGAGCTCGGCGTGGCCGCGCCGGATCATCACGCGCTCGCTCGTCACGAGGTACTCGGTTCTCCGCCCCTGGCGACGCGCGCGGACGCTGCCGTACCAGACGAGGGTCGCGCCCACCGTGGCCATGAGCGCGAACGAGCTGCCCACGGCGAAGACGAGGAGCCACCACGCGGCGGAGAAGGGGGAGAGGCCCATCGTCTCGAGCTCCATCAAGAGCAGCACGATGTGCACGCCGTAGAGCACGCTCGTCGCGAGCGTCACCACGCCGAGCAGCGCCGTCGCCACCTCGCGCCAGCCGAGGAGGAGCCCCTGCGGATGCCCTCCCCACTCCACGACCTCGTCCGGCGAGAGCCGCTCGACGAGGTCGGCGTAGCGATCGGAGGGGCGCGAAGGCACCGTCGCGCCCCGGCAGACGGCGAGCGCCACGTCGGGATCCTCGACGGCCTCGAACACGAGGCGTTGGGTGCGACGCAGCGGCCCGATGGGCACCGCGACGACGAGCTCGAGATCGCCCACGTTCGGGATCTTCGGATGCCAGACGATGCGCGCGAAGGTCACCGTCCCGCGGTCGACGGCGTGCACGCTCCCGCGTCGGCGCACGATCACGCGCCGATCGGTGACGACGTACTCGCCGCGGTGCGAGAGGAAGCGGTTCATCGCCACGAGCCCGCCCGCGAGGACCGTGAGGAGCACCGCGAGCGAGAGGGGCTCGGCGCTCCCGGGCTCGCCGAGCGAGACGAGGACGAGCGAGAAGAGGAAGGCGACGTTCGCCGTCACGAAGAGGAAGAGGAGCGCGAGCCGCAGCGATCGCTCGGAGCGGGCGCGGGCCCTCGAGGCACCCGCCCACCGCACCTCCTCCGAGGGAAGCAGTCGAAAGGCGCGGCGATCGACCTCGAGGCTCACGCCCAAGGATACCGCCTTCGGGAGGGGAAGATCCCGCCCTGCTCCCGAAGCGGCGGCGTGAGCCTCTGGATCAAAGCGAGCGCAGACGCCGCGTGACCTCCGCGCGGTCGATCGATTCGGCCGGCGCGATCTCGAGGAAGCGCTCGTAGGCCTTCTTCGCCTCGGAGGTCCGCCCCGTCAGGCGGTTCGCCTCACCGAGGAGGCGATAGGCATCCGAAAGCCAGAGGGGCGCGATCGGGCGCGCTTCGCCGAGCGCGATGGAGCGCTCGAGCATCTCCGCCGCCTCGCGGCGCTTTCCGTCGTCGAGGAGGAGCCGCCCGAGCCGATAGGCGTAACGCCCCTCGCGCGGCTCGGCCTCGAGGGCGCGCTGGTAGGCGCGGATGGCGTACCCGGCCTTGCCGAGCTGCTCGAAGGCCTCGCCGAGGTCGGAGAGGGCCTCGTGGCGACCGGGTGAGACCTTGAGCGCGCGCTCGAGATCGTCGATGGCGTCGCGGACCGCGCCCGTGCGGAGCGCGATGCGACCCTTGAGCCAGAGCGCCTCGCCGAGCGCCGGATCGAGCTCGAGCGCGGCGAGGGCGTCCCTGCGCGCGCCCACGATGTCGCCGGCGGCGAGCCGTGCGCGCCCGAGCACCGCGCGATACGTCGCCATCTTGGGGTCGAGCGTCACCGCGCGCTCGAGGCGTTCGAGGGCGGTGGGGAGGTCGCCCTTCGCGAACGCCACGACGCCAAGGTAGTGGATGGTCTCCGCCGAGTTCGGCAGCGCCTCGAGCGCGCGCCGGAGCCTCGCCTCGCCCGCGTCGAGCTCGCCGAGCCGGACCTCCGCCGCGCCGAGGCGGATGAGGAGCTCGGGATCCTCGCTGCGTTCTTCGAGGGCCTTGCGGTACTCGCTCACGGCGAGGGCCTCGTCGCCGCGCGACTCGTAGATGCGCCCGCGCTCGACGGCCACACCGGGATACGCCGGATCGATCGCCACGAGCGCCTCGAAGACGCCCTCGGCCTCGTCGTAGCGGCCGAGGCGGCGGAGCGAGACCGCGCGACCGTAGAGCGCGCCCGGGTCGTTGGCCTGGAGGGCGAGCGCCGCGTCGAACTCGTCGAGCGCACGCGCCGGGCGGCCGCGGCGGAGCTCGGTCTCGCCGCGCAGGCGCCGGACCTCGGCCGTCATCGGCACCTTGCCCTCGGCCGACTTCAGGACCTCGGCGGCCTCCTCGGCGCGGTCGTCGTCGAAGAGGAGCTGCGCGAGGCCCACATAGGCGTGGAAGGACGCGGGGTCGAGCTCGATCGCCTTGCGGAAATAGGTCTCCGCCTGCTCACCCGCCTGACCCGCCGAAAACGCCTCGCCCGCGCGGAGCAGGACGAGGGCGTCCTCGGGGTGGCTCTGGAGGAGCGCCACCACGCGGCCGCGCGCGGCGTCGATCTCGGCGATGGCGATCTCGGCGCGCACGGCGTCGAGCTGCGCGGCGAGTGCGATGGGGCGCCCCTCGTGGAGCTGATCGGCGCGCGCGGCACGCGCGGCCGCCTCGAAGCGGATGAGGGCGTCGCGCGCGCGGTTGTCGGCGAGGAGCACGCGGCCCGCGCCGTACACGGGGACGGTGTTCGTCGGGTCGAGCTGGATCGCGTCCTCGAAGGCCGCGAGCGCCGCGCGACGGTTGCCGCTCTTCTCCTCGGCGAGGCCGAGCAGGGCGAACGCACGCGCCCGTTCGTAGCGCGCGCCCGAGAGCGGCGCGTCGCCCACCGGGTCGAGCCCCGCCGCTTCGCGCGCGAGCGCGCGGGAGCCGGCGAGATCGCCCTTGGCGAAGAGGAGCGCCGCACGATCGACGCGCGCCGCGACGTGCCGCGGGCTCATCTCGAGCGTGGCGAGGAGGAGCGCCTCGATGGCGTCGGCATCGGCCCCGGCCGCGCGCAGCGCCCGCGCCTGCCCGTACGTGGCGCGCGCGCCGGCGCCGAGCGAAGCGGCCTTCTCGAACGCCGCGGCCGCCGCGGCCGTGTCGCCCTGCGCGAGGCTCGCCTCACCGGCGAGGAGCTCGACGTAGGCGTCGGAGGGCGCGCTCCCGCGGGCGCGCGCGATCTGCGAGAGCGCAGAAGCGGCGTCGCCGCGAGCGAGCGCCGCGGCCGCGCGCGCGAGGTCCATGCCGGGCGCTGCGCCGTGCCGCTCCTCGAGACGCCCGAGCGCGCGCACGATCCGCTCGTTCGACGCGGGATCCGCGCCGAAGCGCGCCTGGTAGAGCGCTTCGTGCGCGATCGAGCGCGCGAGCAGCGTGCGGTTCAGGCCGAGCCCGCGCCGCGCCTCGGCGAGGTCGCGGAGCGAGGCGCGGACGTCGACGTAGGTGTCGGTCCGCGCGCGCCCCTCGGCCGCGTCGAGGATGCCCTTGGCCTGCGCGGGTGTGCCGGCCGCGGGCAGGAATTGCTCGAAGAAGTAGCGGCCGAAGAGGCCGTGCTCGGTCATCGAGAGCGCGGCGCCGCCGCCCACGAGGAGCACGAAGAGGACGAGCACCACGATCGGCCAGCGCGAGGCGCGACGCGCGGTCTCCTCGCCCTGACCGGCCGCCCCGGCCACGCGCCCGGCGCGGCGGCGGAAGGCCTCCGCGTCCATGTCGAGGGTCGCGAAGAGATCGGCCTCGGTGCCGTCGCCGGCCGCCGGCTCGAACTCCCCGAGGTCGGCCTCCCCTCCGTCGCTCGCCTCGAGGGGGTCGAGCTCGTGGGCCTCGGTGCCGGCGGGCCCGACCAAGGGGTCGGGCGTGCCCCGCCACCCATCGCCGAAGTCGAACGATTCCTCGGGCTCGGCCTTGGCGGCCGCGGGCTTCGGCAGGTCCGCCGCGGGCTTCGGAAGATCCGCCGCGGGCTTCGGCAGGTCCGCCGCGGGCTTCGGAAGATCCGCCGCGGGCTTCGGCAGGTCCGCCGCAGGCTTCGGAAGATCCTCGAACCCGCCGAAGGGATCCTTCTCGGCCGGCGCGGGCAGATCGAGATCGCCCAGGGGATCGTCGCCGAGGAGCGGGAGGTCGAGCTCGAGGCCGCCGCCTCCGCCCGACGGGGAAGCCGGCGCCGGGAGATCGAGAGCCCCGAAGGGGTCCGCGTCGCGCGCGCCTCGTGGGACGGGGAGGTCGAGGTCGGCGCCGAGCTTCGACGAAGCCGGCGCGGGCAGATCGAGGTCGTCGAGCTCGCCACCGCCGACGGGCGCCGGAAGATCGAGCTCGTCCACGCCACCGCTCAGCACGGGTAGGTCGAGATCGTCCGAGGGGACCACCGCGGGTAGATCGAAGTCATCGAGCTCGCCGCCGCCGACGGGCGCCGGGAGATCCAGCTCCGTGCTCGGCAGATCGAACGCGTCGACGTCATCCGACGCGACGGGCGCCGGGAGATCGAGGTCGAAGGCATTCGACGCGAGCGCCTCGGGGAGGTCGAGCTCGTCGAGCGCAGGAGGCGGCTGCGAGGGCACACCCAGGATCGTCCCCGTGCGGCCGCGCGCCGGGAGCGCCACCTTGGGCGCGGGCGGCGGCGGCGCGACCTTCGGCGCCGGCGGCGGCGGCGCGACCTTCGGCGCCGGGGGCGGCGGGGGCGCCACCTTGGGCGCTGGCGGGGGCGCCACCTTGGGAGCGGGCGGAGGCGGCGCCGCGACCTTCGGTGCCGGCGCGGGAGGCGCCGCGGGGGTGGGCGCGGATGCAGGCGACGCGCCGTCGATCGCGCCGTCGCGAGCCACGTGGAAGACCGTCGCGCAGGACGGGCATCGCATGCGCATCCCGCTGGGTGGGAGCCTGCCCGGATCCAGCTCGTAGGGGGCGGAGCAGGAGGGGCATTGGACCTTCAGCATATGCGCGCGGGTATACCACGGGGCCGCCGCGCCTCGAAGAATGCGTCCCGCCGAAAGCCCGCGAACTCCTGTATGTTTCCGCGGATGCGGAGCGTGACGTGTGCCCTCCTCGCGCTTTGGGTCGGAGCGTGTGGAGACTCCACCTCGGACGAGCCTGTGCGTTTCATCCCCGAGGCGCCCTACTCGCAGTACGTCGACCCCTTCATCGGCACGGGCGGGAGTGGCTTCGGTTACGCTTCGTGCTTCCCGGGGCCGCAGGTGCCCTACGGCATGATCCGCCCGGGGCCGGACACCGGCATGGGACGTGGCGCCGCCGGGTTCAATCACTTCTCGGGCTATTTCTACGGCGACGACTTCGTCCACGCCTTCAGCCTCACGCGGCTCCAAGGGGCGGGCATCGTCGACTACGGCGCGCCCGCGCTCGTCTTCGCCGACGGCTTCGACCTCGAGAAGACCGCGCGCGAGGGACAGCAGAGCCGGATCGCGGGGCAGTCGGCCTCGCCCGGCCACTACGCCGCGCGCCTCGTCGATCCGCGCATCGACGTCGAGATCACCGCGAGCGCGCGCACGGCCCTCTTCCGCCTCGATCCCGACGAAGGCGTCGCGCCCACGGTCATCGTCGACCTCGGACATTCGCTCCCCGACGTCGACATCCTCGACGGCTTCGTGGAGGTCGAGCCGGACGCGCGTGAGCTCCGCGGCTGGGTCCACCTCTCGGGCGGCTATTCGTCACGGCGCGGCGGCATCGTCGTGAGCTTCGTGGTGCGCGCGAGCGAGCCCTTCGTCGCCCATGGCCTCTTCGACGGCGACCAGGCGATCGACGACGACGCCACCTCGGCGAGCGGGCCGGACGTGGGCGCGTACTTCGAGATGGCCCCGGGGACGCGGCCCGTGATCGCGGCCGCCATCTCCTTCGTGGACGTCGAAGGCGCGCGGAAGAACCTCGACGCCGAAGCCGACGACCTCGACTTCGATCGCGTCCTCGCCGAGGCGCGCGAGCTCTGGGAGGCGCACCTCCAGCGGATCCGCGTCGAGGGCGGCACCGAGCGCGACGCGCGCATCTTCTACTCGGCGCTCTACCGCGTGCTCCTCATGCCCACGCTCCTCGAAGACGTCGACGGCCGCTACCGCGGGCTCGATCACGAGGTGCACGTCGCGGAGGACTTCGAGTACCTGAGCGATCTCTCGCTCTGGGATACCTTCCGCACCCTCCATCCGCTCCTCGACCTCGTGTACCCGGAGCACCAACGGAACGTGCTCCGCTCGCTCGTCGCGATGGCCCAAGACGGAGGTTACGTGCCGCGCTGGCCCATCGGCCCCAACTACACCGGCGGCATGGTCGGCGATCCGGCGGCGATCGTCTTCGCCGAGTCGTGGGCGAAGGGCCTGCGCGACTTCGATCTTCGCACGGCCTACGACGCGCTCCGCCTCACCGCGCTCGAGGCTCCGCCGCAGGGCGCGCCCTTCCGCGGCCGCGAGGGCATCGAAGAGTACGTCACGCTCGGTTACGTCCCCGTCGAGACCGCCGGGGGCTCGGTCTCGCGCACGCTCGAGTACGCCTACGCCGATTTCGCGCTCGCTCGGATGGCCGAAGCGCTCGGCGAGGACGAGGACGCCGCGCTCTTCGCCGAGCGCGCGGAGAACTACGTGAACGTCTTCGATCCCGAGGTGGGCTTCTTCGTCGGGCGGCGCGCCGACGGCAGCTTCGAGGCGCTCGAGACCGAGACGGGATGGCGCCCCTTCTACACGGAGGGCAACGCGCATCAGTATCTCTTCTATGCGCCCCACGATCTCCCCGGGCTCGCCGAGCTGCTCGGGGGCCCCGAGACGACGCTCGCGCGGCTCGAGGCGCTCTTCGAGCGGTCGACGCGCGACACGATGACGCCGCTCCTCCCCGGCCTCTACTACTGGCACGGCAACGAGCCCGACCTGCACTACGCCTTCGTCTTCTCCGCGCTCGGCGATCACGAGCGCAGCGTCCGCTGGTCTCGGTGGGCGCGGGAGCGGCACTACGGCGACGGCCCGAGCGGCCTCCCCGGCAACGACGACGGCGGCACGATGAGCGCGTGGCTCGTCTTCGCGTCCCTCGGTTTCTTCCCCATCGCGGGCACCGACGAATACCTCCTCGGCGCGCCGGTCTTCGAGCGCGCCGAGATCGCGCTCGAGGGCGGGACGCTCACCGTCGAGTGCCCGGACCCCGAGGCGCCCCGGTACACCGTCTCCCTCTCGGGCGAGCCCCTCGCGGCCCCCTCCTTCACCCACGACCGGATCGCGGCTGGCGGGATTCTGCGCTTCGACGCGGAGAGGTGATAGGCTCCCGCCATCGTGAAGCACACGGTCACGATCGAGATCGCCGGCACCAAGTACAAGCTGACCTCCGACGCGGAGCCCGATCAGCTCCGTCGGCTCGCCGACGTGATCAACGCGCGCATCGAGGACATGGGCCCGGCGGCGCAGCGGTCGGCGAGCCCCGCGCAGCTCCTCGCCATGGTCGCGCTCAGCCTGGCCGAGGACCTCGAGGCGGCCGAAGCGCGGCGCCTCCGCGCCGAAGCCCGCGTCCGCGAGGTCATCACCCAGACCATCGAGCGGATCGACGAGCGCCTGGCCGAGCTGGCGAGCGGCCGCTAGATCGGCGATCGCATGAGCGCCGACTCGACCGACGAAATGGAGCTCCTCGCGCGCCGCTTCAAGGAAGCGACGCGCGAGCGGATCAAGCGAACGAGGCTCGCCACCCCGCCTGAGGCACGCCTCGCGCGCGCGGCGAAGATCGCGGAGAACGTGCGCACCCTGCCCGAGTTCGGCGCCGCGCGGACCGTGCTCGCCTACGCCGCCGTGCGGGGCGAAGCCGACGTCGGCGCCCTCGAAGCCGACGTCCGCGCGCGAGGCGGGCGTTGGGTGCTGCCGCGCGTCGAGGGATCCTCCCTCACACTCCACGAGGTTCCCGAAGGAGAACCCCTCGTGCCCGGCGCCTTCGGGATCCCCGAGCCCTCGCCCTCGTTTCCCGTGGTCGCGCCCGAAGACGTGGATTTTGCGCTGATCCCGGCGCTCGCCGTCGACGAGCGAGGGCATCGCATCGGTTGGGGGGGAGGCTTCTACGATCGCCTCCTCGGGCGTCTCACGTGTGCATTCCGCTGCGCCGTCGTCTACGATTTTCAACTCATCGCGGAGGCGCCGGTGCAAGGCCACGACGTCGCCGTGGACGCCGTCGTCTCGGAACGACAATGCTTGATCTTCGGGAGGGGATGAAAACGCGTCATGGGGGGGCGCATACTCATCGTCGGCAAACGTGATGGACGAGCCGGGAGCCTGAGCGCTGCGCTGCTCGAGCGGGGATACCAGGCCGATCTCTTCGAAGACGCGTCGCTCGCGCTGGAGAAGCTCGCGCACGGATCTCATTCGGTGGTCGTCGTCGAGGGCGACGACCGCGAACGCTACGCCACGCTCGAGAGCTACGGGCGTGCCTTCGGCAGCTCGGCGTCGCTCCTCGTGATGGGCTGCGCCGAATTCGAGCTCGCGCGGCGCGCGATCCAATGCGGCGCCGTGGACGTGCTCGTCGCCGAAGAAGGCATGAGCTCGTGCATCGAGCGCATCGAGGCGTGGGCGCGGCCGGGCGGTCCCAAGGACGATCCGCTCACGCTCATCGGCGGGAGCCCCGCGATCGCGCAGCTCCACGAGCAGATCGCGCGCCTCGACGGCCACGACGACACCACGATCACGCTCCTCGGCGAGACGGGGACGGGCAAGAGCTGCGTCGCGCGGCTCCTCCACGAGCGGAGCCGCCGCGCGCGCGAGCCCTTCGTCACCGTCGATTGCACCACGCTCGCGCACACGCTCGTCGAGAGCGAGCTCTTCGGGCACGAGAAGGGCGCGTTCAGCGGCGCGGTGCAGACGCGCCGAGGCTGGGTCGAGGAGGCCGGCGCCGGCACGCTCTTCCTCGACGAGATCGGCGAGCTCTCGCTCGACCTCCAGACCAAGCTCCTCTCGCTCCTCGAGGCCAAGGAGTTCTCGCGCGTGGGTGGGCGGAAGCGCATCCCGTTCCGTGCGCGTGTGATCGCCGCCACCAATCGGAACCTCGCCGAGGAGGTGGCTCGCGGCCGCTTCCGGCGCGATCTCTACTACCGCCTCGACGTCTTCACGATCGAGCTACCGCCCCTACGAAAGCGCGGACGAGACGTGATCACGCTCACGCGCCACTTCGCGAGCCGGCGCGCGGAGCAGCTGGGTTGGCCGGGCGCGCCCGAGATCGACGAGGCGCTCGAGGCGGCCCTCCTCGCGCATCCCTTCGAGGGGAACGTGCGTGAGCTGCGCAACATGGTCGAGCGCGCGATGATGCTGCCGCGGCCGGTCGATCTGCTCACGCTCGAGCACTTCCCGGCGCTGACGCGCACGACTCGGCCTTCGCACGTGGCGCGCATCGCGCCGGATTCCGTCGATCGAGGGAGCGAGCCTCCGCTCCGGCAGATCCGCGAAGCGGCCGAGGAGCGAGAGGTCGAGGCGATCACCGAGTCGCTCACGCTCGCGGGCGGCAACGTGAGCCAGGCGGCACGTCTCCTCGGGATCTCGCGGCACCGCCTCTACCGGCGCATGCAGAAGTTCGGGCTCCGCTGAGCGCACCGCCGGGTCCAGGCGCCCCGCCGCGTGTCGTGCCGGCACGTCGCGGCGTTCCGTCGTGATGACCCCGCAGGGTGATCCGAGGTCGGGCGAGGGAATTCTTCCGAACGGCTCGCACACGATCACGCCAAGCCCGAACGAGATCGAACACCTCCGCGCAGCCTTGCGCGCGGCGCGCCGCGCGCGAGACGAAAAAAGCCGGTGATCCTCGACGCGCGTCGTTGGCACGACACGTGGATCGTACGCTCGTCGGGGGGAAATCATGCAGCAGACTTTGGGTTTGGGAGGGGAGACTCGCGTCGAGTCTCTCCCGGTCGTACCGCCGGAGAATCGTCTCTCGTTCTCCGAGCGTGACGCGAAGACGGCCCTCGAGCGCTACGAGGGCACGGTGCGGATGATGGCGCGCCGCCTTCGCCCGGTGGCCTCGGTGGGCCAGGCGCTCGATGAAGACGATCTCTGCGCGGAAGGCCGCGTCGCCGTGCTCGAGGCGCTCTCGACCTACCGCGGCTACGGGATCTCCGAGCAGACGTGGGTGCGCACGCGCATCCGCCAGCGGATGATCGACGCCATCCGCAAGCTCGACCTGCGCAGCCGCGACGAGATGAGCCTCGCCGTGCGGCACGCGAGCGGAGCCACCGAGGGCTCCGACGAGCACGAGCGTGGGCGCATCGTGAGCGCGCGGCGCCTCGTCTCCATCGACGCCGGCACCGCGGACGCGCCGCCGATGTCCGAGCGGCTCCCCGCCGAGGACGCCGAGCTCGCCGACGAGATCACACATCGACGGCTCCAGTACGCGCGCCTGCGCGACGCGCTCGAGCTCCTGCCGGCGCGCCAGCGCCTCGCGGTGGAGATGGCGCTGCTCCACGGGCTCCCGCTCCGCAAGATCGGCGAGCGCATGGGGATCAGCGAGAGCCGCGTCTGCCAGCTCCAGAAGCGCGCGGTCCATCACCTCCGCAAGGTCGTGGGCGAGCCCGAGGACGTGACCGCCGCCGCCTGAGACGCGGCGGCCTACCTCGGCCGTCCCCCCGCGCTATACCGGTGAGGTGCCGAGCGAGAACGTCACGCGCAAGCTCGAGAACCTGCCGCCTTCGCCAGGGGTGTACCTCTTCAAGGGCGAAGGCGGCGTCGTGCTCTACGTGGGCAAGGCGCGGAGTCTCCGCAACCGCGTGCGCGGCTATTTCCAGCCGGGGACGACCGACGTGCGCGCGTTCGTCGCGCGGCTCGACGCCGAGCTCGTCGACCTCGAGACCTTCGTCACCGAGAGCGAGAAGGAAGCGGCGCTCCTCGAGCACCAGCTCATCCGAAAGTACAAGCCGCGCTACAACGTCAAGCTCCGCGACGACAAGGAGTACCTCTCGCTCCGCCTCGATCCCAAGGCGGAGTGGCCGCGGCTCGAGGTCGTGCGGCGCCCCAAGAAGGATCGTGCGCAGTACTTCGGCCCCTACCCTTCGGCGACCGCGGCGCGCACCACGCTACGGCTCGTGAACCGCTACTTCCAGCTCCGCACCTGCACCGACACGGAGCTGAAGAACCGCAGCCGCCCCTGCCTCCAGTACCAGATCAAGCGCTGCCCGGGCCCCTGCGTCTACGAGGTCGATCGCGAGGCCTACGCCGAGCAGGTGCGCAACGTCGGCCTCTTCCTCTCCGGCCGACACGACGAGCTGCGCCGAGAGCTCGAGGCGAAGATGCAGAGCGCGGCGAAGGAGATGCGCTACGAGGACGCCGCCGTCTACCGTGATCAGCTCAAGGCGCTCGACGCGGTCCGCGAGAAGCAAATCGTCTCCTCGGTGCGCGACGTCGACCAGGACGTGATCGGCATCCACCGCGACGGCGACGTCGCCGAGGTCTCGGTGCTCGTCGTGCGGCGGGGGAAGCTCGTCTCGGTGCACACCGAGACGCTCATCAAGATCTCCGCGCCCACCGACGAGATCGTCTCGAGCTTCGTCCTCGAGCGCTACACCTCGGGCGTCGAGCTCCCCGACGAGATCCTCCTCCCGATGGACGTCGAGGCGCGCGAGGGTCTCGCCGAGCTCCTCGGCGAGGAGCGGGGCAAGCGCGTCTCGCTCGTGGTGCCCAAGAAGAGCACGGGCGCGCGCCTCCTCGAGCTCGCGCACCAGAACGCCGTCCACGCCTTCGGCGAGAAGGGCCGGAAGCGCGAGAGCCTCGAGGCCAAGCTCGAGGCGATCCGCGATCGCCTCCGCCTCCCCAAGGTCCCTCGCACGATCGAGTGCGTCGACATCAGCCACACCGGCGGCGAGGAGACCTTCGGCGCGGTCGTCGCGATGCGCGACGGCGAGCTCCACCGCGCAGGCTACCGCTCGTTCCGCGTGAAGACCGTGAGCGGCGGCGACGACTACGGCGCGATGTACGAGGTGCTGAGCCGCCGCTTCGCGCGATCGAAGACCAAGGAAGACTGGGCGCTCCCGGATCTCCTCGTCGTCGACGGCGGCAAGGGGCAGCTCCGCGTCGCCCTCGAGGCGCTCGCGGCGCTCGAGCTCGAGGGCGCCCTCCCCGTGGTCGCGCTCGCGAAGGAGAAGCCCAACGCCGCGGGCGAGGAGCTCGAAGAGCGCCTCTACCTCCCGGGTCAGAAGAACCCCATCCCGCTCCGCACACACGCCGCCTTCCAGCTCCTCGCCCAGCTCCGCGACGAGGCCCACCGCTTCTCCAACAAGAAGCGCACCGACGAGGGCCGGCGAGTGCGCGTTTCGAGCGCGCTCCTCGGCGTGCACGGCATCGGCCAGAAGACGGAGCGACGCCTCCTCGCGGCGCTCGGCTCCGTCGACGCCATCCGCGCGGCCACGGAGGAAGAGCTCGTTTCGGCAGGCGCGACGCGACGGCAGGCCCTCGCCATCCGCGCCGCTTTCGGCTCCGCCGCCGCGAGCGAAGAAGAGGCCATCGAGAACGCCTTCCGCGCGTGATCCGTCGCCTCGAACGGAGCGCGCGAGCTGATAGAGTCCGCCGCGATGTCCCGCGAGCCCTCGAAGAACGTCCTCGGTCACCCCCTCGAGCCCTGCAGCAACGCGCCCAAGACGGGTTTCTACCGCGACGGCTGCTGCAACACCGGCGACGAAGACCTCGGCGTCCACACCGTCTGCGTCGAGCTCACGGCCGAGTTCCTCGAATTCTCGAAGCGCGTCGGCAACGACCTCTCCACGCCTCGCCCCGAGTTCGCCTTTCCGGGCCTTAAACCCGGCGACCGCTGGTGCCTCTGCGCGTCGCGCTACCGTCAGGCGCTCGACGCGGGCGTGGCGCCGCGCGTCTTCCTCCGCTCGACGCACGCCCGCACGCTCCGCTACGTCACGCTCGCCGAGCTCGCGGCCCACGCCGCCGACGAGTGATCAAGCGAGCGCGGAGAAGAACGCGAGGAGCTCGCGGTTCGTCTCTTCCGGCTTCTCCTGCTGCACGAAGTGCCCGGCGCCCTCGATCCAGCGCACGTCGACGAGCTTCGGCGCGCGCTCCCGCATCGCGTCGAGGCTCCGATCGGCGACGATCTGGCGCACCGGATCGCGCTCGCCCGAGACGAGGAGCATCGGCACCTCGAGCGTCTTCCGGCCGTAGTCGGGGTCGTGCGCCCAATCGAGATCGGTGACGCGATACGAGTTGAGGCCGCCCACGAAGGTCGCGTCGCCGCCGACGCGCGTGTACTCGGCCACGACGTAGTCGAGGTCCGCTTCCGAGAGCCAACCCCACGGGAGCGGGCGCGCCGGCTCGGCGAGGACGTCGAGGTAGCCCGTTCCCTCGGACGGGAACTGGGTCCAGTCGAGGAGGCGCCCTTCGGCCGAGAGCGCCCAATGGATGCGCTCGAGGAACTCGCGCGGACGCGCTCCGAGCTCTGCCTCGGCGGGGCCCTTCGCCTGGAAGTAGTGCATGTGGAAGAAGTGGTTCTTCGCGATCTCGGCGTAGACCTCGCTCGGCTTCCGTGGGGCCGTCTTCTCCTTGGACCGAGCGCCGCGATATTGGACGCCATAGGGCACGGCGAGCGAGACCACGCCCCTCACGCGCGAAGGGTGCCGGAGCGAGAAGCCGAGCACGGCGCGTGCCCCGAAGTCGTGCCCGACCAGGAAGGCGCGCTCCTCTCCGAAGTGCGCGAGCGTCGCGACGAGATCCGACTCGACGTGCGCCGCTTGGTAGGCCTCGACCTCGAGCGGCCGATCGCTCCGGCCGTAGCCGCGCATGTCGAGCGCCACCGCACGGAAGCCGGCCTCGGCGAGCGCGCGGAGCTGGTGGCGGAACGAGTAGGAGAGCCCCGGGAATCCGTGGCACATGAGGACGAGCGGGCCCTCGCCTTTGACGAGCGCGTGGAGGCGCACCGTTCCGTCGATGAAGACGTGCTCGAAGTCGCCGATCATCGGAGGAGCTCCCCGAGCTTTCGCGCCGCGCGGAGCACCGACTCGTCGGTCTCGAGCGAGGGGTCGCGGCCGAGATCGTCGAGCGGCACCCAGCGGAAGCCTCCCACTTCCGTCTCCGAGGGGCGAGCCTCGTCGGAGCTCGCCTCGAAGGCGAAGCGCACGTCGAAGTGCGAATGCGCCGGCTCGCTCGGACGCGCCGGGATGTCGTGGACGTCCACGTCGAAGATCCCGCCGAGCGCGCGGAGCGCGGAGAGGCCGGTCTCCTCGGTCACCTCACGACGCGCCGCGGCCTCGAGCCCCGGATCGCTCGGCTCGAGGTGGCCGCCGGGCTGGAGCCAGCGCCCGAGCTTCTTGTGGAAGATCAACGCGAGCCGCGTCCGCGTGGGATCCACGACGAAGGCGCTCACCGTCACGTGGCCGGGCACGTAGTGATCACGGGACAGACAGGATTCACCCTTGGAGATGAGCTGGATCAATGCCTCGTGATGACGGAATTCCCGTGCATCCGATGGGCGATGTGCTGAAAGCGCGACCGTGAGTTCTTGGAGGATCACAGTTCGATCTTGACACGGATCGAGCAAAACTCGCAGAAAGGACTTCGTGCTTCGTCGGCTCTTCCTACCCCGCTACGTCGAGCGTGGCGGTACCCAAGACATCCTCGGGCCGTTCGAGCTCGAGAACGTCTCGTTGAACGCCTTCGCCTTCCGGGCCGACATGCGCGCCCTGTGCGAGCTGGTGGATCGTCAGCTCGGCCGCGTGATCCGTCGCGCCGCGGTGAGACACCCGCTCACCCAAGGGCTGTGCGGAACGCACGTCGTCCCCATCGCACCCTTCGTCTTCCTCGTGGTGGCGCAGACGGAGCGCATCCAGATCGGGGAGCGCGGCTGGATGCCCGAGATCGACGTCGCGTTCTGGGTCCCCGTCCTCCTCTTCGAGCGCGTGGGGCCCGTCCTCGTCCCGTGTCGCCTCGCGTTCTACCAACCCTATCTCTTCGTCGACTCGGGGCAGGCGATGGCCACGGGGCGCGAGACCTACGGCTACCACAAGATGCTCGGCACCTTCGTGCTGCCGGCCGATCCCTCGCACGTGGAGACGGTCGCCGTCGACACGATCGCGTTCGAGACCTGGGGCCCTCACGTCGAGGGCGTGTCGCAGCGACTCTTCACGCTGCGCGAGACGTCCGGCGCGGCGGGCCCCGCGAGCGAGCACGCCGATCCGCGCGACTTCGCCGAAGCCGTGCTCGGCGAGCTCACTGGCGGCGTGGGCGCCGTCGCCGCGCTCCGTCGCGTGCTCGGCCTCGCGAGCCGTCTCGATCTCGTGAAGGTCTCGCAGGTCTTCCTCAAGCAGGTGCGCGACATCGAGGATCCGCGCCGCGCGGCCTACCAGGCCGTCTGCGAGACGCGCGCGCCGCTCCGCCGCTTCCACCGCGGCGGCCTGCTCTCCGGCAATTTCGAGCTCGAGCTGCGCGACTTGGTGAGCCACCCCATCCGGCGCGAGCTGGGTCTTTCGGACGGGACGCTCACCCCGTGCCTGCAGCTCTGGGCTTCGATCGACTTCGATCTTCGAAACGGGAAGGTCCTCGCCGAGGTTTGACGTAGGGCGTCCTGCCCGCGGCGGGGATCCATGGAGGATGAGATGAGGAGAAAGAGGATCGCGATCCTCGGCGGTGGCGTCGGGGCGATCACGGCTGCGTTCGAGCTGACGAGCCAGAACGACTGGCAGACCCGCTACGAGATCACGCTCTACCAGATGGGGCACCGCCTCGGCGGCAAGGGCGCGAGCGGCCGAAATGCGCTGCACCAACAGCGGATCGAGGAGCACGGGCTCCACATCTGGCTCGGCTTCTACGAGAACGCCTTCCGCGCGATGCGCGCGTGCTACGAGGAGCTCAACCGGCCCAAGACCGCGCCGCTCGCGACGATCGACCAGGCGTTCAAGCCCCACAGCTTCATCACCCTCCAGGAGGATCTGGGAGATCGCTTCGCGACCTGGAACATCGACTTCGCCACCGACGGCTCGGTGCCGGGCGTAGGCGGCTACGGCCCCACGCCCATCGATTTCGTCGTGCGCATCCTCGAGATCCTCATCGAGGTGATCAGCGGCACCAACCTCGAGCTCATCTACCAGTCGAGCGCGCACAAGGGCGAGCGCTCGCTCCTCGGCCGCGCGCTCGAGCAGGCGGGCGTCGCGTTCGGCAAGAACGCGCTCCGCTTCGCGAGCCGATCCACCTTCGTCCAGGCGCTCCTCGATCTGGTGCGCGAGACGGCGACGGTGCCCGAACACCTCCGCGCGAAGCTCCTCTCGCCGGTCTCCACGGCGCTCGATCACCTCGTGCAGCGCGTCTTCGAGGACTTCGAGCGCTCGCTCGTGAGCGACGACGACCTGCGACGCGCCATCATCCTGCTCGACCTCGGGCGCGTCGTGATCCGCGGCATCCTCCGCGATCGCCTCATCGTGCGGGGCTTCTCCGCGATCAACGACGAGGACTTCACCGATTGGCTCGCGCGTCACGGCGCGCTCTCCATCACGCTCCGCTCGGCGGTCGTTCGCGCCTGGTACGACCTCGTCTTCGGCTACCCCGAGGGCGACACCAACCGGCCGGGCCGCTGCGAGGCGGGCACCACGCTCGCGGCGATGATGCGCATGGCGCTCACCTACAAGGGGGCGATCTTCTGGGAGATGCAGGCGGGGATGGGCGACACCATCTTCGGCCCCTACTACGAGGTCCTCTCGCGCCGCGGCGTCCGCTTCGAGTTCTTCCATAAGGTGGAGAACCTCGGCCTCTCGCCCGACCAGCGCTACGTCGACACCATCGACGTCGCCGTCCAGGCGACGCTCAAGCCGGGCCTCTCGCGCTACGAGCCCCTCGTCGACGTGAAGGGGCTGCCCTGCTGGCCGAGCCATCCGCTCTACGACCAGCTCGAGCAAGGCGAGGAGCTGCGCGCGCGCGGCGTCGACCTCGAGTCCTCCTGGAGCGATTGGGAGCCCGTGGCGCGAAAGTCGCTGAAGCGCGGCGTGGACTTCGACGAGGTGATCCTCGGCATCTCCCTCGGCGCGCTGCCCTACGTCGCCCCCGAGCTCATCGCCGCGCGCAAGGAGTGGCGCGACATGGTCGAGCACGTGAAGACCGTGCAGACGCTCGCGATGCAGCTCTGGCTCCGCCCCGACCGCGAGGGCCTCGGCTGGACCTACCCGCGCACCGTCATGACGGCGTACGCCGATCCCTACAACACGTGGGCCGACATGACGCACCTCGTGGAGCGCGAGTGCTGGCCGAACGACCACTATCCCTTCAGCCTCGCGTACTTCTGCGGGCCGATGCCCGACGCGGAGCCGATCCCGCCCTTCTCCGATCACGGCTTCCCCGAGCGCGAGCGCGAGCGGATCATCCGCATGGCCGAGGAGTGGCTGAACCTCTACACGGGCCACCTTTGGCCCTACGCCACCGGCGGCGGGAGCTCCACGCGCCTCGACTACGACCACCTCGTCGATCCCTCGGGCGGCGTCGGGGCCGAGCGGCTCCGCGCGCAGTTCTTCCGCGCCAATATCGACCCGACGGAGCGCTACGTCCTGAGCGTGCCCGGGAGCAGCAAGTTCCGCCTCCACCCCGGGCGCTCCGGCTTCGAGAACCTCTTCCTCGCCGGCGACTGGACGCAGTGCGGGATCAACGCCGGCTGCGTCGAGGGCGCGACCATCAGCGGGCTCCTCTGCGCCGAGTCGCTCAGCGGGCGGCGCGTGCTCATCGAGGGCAACTACGATCTCGAGCGCGTCTTCTCGCCGTCGGCGGAGGCCGAGGTCACGGAGACCGAGGAGATCGCCGCGGCCGGGTGATTACGCCGCGCGCGTCGGGAGCACGACGACGATCCTCGCGCCTCCCGACGCGCGGTTCTCCGCGTGGATGGTGCCGCCCGCGCGGTGCGCGAGCGTCTGCGCGACCGAGAGACCGAGGCCCGTCCCGCGGCCGGCCGGCTTCGTCGTGAAGAAGGGCTCGAAGATCTGCGAGAGGATCTCGTCGGAGAACCCGGGGCCGTCGTCCTCGACGACGAGCCGCACGTGGCGCTCCTCGCCCTCGGCGCGCACGTCCACCTTGCCGCCGCGATCGGCGAGGGCATCGGCCGCGTTGAGCAGGAGGTTGAGGAGGAGCTGCACGAGCCCGTCCTGCGAGAGCGCGACCTCCGGGAGCCCCTCCGGCACCTGCGTCGCGATGCGGATCGAGCGGAGATCCTTCTGCGGCGCGAGGAGCGCGACGGCCGAGGCGACGGCCGAGGCGAGGTCGCCGCGCCCGCTCCCCTCGTCCTCTCGCGCCTGGCGGGCGTAGTCGAGGAGGTCTCGCACGATGCGCTTGATGCGCTCGGTCTCGGCGATGGCGCGCGTGAGGAGCTCGGGATCCGAGGCGTCCTCCCTCGCGAGCTCGAGGAGCCCGGCGATCGCGGCGAGGGGATTGCCGATCTCGTGCGCCACGCCGGCGGAGAGGCGGCCCACCGAGGCGAGCTTCTCGGAGCGGACGACTTGGTCCTTCGCCTCGATGAGGGCCGCGTGGGCGCGCTCGAGCTCCACGAGGCGCGCCTCGAGCGCCTTTCGCGCGTCGAGCTGGCGGGCGGCCATGCGGTTGATGGCCGCGGCGAGCTCGGCGATCTCGCGGGGCCCGCGGTGGGGAGCCCGCGCCTCGCTCCACTGATCGAGGCGATCGGCGGCGCGCTTCACCGCGTCGATGGGCCGCACGATCAAGAAGGTGAGGAGCCCGTAGAGCAGGAAGAGGAGGACGAGCGCCGTGAGCAGCGCGTATTGCACGAGCATCCGCGCCGTGCGCGTGCGGGCCCGCTCGCGGGCGAGGAGGTGCGCCTCGATGACGGCCGCGCGCTCGGCCGGCTCGACCTCCTCGAGCGCGCCGGCGATCTCGTGGGCCTCCTGCGAAAGGCTCGCCCCGGGCTCTTCGACGCGGAGACGCGCCGCGACCGCGCCGCCGAGGAGGAGCGCGAGGAGGATCGCGACGATCGAAGCCGCGAGGACTTGAGCACGGAGACCCACGACGCGGCGCCGAGTCTACCTGGCCCGCGTCGCGCTCACACCCACGATCAGGCAGCGGAGAAGGCGAGGCGAGGACCGTAGACGCTCGCCAGCTCGAGCTCGGCACGCCCCGCGAAGATGTCGGAGATGGTGGCGGCGTAGTCGCGGCGGACGCGGCGCGCCGGGACGGCCGGCGGGATGCGGCGGAGGGCGGCCTCGAGGCGGGCGCGGCTCATTCCGTCGACCTCGGTGAAGGCGATGCCGAGGCCCGGGCCGCGATCGGTGTCGCGGAGCCCGCGGACCACGCGCGCCACGCGGCCGTAGCCTTCGAACCACTCGTCCGAGCCGGGGATGCGGACCGAGAAGACCACGCCCTCACCGACGTCGGCGAGGTCGCTCGCCTGGAGGAGGAGCCCGTCGGGGCTGAGGTCCCAGGTGCGGGAGCCGAGGAGACGGAAGTCGCGCTCCGAGACGACCTGGCATTCGACGACGAGCTCCCGGCGAAGGGCAGCTCGATCTTGGGCGTGACGCATCCAAACCATGGGAACCTCCGGGTTGAGGAGGAACATACACTATCCGTGGATGTAGGCAAGTTTCCGACTTCGACTCCTTTCGATTCCCCGTCGGCCTGGCCGGTCGTGCCCGGGCGGCACCCTTGGACTTCGCCCCCGAATGCACTAAACACGCGCCCATGTTGGAGGAGACGCCTTCGAAGATCGGCCGCTACTCCATCGTGCGAAAGCTCGGTGAGGGGGCGATGGGATGCGTCTACCTGGCCGAGGACGGCGACCTCGATCGCCGGGTCGCCCTCAAGACGATCAAGGCCCGCGAGCTCGACCCCGAGCGCCGCGTCGCCTTCCTCGAGCGCTTCCGCAACGAGGCGCGCGCGGCGGCCAAGCTCCACCACCCGCACATCGTGCACGTCTACGACGTCGGGCTCGATCCCGAGGTCGGCCCCTACCTCGTCTTCGAGTACGTCCCCGGGGCGACCCTCAAACAGGTCCTCCGCAAGCACGGCCCGCTCGAGCCGGCGCAGCTCACCAAGCTCGCGCGCCAGATGGCCGAGGGCCTCGCGGCGGCCCACTCGGTGGGCATCATCCACCGCGACCTCAAGCCCGACAACCTGCTCATCACCGAGAACGGCGACGTGAAGCTCGCGGACTTCGGCGTGGCGCGGCTGCCCGACGCGCACCTCACGCGCGAGGGCCAGTTCCTCGGCACGCCGTGCTACGCCGCGCCGGAGACGCTCACCGAGGGCCGCTACGGCGAGGCGAGCGACCTCTACTCCATGGCGGCCGTGCTCTACGAGGCCGCCTGCGGGAAGCGCGCCTTCCCGGGCGACGACGCCGTGGGCGTGGCCCATCGCGTGGTCACGGAGATGCCGCCCCCGCCGAGCGAGGTGAGCGACGGCCCCATCATCCCGGAAGGCGTCGACGAGGCGATCCTCGCCGGCCTCGCCAAACGCCCCGAGGACCGCCCCGCGAGCCCGCACGCGCTCGCGCGCGCGATCCGCGAAGCTTACGTCGGAGCCGACGTCCTGCTCCCCGAGACGCGCATCTCGGAGGACGCCCCCTTCCTCCCGGCCAGCGCCGCGCCCACGCCGCCGCCCTCGTTCCGCCGCAAGCACCTCCGCTTCGCGAGCCTCCTCCCCTGGCTCGTGATGGGGCTCGGCACGATCGCCTTCGCGATCTTCGGGTTGGGCGTCTTTTCCGTCGAGGAGTCGAGCGTGAGCGCCGACGCCTCGCAGGGCGTGCGGGGCGAGGTGGGCAAGCTCGACGCGGAGCCGCCGCCCCTCGACGCGACGCCGCCCCTGCCGGACGCCGAGCCCGCCGACGCCGAGCCGGCCGACGCGGAGTCGGACGCCGAGCCGCCGGCCGACGCCGAGCCGCCCTTCCCCGACGCCGAGGCCCCGCCGAGCCCCGAGCCCCCGCCCAAGCCCGCGCCGCTCGATCCGATCGAGCGCGAGGAGCTGGCCAAGGAGGCCATCTTCGAGGTGCGCCGTGCGATCGCCAAGGGCCAGCTCGAGAAGGCCGAGGAAGCCCTCGATCGCGCCGCGGCGCTCGATCCCGGCCTCAAATCCATCGCCGAGCTCCGCGCCGAGATCGCCCGCCGCCGCGACGGGCTCTGAGCGTCAGAGCGGGATCCCGAGCGCCGCGAGATCGCGGCGGACCTCGTCGGCCCAGCCCCGGTTGGCGCGGGGGTTGGCCGGGCTCGGGTGGAGGATCTGGGCGACCTCCACCGCTCCGCCGAGGGCGCGCGAGGCCGACGCCGCCGCGAAGCCGCCCACGCCGATGACGAGCCGCGGCCCGAGCTCCCGGACGATCGCGCGCAGGGCTTCGTCGCAGCGGGCGAGGAGCGGCTCGCGCTCCCGCTTCGGGAGCTTGTCGGGCGTGAGGTTCTTGCAGCTCTCCTCGAGGAAGAGGAGCGGGCAGTAGTTCACCACGAAGAAGCGCTCGAAGAACGCCTCGGGCGTCCCGAAGGCCTCCTGGAAGAAGCCCCAGAGCCGCGTCCCGCTCACCTCCGATCGCGGGTGGGCGAAGCCGAGCACCGGCCGCTTGGGGTGCTCGCGCGCGGGGCGCTCGACGGGCGCCTCGATGCCGAGGAAGTCGCGCACGCTCGCGACGTCGCCGAAGGGCACGCCCGTCTGCGCCATCCCGAAGGGGCCGGGGTTCATCCCGAGGAAGATGGCCTCCTTCTTCCCGCCGCCATAGCGCGTGAGATAGGCCTCGTGGGGCGCGCGCGCGTATTGGAGCGGGTCGTAGACGTAGGCGACGGGCGGGCCGAACTCGAGCGCGGCGAGCGAGGCCGAGAGCTCGCGAGAGATGCGGACGAGCGGCGTGGTCATCCGGCGAGGTAGCGATCGCCGCCGTCGGGGAGGATCGTCACGACGCGCTGGCCGGGGCTCATCGTCTTGGCGAGCTCGACCGCGGCGTGGACGTTCGCGCCGGACGACGGGCCCACGAGGAGTCCCTCCTCACGCGCGAGCCGCTTGACCATGCGCTCGGCGGCGAGATCGGTGACGGTGAGCACCTGATCGAGGAGGTCGGGATCGAGCACCGGCGGGACGAAGCCGGCGCCGAGGCCCTGGATGCCGTGGAGGCCGGGCTTGCCGCCCGAGA
Organism: Myxococcales bacterium; assembly: GCA_012744445.1. GTDB lineage: Bacteria > Myxococcota_A > Polyangia > Polyangiales > Houyiibacteriaceae > JAAYBZ01. The sequence goes on along the minus strand of JAAYBZ010000182.1, from coordinate 4,273 downwards.
GCACGGCGCTCGCGCGCGGCTCGACGGCCACGACGCGGAGCCCCGGGATGCGCGGCTTGAGGGCGCGCGCGATGCCCGTGATGGTGCCGCCCGTGCCCACGCCGACGACGATGGCGTCGACCTTGCCGCCCGTGTCCTCGTAGATCTCCATGCCGGTCGTCCGCTCGTGGATCGCGGGGTTCTCCGGGTTCTCGAACTGGCTCGGCATGAAGGCGCCGGGCGTCTCGCGCGCGATCTTCTCGGCGCGCTCGACCGCGCCGGCCATCCCCTCCTGTGAGGGCGTGACGACGACCTCGGCCCCGTAGGCGCGGAGGATCTGCCGGCGCATCATGCTCATGTCCTCGGGCATGACGATGATGCAGCGATAGCCGCGGACGGCGGCGATCAACGCGAGGCTGATGCCGGTGTTGCCGCTCGTCGCCTCCACGATGGTGGCGCCCTCCCGGACCTCGCCGGTCTTCTCGGCCTCGAGGATCATCGCGAAGGCCGCGCGATCCTTCACCGATCCCCCGGGGTTCCAGGACTCGAGCTTCGCGCACACCTCGGCGCCTCCTTCGGGAGAGAGCCTGCCCAGACGAACCAGCGGTGTGCGGCCCACGAGCGCGAGCGCGCCGTCGAAGATCTTCTCGCTCATCGAGCCGCGAGCGTAGCAGCCCCGGGGCCGAGTTCCCAAGCGACGCGCGCCTCAGAACTCGAAGACGATCGCGGCCTCGAACGCCCCGTAGACGCCGCCGTAGTCGGCGTCGGCGAGCTCGACGGAGTGGTCGGTGACGTCGAAGGCGTAGCCGAGGCGGCTCGTGCCCTCGACGCCCCACGCGAAGCGTCGATCGGGCTTCCCCATGCGGAAGCCTCCGCCGAAGCGCACGTAGGGGGCCGCGTAGAGGTAATCCGTCACGGGCCCCTCGATCTCGACCATGTAGACGGCGCCGACGCCGACGTGGCCCACGCCGCTCGTCGGCGCGAACCGGCGGATGCGCACGCCGAGGTCGCCGCCCATCACGACGAAGGGGTTGTCGTCCCAGCCCATGCCGCCCGAGAGCCGCGGCGCCGCGACGAGGGCGGCGCGCTCGGTGAGCCGGACGGCGAATCCGAGGCCGAGGTGCCCACCCGCGTACCAGCCGAAGGTCGGGCCGAGCTGGAGGAGGAAGGTGAAGGGCGGGGCCTCGACGGAAGCCAGGGTCGACGCCTCGGCCATGGCCGGCCTGCCCGGAGACCACGCGAGCGCGAGGACGAACGAGAGCGCGGCGGACGCACGTCGCATGCCCCGTCAGAACGACAGGACGAGCGAAAGATCGAGGTTCCCGAAGAAGGAGCTGCGGTCGGTCGCCACGTGCGTCCGAGGATCGACGAGCCCAGGGTTGCGGTGGACGGCGTAGCCGAAGCGCGCCGCGCCCTCGACACCCCACGCGGCGCGCCGCTCGCCGGTGACGCGGAGCCCCCCGCCGATGCGCCCGTAGGGCACGGCGTAGGTGTTGGAGAGCCCCCCCTCGTCGGGGATCTCGCCGAGGAAGAGCCCGCCCACGCCGAAGTGGCCGAGACCCGCCACGCGCTTGAGCCTTGCGACGCGCAGGCCGAGCTCGCCGCCCGTCTCGAGGTAGTTGCGGTCGTCGGTGCCGAGCCCGCCGGCGACGCGCACGGAGGGCACGAGCTGGATCAGGTCCGAGAGGCGCGCGCGGAAGTCGAGCTCGAGGTGCCCCGCGCCGGCATACCAGCCGAAGCTCGGGCCGAAGCGGAGGCCGAACTCGAAGGGGCTCCCCTCGATGGCGTCGTCGTCGGAGACGCGGACGTCGAGGTACGCCGTGTCGGGCTCATCGGGCGCGGACGCCGAGGCGGAGGCGGCGACGAGGCCGCAAGCGAACGAAAGGATCGCGCTCCACCTCGGCATGACCTCGCGCGCTCAGTCGCGTCGCCCTCCGAGGAGGCCCGAGCGGATCAGGAAGTAGAGCAGCGTCGCGACCGAGCTCACGGCCGCGGCCACGTAGGTGAGCGCGGCCGCCGAGAGCACCTTCTTGGCGCCCACGAGCTCACGCGCGTCGACGATCCCGCCGTCCTGGATGGCGAGGAGCGCGCGGCGGCTCGCGTCGAACTCGACGGGGAGCGTGACGAGCTGGAAGAGCACCATCACGCTGAAGAGCGCGATCCCCGCGAGGAGGATGGGCTGACCCAGGGCCGATTGCGCCGACATCATCACGAAGCCGATCATCAGGGTAGGCAACGCGAGCTTGCTCGTGAATCCCAGCAAGGGGACGAGGTTCGAGCGCATCGTGAGGAAGCGGTAGCTCTCGGCGTGCTGGATGGCGTGTCCCACCTCGTGGGCGGCGACACCCGCCGCCGCGACGGTGCGGCCACCGTAGACCTCGGGCGAGAGGCGAAGCGTCTTCGTCGTGGGATCGTAGTGATCGCTCAGCGTCCCCTCGACGGGTTCGATCTTCACGTCGTGGATGCGCCGCGTGCGCAAGATGGCGGCCGCGACGTCGGCGCCGCTCATGCCGCGCATCGTGGGCACCTGGCTGTACTTCATGAACGTGCTCTTCACCTTCGCCTGCGCGTAGAGGGCGAGGAGCATCGGCGGGATGGTGAGGATCAGGTAGAGCGGGTCGAAGTAGAACATCTACCCCAACCTAAGCACGCCCACCCCAAATGGGTAGTCCTCCGGCGGCCGCCCGCCCCGCGTCAGATGGCGCGGGCGAGCTTCTCGGCGAGGCCCGTGTAGCTCGCGGGCGAGAGGGCCGAGAGGGCGGCCTTCACGTCCTCCGGCAGCGCGAGGGTGGCAAGGAATTCGCGCATCACCTCGGCATCCACGCGTTTGCCGCGCGTGAGCTCCTTGAGCTTCTCGTAGGGCTTCTCGATGCCGTAGCGGCGCATCACCGTCTGGATGGGCTCGGCGAGGACCTCCCAGCTCTGGTCGAGGTCCTCGGCGAGGCGCCGCTCGTCGGCCTCGAGGCGGGAGATGCCCTTCTTGGTGGCCTCGTAGGCGACGAGGGAGTGCGCGAGGCCCACGCCGAGGTTGCGGAGCGCCGTCGAGTCGGTGAGGTCGCGCTGGAAGCGGCTCACCGGGAGCTTCTCGGCGAGGTGACGCATGATCGCGTTGGCGATGCCGAGGTTGCCCTCCGAGTTCTCGAAGTCGATCGGGTTGACCTTGTGCGGCATCGTCGACGAGCCGATCTCGCCGGCGACGGTCCTCTGCCGGAAGTAGCCGAGCGAGATGTAGCCCCACACGTCGCGGTCGAAGTCGAGGAGGATGGTGTTGAAGCGCGCGACCGCGTCGAAGAGCTCGGCCACGTAGTCGTGCGGCTCGATCTGCGTCGTGTAGGGCTGGAAGACGAGGCCGAGCGACTCGACGAAGGCGCGGGCGTGGGCCTCCCAGTCGACCTCGGGGTAGGCGACGACGTGCGCGTTGTAGTTGCCGACCGCGCCGTTGATCTTGCCGAAGATCTCCACGGCGGCGACGCGCGCGCGGGCCTTGTCGAGGCGCGCGACGACGTTGGCCATCTCCTTGCCGAGCGTGGTGGGCGAGGCCGTCTGGCCGTGCGTGCGGCTCAGCATGGGCACACCCGCGTAGCGATGCGCGAGGTCGCGGATGGCCGCGATCACCGCGTCCATCGTGGGCAGGAGCACCACGCGGCGCGCCTCCTCGAGCATGAGGGCGTAGCTCAGGTTGTTGATGTCCTCCGAGGTGCAGGCGAAGTGCACGAACTCGGTGCAAGCCGCGAGCTCAGGGCGGACCTCGATCTTCTCCTTGAGGAAGTATTCGACCGCTTTCACGTCGTGGTTCGTGGTGCGCTCGATCTCCTTCACGCGCTCGGCGTCGGCCTCGGAGAAGCCGGAGACGATCGCGTCGAGGAAGGCGCGCGTCTCGTCGCCGAAGGGCGCGACCTCGCGGATCTCGGGGCGCGCGGCGAGCGACTCGAGCCACCTCACCTCGACGCGCACGCGGGCGCGGATGAGCCCGTACTCGCTGAAGATCGGGCGGAGGGCGTCGACCTTGCTGGCGTAGCGGCCGTCGATGGGGGAGAGCGCGGTGAGGGGACGAAGCTCCATGCCGCGCCGCATAGCAAAAAGCGGCGCTCCGGGCTACGCGTCGTCTTCGTCTTCTTCGCGCTGGCGCTCGCGCTCACGGGCCCGCTCCTCGGCCCGGCGCGCCCGCTCCTCGGCCTCGGCGGTGTCCCGCACGTCGTAGGCGGCGACGATGCGCTGGACGAGCGGGTGGCGGACGACGTCGGATTGGGTGAAGCGCTGGATGGCGATCCCCTCGACGTCCTTGAGGAGGACC
>JAAYBZ010000022.1 GCA_012744445.1 Myxococcales bacterium | reverse complement strand
TCCAGAGGCCGTCGGTCGCCATCAATTGGGCCGCGGCCTCGCGAGCCTCTCGGCGTGTGGAGCGAGCATAGGCCGCGAGGGCGGTCGCGGTGTCGCCGCGGGCTTCGGCCAGCATCCCCTCCACGTAGGCGCGAGCGTCGCCCGGGAGCGTCGCCCTTTCGAGCGTGAGCGTCAGGCGATCGAGCGCCTTCTTCGAGGCCCAATCCCGCTTGATCCGCGACTCGAAGATCGCGAGCACGTCGGCCACGTCGAGGAGCGCGAGCTCTTCTTCGCCGAGGAAGGGGAGCGGCGCGAGGGCCTCCTGGAGCTCGGCGTCGGAGATGCCCTGGCCCGGCTTGATGGCCTGGAGACGGAGCTCGAGGGTGGGCTTGTCGTCGCGGATGAGCTCGCCGCCCTCGGCGAATTTGCGCAGGCCCTCGCCCGAGAGCTCGAGGCGGGCGGCCACGTCGGCGCCTCGCGGCATCTCACTCCGCTCGAAGAAGCGCGCCAGCTCGGGGGTGCTGCGGAGCCGCTCGTCGAGGCGCGGGAGGAGCCCGTCCATCTTCTTGGTGGCGATGAAGAGGACCGACTCCTGGTTCATCACGAACATCCGCGCGTGGGGGAAGACCTCGAGGAGCGTGGCGGTGACGTCGCGGATGGTCTTCAGATCGATGCGGAAGCGGTTGAGCCAGAGGCTGAAGACGCCCCCCTCGGTGAGCGCTTCGCGCACCTGCTCGAAGAACTCGAGCGTGTAAAGCGCGCTCGAGCCGGCGAGCCAGGGGTGGCTGGGCTGGGAGACCACGGCGTCGAAGCTCCCCGGATCCGAGAGCGCGAGGCGCGCGCGGGCGTCGTCGACGACGAGCACGGCGCGCGGATCGGCGAGAGGGAACTGGGACGCTTCGTTCCGGGCCTTGGCGCGCGTCTCGAAGAGGAGCTCGGCCGCGCGGACCACGCCCTCCTCGAGCTCCACCACCACCACTTCTTGGAAGCCACCCTCGAGGGCGAGCCAGGCCGTATGGCCGCCGCCGAGGCCGATGATCATCGAGCGCCCGCGCTCGTCGGCCACGAGGGCCGGGATGCCGCCGAGGCCCACGAGCTGCGAGCCGAAGGGCGGATCGCCGAAGTTGATGCCGCTCTCGGGGCGGCCGTCGTTGAGGAGCTGGAGCTGCGGTCCGCGTTGGAGCACCGTGACCGTCGTCGAGCGGCCCTCTTCGTAGAAGACGAGCGGCGTGCGCTGGCTCTTGGCCCCCTCGATGGTGGCGGCCACGGGGTTCGCCGCGGCCTCGAGGAGGAAGGGCATCTCGAGCGAGGGCTTGGCGAGGAGGATGAGGGTGAAGATCACGGCGGGGCCCGTGAGCGCGCCGACCTTGCCGAGGATCGAGCCGGGCGAAGAGGCGCGGAGGGCGATGGTGGCGATGAGCGCGTGGAGGCCCACGATGGTGATGAGCGTGCGCTCCATCCCGCCCCAGGGCGCCGGGATGGCCACGAAGCCCACGAAGAGCGCGCCCGTGAGCCCGCCGAAGGTATTGGCCGCGAGCACGCGCCCTGCGTGGCGGCCGGCGTTCTTGGCGTCGTCCTCGCCCTCGATGCGGAAGAGGAGCGGGACGGAGGTGCCGAGCGCGAGCGCGAGCGGAAAGAGCAGGAGCAGCGAGACGACGAGCACCACCCACGCCTCGTGCGGGACGACGCTCGGCTCGCCGTGGAGGAGCACGAGCACGCGCGGGATCTGCGGCGTGAGGGCCATGGCCGCGGCCGTGAGCGTGGCCGCGGCGAGCTGCGCGAGGCCGAACACCATGAGCGCCTTGCGCCCGCGCCCCATGCGCTCGGCGAGGAGGCTGCCGAGCCCGATGCCGAGGAGGAAGCTCACGAGCATGGCGGCGAAGGCCTGCGTGGTGCCCTGCACGATGGTGCGGAGCACGCGCGTCCAGAGCACCTCACCGCCGAGTGAGAGGAGGCCGGCCGTGGCGGCGAGCAAGGGGCCCACGAGCGGGAAGCGCACCTCGCCCGCGTCTTCGACGGCGGCCTCCGGGGCGCGCACCTCGCGCCGCGCGCGGGCGTAGGCCGCGTAGACGATGAGGGCGGCGAAGGCGCTCCCGCCGGCCGCGATCCAGATGGTGGCCACCGTGCCGAAGACGGGGATGAGGTAGAGGCCCGAGAGGGCCGTGCCGAGCACGGCGCCGAAGGTATTGGCGGCGTAGAGCCAGGTGGCCGAGCGATCCCAGGCCTCCTCGTCCTCTTCGTCGGCCACCACGGCCGAGATCAAGAAGGGCAAGGTGGCGCCCATCATCAGCGTGGGCGGGAGGAGCATCACCACGGCGATGAAGACGCGAATTCCGAGGAGCCCGGCGTCGCTCTGGCCCTTGCCCAGCGCCGCGTAGAGGTCGAGGAAGAGCTCGGGCATGAGCGTCGAGAGGGCCGCGAAGAGCGCGATGCCGATCTCGAGCGCCGCGTAGGCGAGGGCGGGGCGGCGGACGCGCTCGGCGAAGCGGCCGCCGAGGGCCGAGCCGGCGCCGAGGCCGAAGAAATAGGCCGCGAGCACCACGGCGATGGCCTGATCGCCCACGCCGAAGATGCGGTAGAGCATCCGGCCCCAGGCGTTTTCGTAGGCGAGGGCGGCCGCGCCGCTCGAGACGAGCGCCGCGTAGAGGACGAAGCGACGAGAAAGCATGTGGCCCTAGAACCTCACTCCCAGCCCTGATCGCACCCTTGGCCGCTGCAGACGACGACGTTGGCGCCTGCGCCCGTGGTGAAGGTGATCACCTGGCCGTCGCCGTCGAGGTCGCCGAAGGCGCGCGCGACGAACCAGAAATCGGGCCAGTTGCTGGGGAAGATGTCGGCGGGGGCGTTGTTGGGGAGGCCCGCCCAGGTGGCGTACTGGAAATAGGTGGGGCCGTCGGGGTGGGCGCCGAGTTGGGCCCAGTTACCGAGGGTGGCGAGATCCGTCGGCCACATCACGGGGGCGTTGGGCGCGGGGAGGTCCACCGGCATCCGCTGGGCGGCGTCGCTCCCGCCGCCCACGTCGCAATAGGTGCCGAACTCCGAGCGATAGGCCTCTTGCCGCTGCGCGATCTCGGCGAGGAAGGCCGAGGCCTCGCCCGTCCGCGCCGTCATCTGATAGCTGCGGAAGGCCGGGATCGCGACCGCGGCCAAGATGCCGACGATCAGCACGACGATCATCAGCTCGATGAGGGTGAAGCCTTCTTTTTCCCGCGTCTTCTGCACTCGGTACCTCGGTCGGCGCATGCTACCACGGCTCACGCACGGGCTGGCCACACTATTCCGCCCTGGGCGAATGTAAGGCCTCAGTCGCCGACGTCGGGCTCGTATTTGGCGAGGCGGTAGCGGAACTGGCGGAAGCTCATGCCGAGGAGCTCGGCCGCGCGGGTGCGCACGCCGCCGGCCTGTTCGAGCGCGAGGCGGAGGTAGCGCTCCTCTTCGCGCGCGAGGTGGGCGTCGAGATCGAAGCCGGGCGGGAGCTCGGTGGGCTCGGTGGGGCCTGCGGGCGCAGGCGGCGTGGGCTCGTCGAAGAAGCCCAGATCGGCGGGCTCGATGACCTCGCCCGAGGCCAGCGTGGCGCCGCGCTCGATGAGGTTCTCGAGCTCGCGCACGTTGCCGGGGAAGTCGAGCTCGAGCAGGCGACGGAGCGCGGCGGGGCTGAGCGTGCGCCGCTCGCCCACGAGCGCGGCGTGCTTCTCGAGGAAGTGCTGGGCGAGGAGCGGGATGTCTTCGCGGCGCGCGCGGAGGGGCGGCATCTCCACGCGGATCACGTTGAGCCGGTAGAAGAGATCCTGACGGAAGCGGCCCTCGCGCACCTCTTCCTCGAGGTTCTTGTTGGTGGCGGCGAGGACGCGCACGTCGACGGGGAGCTCCTTCTCGCCGCCGACGGGGCGCACGGCCTTCTCCTGGAGCGTGCGGAGGAGCTTCACCTGGAGCGGGAGCGGGAGCTCGCCGATCTCGTCGAGGAAGAGCGTCCCGCCGTGCGCCGCGCGGAAGAGGCCGGGCTTGGCCGAGGTGGCGCCGGTGAAGGCCCCCTTCTCGTGGCCGAAGAGCTCGCTCTCCATGAGCGACTCGGGGAGGGCGCCGCAGTTGACCACCACGAAGGGGCCGTCGGCGCGCGGGCTCAGGCGGTGGATGGCGCGCGCGACCACCTCCTTGCCCGTGCCGCTCTCGCCGGTGATGAGCACGCTCGAGGGCGTGGCGGCGACCTTCTCGATGAGCGCGCGGAGGCGCTGCATGGCGAGGCTCCGGCCCACGAGGCCGTAGCGGCCCGATTCGCCGAGCGCCTCGCCGCGGAGGACGCGGTTCTCGGTGACGAGCGCGCGCTTTTCGAGGGCTTTTTCGAGCGCGGCGAGGAGCTCGTCGTTGTTGAAGGGCTTCTGGACGTAGTCGTAGGCGCCGAGGCGCATGGCCTCGACGGCCTGCTCGGTGGTGGCGTGCGCCGTGATCATGAGCACCTGCGTGGACTCGTCGCGCTCACGCGCGGCGCGCAGGACGTCCATGCCCGAGCCGTCCGGCATGAGCAGGTCGGTGATGACGGCGTCGAAGGGCTCCTCCTCGGCGATGCGCTGGAGGGCTTCGCGCTGGCTCGCGGCGAGCGTGGTCTCGTACCCCGCCCGACGGAGCAGGATGCCGAGCATCTCACGGAGGCTCGGCTCGTCGTCCGAGACGAGCACGCGAGGCTTCATCGAAGCGCCCTTCAGAAGCCGGGGCGTCGCGAGCCGCGCGAGACGGAACGCGCCGAGACGCCCACGACGGAGTCGTACTCGAAGTAATGCCTCGACTCGTCGTCGCGCGAGACCATGCGGACGAAGTGGTCCTCGAGGGTGAGCTGCGCGACGTCGTTGAGGGTCATGGCCTGGCCGTCGTCGCCGAGGTGCACGTCGAGCCGCACCTCCGCCGAGACCTGGTAGTCGTCCTTCTTGTTCTCGACGCCGGGGATGTCCGCGAGGATCTTCGCGAGGCTGCTTCGTTCCATGCCGACACTTTCCGGGGGACGCTCGCGCGCGTCAACCATGCGCGTTACAAGTCGGGCATGAGAGACCTTCACGTCGAGCGCCGCGAGCTCTCGGGAGAGATCGTCGAAGTCTGGACCATCGATCGCGAAGAGGTCCGCAACGCGCTGAGCCGCACGCTCGTCCGCGCCATCGGGGAGGCGGCCCGCCGCGTGGAGACGGATCGCGAGGTGCGGGGCGTGGTGCTCACGGGGAGGGGCGATCGCTCGTTCTGCGCCGGCGCCGATCTCAAGGAGCGCCGCGGGATGAGCGAGGCCGAGGTGCGCGACTTCCTCGCCATGTATCGGACGGAATTCCGGTTCCTCGACCGACTGAGCAAGCCCGTGGTGGCGGCCATCCAAGGCGTGGCCTTCGGCGGCGGGCTCGAGCTCGCGCTCACGTGCGACTTCCGCGTGGCGGCGCCGCACGCGGAGATGGGCCTGACGGAGGTCTC
>JAAYBZ010000181.1 GCA_012744445.1 Myxococcales bacterium | reverse complement strand
GACGCCCTCGGCCGCGCCTTCACCCAGGAGATCCGCGAGATCGGCGTCGAGTACCGCACCGCGCCCGTCGCCGGCGGCCTCCCCACCGCGCGCTGCATCGTGCTCATCACGCCCGACGCGCAGCGCACGATGAACACCTTCCTCGGCGCGAGCACCGAGCTCCACCCCGCCGACGTCGACGAGGCCCTCGTCCGCGACGCCTTCGTGACCTACCTCGAGGGCTATCTCTGGGATCGCCCCGAGGCCAAGGAAGCCTTCGTCCACGCCGCGGAGCTCGCGCACGCGCACGGCCGCAAGGTGGCCCTCACGCTCAGCGATCCCTTCTGCGTCGAGCGCCACCGCGAGAGCTTCCTCGAGCTCGTCGACGGGCACATCGACGTGCTCTTCGCGAACGAGCACGAGATCATGCACCTCTACAAGGCGGCGACCTTCGACGAGGCCAAGGCGGCGGTGCGCGGGAAGTGCGAGATCGCGGTGCTCACCCGCAGCGAGAAGGGCGCGCACATCCTCGCCGGCGATCGCGAGGTGCACGTGCCCGCCGCGCCCGTCGAGCGCGTCGTGGACACGACCGGTGCGGGCGATCTCTTCGCCGCGGGCTTCCTCTTCGGCCTCGCGCGCGGGAAGTCGCTCGAGGAGTGCGGGCGCATCGCCGCCATCGCCGCCGCCGAGGTGATCTCGCACATCGGGCCGCGCCCCGAGACCCCGCTTTCGACGCTCATCTAGGGAAGCGCACCACCATCGCGACGGCGTCGCCCGCGCGTGCCTCGAGCGTTCGCTTCTGCGGCTCACCGCGGCCGGCGTCGACCACGACCTCGTAGCGCCCGGGCGCGACGAGCCGGACGAAGGGCGTGCGTCCGCGGGCGACGGTCCGTCCGTCCTGCATGAGGCGAAGGATCGCGCCCGGCGGATCCGATTGGATGGCGACCGGCACCTCGCCGGCGTCCTCCACCTTGCAGGTCTCCTGGCCCGCCGCGCCATCCTCGGCGCGCGCCAGGGGACCGAGCAGACACGCCGCCGCGACGGCGACGAGCAAGCTCGCGCGCGTCCCTCTCTTCATCCCTTCACCCTCGCGCTCGCACGTCCGAGCACCTGCCCGAGCGGCGTGCGGACCTCGCACGTCCACACGCCCGCCGGGTTCTTCCCGAGGCTCCGCCGCGTCCACGTGCGGAAGCCCGCCTCACGCCCGCCGCGCACCTCGAGCTCGATCGGCTCGAAGACCTTTCCGTCGTGGCTCCAGACGTGCTCGAGGTGCTCGCGGAGCCCGACCGGGGCGGCCACGGCGGAGAAGCAGTGCAGCTTGGCCGGCGGCGTCTCGAAGACGTCGCTCGCCCCCACGAGCGTGCGGTTCTCGACGCCGGTGCCGAGGCCGATCTCCACGAGCCGGAGCGGCGCCGGCGGGATCGCGCGCGGGAGGTCGAGCAGGAGGCCGACGGGGAGCATGAGCGAGAAGAGGAGCGTCGCCACCGGGATGCGCTCGCGGCGCAGCTCGAGGTAGCGCACGAGCGGCGCGAAGACCGCGACCATGAGCGCCGAGATCCAGAGCGAGACGCCGTGCCGCACGCCGATCATGGGGAGCACGGCGGCCATCGAGGCGAAGCTGACGAAGGCGGTGAGCGCGGCGCGCGCGATGGGGCTCTCGAGCGCGCGCTCACAAAAGGGATCCCAGGTGATCACCACCGCCGCCGCGAAGAGCGCGCCGAGGAAGACGATCTGCGGGAAGGTGAAGGCCGCCGAGAAGAGGTAGAGCGGGAGCGCGAAGTAGAGGCAGAGCTGGAGGACGTTCTGCGCCAGCGCGGTCATCGAGAAGCGCGCGACGCCCTTCACCCACGCGGCCGTGGCCCGCTGCTCGACGTAGCCGAGCACGAGGGAGACGACGAGCATCGCCACCCACGATCCCGCCGCGATCGCGGCGATGAGGCGCGCCTCGTCACGGCTCCGCTCCATCTCGAAGGCGCTCCACGTGCTGAGCCCGAGCGAGGCCCACGGCATGAGCGCGAGCGCCTTCTGCGTGAGGCGCGCGATGGGGCCGGGCGCCGCCTCCGCGACGGGCGGCGCCACCTCCAAGAGCGTCCCTTCGACGGGCGGTGCTCCTTGGATGGAGGGCGTCTCCCCTCCCTCGGGAGGGCGCCGTTCGGACTCCGCGAGCTCGGACATGTCGCGCACTCTAACGCCGAAGAGCCCTGGAATCTTCGCCGATCGCGGCCTTCACCCAGGAGGGGAGGTAGGACGATGACCTCCACGTTCGGTCTCGGCTTGGTAAAAAACGATGGCCCCCCCTCGCCAAACGGTCGGGCGCGCCGCAAGATAGTGTCGTTCGGCGACGTTGTGTGGATGGAGCCGATTCGCGGCTCGCCATTCCGGTGCCGAGGAGAGAACAGAGATGAGTAAACGTGTATTTGTGGGCGGCCTCAGCTGGGGCACGGACAGCGCGGGCCTGCGCGCTGCGTTCGAAGCGTATGGTGAGGTAGAGGATGCCCACGTGGTGACCGATCGCGATACGGGTCGTTCGCGGGGCTTCGGCTTCGTGACCTTCACGAGCGCAGAAGCGGCGAGCGAAGCGATCGACGCCATGAACGACGCCGAACTGGACGGGCGCCGACTCACGGTCAACGAGGCCCGTGAGCGTGAGCCGCGTCGCGGTGGCGGCGGCGGTGGTCCGCGCGGCGGCTTCGGTGGCCGCGGCGGTTTCGAGGATCGTGGTGGCGGCGGCGGTGACTTCCGCTCCGATCGGCGCCCGCGTCGCAACGGCGGCGGCGGCGGCGGTGGCCGCGGTGGACGTGGTGGTTTCGGCGGCGGTGGCCGCGGCGGCTACGGCGACTACTGAGCTCTCTCCGGTACCCTGAGACATGAGGCCGTTTCCTTCGGGAGACGGCCTTTTTTTCTTCGTTGACGCTGAACATGCGTGCAGTTAGATCGAAGATCCGCCATGCACGCGCCGCGGCTCATTCGCTCGCCCCTCTCCATCGTCCCGGGTCGCGTTCCAGCCCGTGAAAGCGTCGGATTTCCGCGCGCCCGCGTCATCGAGATCGCCTCGGCGGAGGCCGACGCGGCCGGGATGAGCACGGCCGTGCAGATCCTCCTCGCCTGCCAGCGCGAGGGCGACTCGGTCGCCTGGGTGCAGCCGCGCGGGGGCACGCTCTACCCGCCCGATCTCCACGCCGCGGGGCTCGACCTCGACGCCCTCGCCGTGGTGCACGTGCCGCCCGAGGCCGGCGGCGTGGGGCTCGCCAAGGCCGGCGAGCTCCTGCTCCGCACGGGCGCGTTCGGCGCCGTCGCGCTCGATCTCACCGAGGTCAGGCCGCCGCGCGGCGAGGCCTGGCTCGGCCGCCTCGCCTCGCTCGCGCGGGAGCACGACGCGCGCGCCGTCCTCCTCGGCCCGGCGCGCGCCGCCGCCTCGTTCGGCGCGTTGGTCTCGCTCCGGGTGAGCCCACGGCGCCGGCGGACGCGGCCGGGGCGCCATCGCGTCGAGCTCGAGATCCTCAAGAACAAAGCAGGCGCCTCGCCCCATTTCGAGGGCGAGTGGCGCGCGCCGGAGGGGGTGCGATGAAGCCCCCGCGCGTGGCCGTCGTCGACGTCCCAGGCCTCCCGCCCGAGCGGCGAGCCGCGCTCGCCCACCGCCTCCTCGCCTTCTCGCCGCGGGTCGAGCCGGATCCGGAGCGCGCCGGCGTCTTCTTCCTCGACCCCTCCGGCCTCGAGGGGATCTTCGGCCGTCCGTCCAAGTGGATCCGGCGCGTGCACGGCGCGCTCCGCGAAGAGGGCCTCGAGGGCGCGGTGGTGATGGGCTTCTCGCGCTTCCCCGCCTGGGCCGTGGCGAGGGCCCGCGGCGGCGTGCGCGTGCTCGCCTCCCCCGAGGACGAGCGCGCCGAGGCCCGCGAGGCGCCGCTCTCCCTCCTCGAGCTCGGGCCCGAGCTCGAGCGCGCCCTCCACAAGCTCGGCATCGACACCTTGGGGAGCTTCCTGGATCTGCCGCGCGGCGAGGTGAGCACCCGCTTCGGCGCGCGCGCCAAATCGCTCCACGCCCTCTTCGCCGAGGCGCTCACGCCGCCGCTCGAGGCCTTCGCCGAAGACGCGCGCATCCTCGTCGAGGCCGAGCTCGAATTCCCCGACGCGCAGGTCGATCGCCTCCTCTTCTGCCTCAAGGGCGCGCTCCACACCTTGCTCGCCGAGCTCGGTCGCCGCGGCCTCTCGCTCTCGAGCCTCCTCGTGGGCCTCGAGCTCGAGTGGGGCGAGCCCCTCGCGCTCACGCTCGAGCCCGCGCACGAGACCCGCGACGCCCGGGTGCTCCTCGAGCTCGCGCGGCTCCGGCTCGCGAGCGTCGAGCTCCGGGCGCCCGTGCAGAAGCTCAGCCTCGAGGCCAAGCCATGTCGGCTCGAAGGGCGCCAGCTCACGCTCTTCGACACGCGCGCCGTCGATCCCCTCGCCCCGCGCTTCACGCGCACGGTCGATCCCGACGCCGCCGCGCGAGGCCTCGCCCGCCTCCGCGCCTCGTTCGGCGAGGACGCCGTCACGCGCGCCATCCTCGAGGACGCCTGGCTGCCCGAGCACGCCTTCGCCTGGGAGCCCATCACGCACGTGGCGCGGCCCAAGCCCCGCGAAGGCGACGCGCCCTTCCTCGTGCGCCGCATCCACCCCAAGCCGAAGAGCCTCCCCAGCACGCCCGACGGACGCCCGCGCACCGATCCGCCCATCGTGGCGATGGCCGGCCCCTATCGCTTCCAGAGCGGGCTCCACCGCGAGGGCGCCTACGCGCGCGACTACTTCTACGCGGAGCGGACCGACGGCTCGCTCCTCTTCCTCTACCGCGATCTCCACCACGAGCGCTGGTTCCTCCAGGGCGCGCTCGATTGAGGTGAGCCATGGGCTACGTGCCGCTCTGGGTGAAGACCAACGGCTCGCTCCTCGAAGGGGCGAGCCATCCGGAGGAGCTCGTCGATCGCGCGGCCGAGCTCGGCCTCCCCGCCATCGCCATCACCGATCGCGATTCCGTCGCGGGCCTCGTGCGCGCGTGGAAGCGCGGCAAGGAGCGCGGCGTGCGCGTCCTCGTCGGCGCGCAGGTCACCGTGGGGGAGCACGTCGATCACGCCGAGCGCCTCGTCCTCCTCGCCGAGACGCGCGAGGGCTACGGCCGCCTCTGCCGCCTGCTCACGCTCGGCCACGCGCGCATGCCCAAGGGCGAGTCGTGCGTCACGCCGCGCGAGCTCGCCGAGGCCGCCGAGGGGCTCCTCGCGCTCGCGCCCACGCCCGAGGCGCTCCGCCTCGCGCACGAGGCCTTCGGGGGACGGCTCTACGCCCTCGTCACGCGCCACCTCCAGTCCGAGGACGCGCGCCTCGAGCTCGAGCTCGCCCTCGCCGCCGCGCGCCTCGGCGCCCCGCTCGTCGCCGGCACCGAAGTGCTCTACCACGAGCGCAAGCGGCAGGCGCTCGCCGACGTCCTCACCTGCATCCGCCACCGCGTGACGCTCCGCGAGGCGGGCACGCGCCTCCGCCCCAACGCCGAGCACGCGCTCCTTCCGCCCGAGGCCATGCGGCGGCGCTTCCGCGGGCTCGAGCACGCCCTCGATCGCACCCACGAGGTGGCCGCGCGCGCCGCCTTCCAGCTCTCCGAGCTCCGCTATCGCTACCCCGCCGAGTACATCCCCGAAGGCCAGAGCGAGCAGAGCTTCCTCGAGTCGCTCACCTTCGAGGGCGCCAAGAAACGCTACGGCGAGCGCATCCCGCGCGAGGTCCGCGCGCAGCTCCGCCACGAGCTCGAGCTCATCCGCGAGCTCGACTACGGCGGCTACTTCCTCACGATGTGGGACGTCGTCCAGTTCTGCGAGTCGCGCGGCATCCTCTGCCAGGGGCGCGGCAGCGCGGCGAACAGCGCCGTCTGTTATTGCCTCGGCATCACCGCGATCGATCCGGTGCGGATGAAGCTCCTCTTCGAGCGCTTCATCAGCCGCGAGCGCGCCGAGCCCCCGGACATCGACCTCGACATCGAGCACCAGCGGCGCGAGGAGGTCATCCAATACGTCTACGCGCGCTGGGGTCGGCGCCGCGCGGCGATGGTGGCCAACGTCATCCGCTACCGCCGGCGGAGCGCGCTCCGCGACGTGAGCAAGGTGCTGGAGCTCCCCCCGGAGCATCCCCGCGTCGCCGCGATCGCCGACGCCATCGAGGGCTTCCCGCGCCACCTCTCGATCCACCCCGGCGGCTTCCTCCTCGGCGCCGAGCCGGTCGACACGCTCGTCCCCATCGAGCCCGCGACGATGCCCGGACGCACCGTCATCCAATGGGACAAGCGCGACGTCGAAGATCTCGGGCTCTTCAAGGTCGACCTGCTCGGCCTCGGCATGCTCACGCAGATCCACCGCTGCTTCGATCTCCTGCGCGCGCACGAAGGCCTCGAGCTCTCGCTCGCGACCATCCCGCCCGAGGATCCCGCCACCTACGAGATGCTCTCGCGCGGCGACTCGGTGGGCGTCTTCCAGGTGGAGAGCCGGGCGCAGATGTCGATGCTCCCGCGGCTCAAGCCCAAGACCTTCTACGACCTCGTCGTCCAGATCGCGATCGTGCGCCCCGGCCCCATCCAGGGCGGCATGGTCCACCCCTACCTCAAGCGGCGCGAAGGCCTCGAGCCCGTCACCTACCCGCACCCGAGCCTCCAGCCGATCCTCGAGAAGACCCTCGGCGTGCCCATCTTCCAGGAGCAGGTGATGAAGCTCGCCGTCGCGGCCGCCGGCTACACGCCCGGCGAGGCCGATCAGCTCCGCCGCGACATGGCCGCCTGGGGCGAGAAGGGGCGCATCGAGGCGCACGAAGAGCGGCTCGTCTCGCGCATGATCGCGCGCGGCATCCCCAAGGCCTTCGCCGAGCAGGTCTTCTCGCAGATCCGCGGCTTCGGCGAGTACGGCTTCCCCGAGAGCCACTCGGCGAGCTTCGCCATCCTGAGCTACGTGAGCGCCTGGCTGAAGTGCCACCACCACGCGGCCTTCACCTGCGCGCTGCTCGACGCGTGGCCGATGGGCTTCTACGCGCCCTCCACCCTCGTCGAGGACGCCAAACGCCACGGCATCGAGGTGCGCCCCATCGACGTGAGCCACAGCGGATGGAATTGCTCGCTCGAGCCGAGCGAATCGCACCCGCCCTACGCCATCCGCATGGGCCTGCGTTACGTCAAGGGGCTCGGCGAGCGCGAGCGCGAGCGGCTCGAGGCCGCGCCCCCGCCCTACGCCGATCTCGCCGACTTCGCGCAGCGGACCAAGCTCGGCAAGCGCGCGCTCCTCGCGCTCGCCGAGGCGGGCGCCTTCGCCTCGTTCGGCCTCGAGCGTAGGCGCGCGCTCTGGGCGGTGCGCGGCCTCCTCGCCAACGATCGCGACGGCCTCGCCCTCGCGCCCACGAGCCCCGAGTCGCTCCCGCGCTTCGCCCCGCTCCGCCGCGAGGCCGCCGTGCGCTGGGACTACGAGACGAGCATGCACAGCACCCACGGCCACCCGATGGCCGCGATCCGCGAGCCCCTCCGCGCGCGCGGCATCCCCACGGCGGCGGAGCTGAACGCGATGCCCGGCGGACGCCGCCTCCGCTACGTGGGCCTCGTCATCTGCCGGCAGCGCCCCCACACCGCGCGCGGCGTGACCTTCATGACGCTCGAGGACGAGACGGGCTTCGTGAACGTGGTGATCTGGGCCGACCTCTACGAGAAGCGCGCCGCGCTCGTCCACTCGGGCTCGCTCTTCGAGGTGCGCGGGCGGCTCCAGCGCGCGCACGGCGTCGTCCACCTCGTCGCCGAGGATCTCGCCGTGCCCTCGCTCGAGCGCCCGATCCCGCGGACGCCCGTCCGCGACTTCCACTGAGCGCTCAGCGGGCCACGCACTCGCCGCAGCGGCCGCGGAGCTGCACCTCGGCCACCTCCACGCGCGCGATCTCCCCGCCGGTGAGCTTCACCGCCCCCTTGGGCAGGCACGAGACGTCGCCGCAATCGGTGCAGACGAAGTGCGGGTGCGCGTCGTGCTCGGCCGAGGCCGCGCCCGGCATCTCGAAGCGCCAGACGTTGTCGCCGAGCTGCGTTCGCACGAGGATGCCCGCCTCGGTGAGCGAGAGGAGGTTGCGGTAGATCGTCGCGCGGTCGAGCGACTCGCCCGAGAGGCGCTCGGTGAGCTCGCCGTGGCTGACGGGCGCGCGGAGCCTCGCGAGCTCCCGCAGGATCACGAGCCGCTGCTCCGTCACGCGGATGCCCCGCGAAACGAGGAGCTGACGGAGCTCGTCATCTTTCCGCTCTCGCGCCTTGGACGGCATACCACATCAATTTCCCGCGAATTCGCGGCGCTCGCAAGCCGCCCGCCGCACCTCGATGGTGAGGTGCGCGAGCGCGTACTCGCGGAGCGCGGCGCGATATTCGTGGACCTCGCGATCGGACGACGTCGAGAGCGCCACGACGCAGCTCCGGAGCCCGCGGCCGAGGGACCAGACGTGGATGTCGACGACCTTCGTATCGCCGATCGCCTCGAGCGCCTCGACGATCGACGCCTCCAGCTCGCCGCCCAGATCCACGTCGAGGAGCTCGAAGGCCGCGCCCTTCGAGAGGTCGTAGCCCCACTTCAAGATGATGACGCCGCCGAGCACGCCGATCGCCGGATCGAGGAAGGCCCAGCCGAGGTGCCGCCCGGCGAGGAGCGCGAGGATCGCGAGCACGCTCGTGAGCGCGTCGGCCACCACGTGCACCCAGGCCGCGCGGAAGTTGTGGTCGTGGGCGTGACCGTGATCGTGGGCGTGACCGTGGCCGTGATCGTGGGCGTGATCGTGATCGTGCCCGTGGTGGAGGAGCCCGATGCTCGCGAGGTTCACGAGGAGGCCGAGGACCGCCACGGGGAGCGACGCCCCGTAGTCGATGGCCTCGGGCGAGACGAGGCGCGAGATCGACTCGACGATCATCGTCAGCGCCACGAGCGAGAGGGCGACGGCGCTCGTGAAACCGGCGAGCGTCTCGACCTTCCCGGTGCCGAACGCGAAGGCGCGGTGCGACGCGAACCGACGCGCGACCGCATAGCCGGCGCTGGTGAGGCCGAGCGCGAGGACGTGCGTGGCCATGTGCCAACCATCGGCGAGTAGCGCCATCGAGCCGGTCACGTACCCGGCGACGATCTCCACGACCATCATCACGGCCGTGAGGACCACGACCGCGCGGACGCCGCGCTCGCGCGCGTGCATGGGGAGCGGCGTGCGCACGCCGCAGTCATCGGCCGACGTCTTCCGCGAGGGTTGGTCCATCCGTTTCCCTTGCGCCATCCGGCGCGCCCGATGGGGAGAGTGAACCGCGCGCCGAGAAAAGACACCCGAAAACGACTCCGACTTGATATTGAAAATCACTTTCAATATCTTCCGGATATGACCCCGCCGAACTCCCCAAACGACGAAGGAACGCTCGCGGCGCTGAGGTACGTCCTCACGGCCGCCCTCGATCGCGAGACGGCGTGCGCCTGCCTCGAGGGGACGCGCCCGAACGTCTCGCGCCTCCCCTCGGGCCCCTACCGGCTGCTCGCGGCGATCGTCGCTCGATCCCCCTCGAGCTTCCGGCGGTGCGCCCGCCTCGTGGAGGCCTCGCTCGGCCCGGCCATCTTCTCCTTCGAGCGGATGACGGGGCCGGCGCTCGTCGAGCTCGTCGAGAGCGGCGTCGACGCGCTCGAGCCGCGTGAGCGCGCCGCGCTGGTCTGGTCGATGCTGAGGCGCCGCGACCCGGCGCTGGGGCGCGTCCTCGGCGCCCTCACGGCAGACGCGGCCTGACCTCAGAGCTCGCGGACCGAGTAGGAGAGCTCGTAATTGCCCTCGCTGCCCACGCGGAAGCCGTCGACGACCACGAAGTAGGTGCCCGGCTCGAGGGTCGCCTCGACCTTCGACGCGCGGTTGCTGTTGTTGTCGTCGTCGTTGCAGGCGATCTCGCTCGCGTCGTCCGTGCACGAGCGGCGGAGGTGGAGCGCGCCGTCGAAGTCGGTGGTCATCTTGATCTCGACGTGGCTGCGCTTCTTGAGGCGGATGCGGTAGACCGCGTCGCCGCTCTGCGCCTCGCCCGCGCAGCTCGCGTGGAAGCGATCCTCGCGGCCACTGGTCGTCCCGCTGACGACGCGGCCCGGCAACAGGATGGGCGCGCTGTTGCAGTCGCGCTCGAGCGCGACGAGGTCGACCGTGGAGACGTCGAGCTGCACCGAACCGAAGGCGTCGGGGCGCTGCCCGTCGACCACGAGGTGGTACGCGCCGCGATCGAGGTTCACCTCGAGACCGCCGACGACCGGCGTCCTCGACATCGGGAAGTCCTTGCAGATGTGCTCGCGGCCGCCCTCACACGCGTCGCGTACGTAGAGGAGACCGTCGAATTGCGCGCTCGAGGCGCGCACGCGCACCCGGCTCCGCACCGGGACGTCGAGGCGGAAGACGGTGTCGGGCGCCCCCGCCCCGCCGCAGCTCCCCTGGAAGTCGTCCGCCGCCTCGAAGGTATCCGTGATGGTCGGCTCGCCGCGATTCAGCACCCCCGGCGCGCCACACGCGTCGGCCTCGGCCCCGCGGCCCTGCGCCGTCGTGGTCTCGGCCAGGACTAGGTAGGTGCCGCTCGAGGGGCGGTCCTGACCGAAGCCGTCGGAGATGACGTAGTAGTCGCCGGGATCGAGCACCGCCGTGACGAGCGAGCGGTTGTAGCCGTCGAAGTCGTCGTTGCACGCGATCTCCGTCGTCACGCGATCGCAGACGCTGCGCACGTGGAGGACGCCGTCGAAGTCGCTCTGCTGCGTGATGCGCACACGCGACTTTCGGTCGATGTGCAGGCGCCGCACGTCTTCGGGGCCGTTCGCGCCCTGCGCGCAGGTCGCCTGGAACGAGTAGCTCGACGCGCTGTTGTCGCCCTGGGTCGGCTGCCCCGGCACGAGCTCCTCTACCGAGGCGCAGATCTCCGCCTCCGTCTTCACCTCGGTGAGCCGGAGCTCGAGCGAGAACTCGCCCACCTGCCCCGGGAAGCCGTCGACGACGACGTAGTAGACGCCTGGGCCGAGGTTCGCGTCGACGCGCGCGTGGGCTGCGTCGCCGTAGTCGTCGTTGCACGCGACCTCGTGGCCGTCGGCGCAGCCCGTGCGGATCGAGAGGATGGCGTCGAAGGTCGCCTCGAGCATGATCGTCGCGCGCGACGGCTCGGTGAGCTCGAAGACGTAGATCTGCTCGGGCGCGCCGCCCTGCCCACAGGAGGGGCTGAGCATGCTCTGCCCGCTCGCGTTGCTCCCCGCGATGCGCTCGTTCGGGCGGATCGGGAGGGCGCCCTCGCAGCTCGAGTCGCGGTGCGCCGTGCGCATGCCCCGCCCCCGCGCGTCACCGCCGCGATAGGCCGAGAGGAGGACCTTGGCCGAGCCGCCCACGGCTTGGACGCGGATCGTGAACCGTCCGTCCGTGCTGGGGCAGAACTGGAGCGAGGCCTGCGTGTCGTGGACGACCTCCTCTGCCACGGTCACGCCCGCGGAGTCCAGGATCTCGAGCACGAGATCCGAGGCCGATCCCTCGCCGACCGCGACCACCGTCGAGCAGGCGCCGGCCTCGGCCGAGAACGGGAGCGTCTCCGCCTCGCCCTTGCCGAGCGAGAAGCGTGAGACGGGGATCGTCGGCACCAGCCCCATGGTGAGCATGGTGTTCTGCACCGACGCGTGACGGGCCTCGATGGAGCTCTTCCCTCCGCACGAGGAGAGCACGACGAGGCCGAGACCGAGGACGAGCTCGAGGAGCCGCGACTTGGGCGTAGGACGATTCACCCGGCGAGCCTACCCGATCGCCGCGCGACGCGCTTCAGCGAGAAGAGAGAAATTGGAGCGCGTCGGACGCCGCCTGCTCCCCCGTCCGGATGGCGTCGGGCACGCCCACGCCGTCGAGCGCCGTCCCCGCGAGGAAGAGCCCCGGGACGGCCGCGAGCCGCCGGCGCACGTCCGCGAGGCGCGCGAGGTGCCCCGGCGCATAGCGCGGCATCGCGTGGAGGAAGCGGTCGACGAGGGCGCGCTCGGGGGCGACCTCGATGCGGGCGAGCTCGCGGAGCTCGTGCCGGGCGAGGGCCACGAGGGTCTCGTCGCCTTCGTAGGGGAGGCCCTCGAAGCGCTCCCCGCCCAAGAAGGCCCGCACCAAGGCGTATCCCTTGGGCGCGCGGCCGGGCCATTTCACGCTCGAATAGGTGGCCGCGAGGATGGGCCGCCCCTCGATGGCCGGCACGACGAAGCCGAAGCGCTCGAGCGGCGGGATGCGATCCTCGCGGTAGACGAGCGTCACGGCCGCGGCGCTCCCGTGCTCGATGCCGAGGAGATGACCGGCGAGCGTCCGATCGAAGGGCTGGACGAGCCGCCCGGCCACGGGGCCCGGCGCAGCGACGACGACGGCATCCGCGCGCTGGGTCGCGCCGCCCTCGAAGCCGATCTCGAAGCCGCCCGCGCTGCGCGAGAGCGAGGTGACGGCGCGGCCGAGCACGGCGCGATCGAGGACGCGCGAGGCCACCGCGCGCGTGAGCACCTCGAGGCCCTCGTCGAAGCTCACGAAGAGCGAGTACCGCGCCCCGCGCGCGCTCGCGTCCGCGGCCTGCCCGGCCGCCTCGAGGGCGCGGATCACGCTCCCCCTCTTCTCCATGTCGAGGAAGCGCGGGAGCGTGGCCGCGAGGCCGATGCGCTCGGGGTCACCGCCGTAGATCCCCGAGACGATGGGCTGCGCGAGCCGCTCGAGCACCTCGCTGCCGAAATGCTCGCGCACGAAGCGCGCCACGCTCACGTCGTCGCGCTCCTTGGCCCCGAAGAAGCGCTCGACGGCCGCGCGGATCGCGCCGACCCGCGAGACCACGCCCGAGCGCGCGAGCGCCTTGGGGTTGGTGGGGGCGAGGAGCGAGAAGCCCTCGGGGATCGGCACCAGGCGGCCGCGACAGGCGACGAGCGCGCCGCCGCCGGGGCGGGTGGAGATCGCGCGATCGAGCACCCCGACGCGCTCGGCGAGCGCGAGCGCCGCGGGCTTCTCGCGGATCACCGACTCGGGCCCGCGCTCGATGACGAAGCCGTCTTCGACCGTCGTCGCGATCATCCCGCCGAGGCGCGACGACCGCTCGAAGAGCGTCACCTCGAGCCCGGGCGAGAGCTCGAGGAGCCGGTGCGCCGCGGCGAGACCGGCAGGACCTCCTCCGATGACGACGACGCGCGGCACGCTCAGCCTCGGAGGCGCGCGCTCACCTCGTGGACGTGGTCCACCAAGGCGCGGACGCGCGCGGGATCGGCCTCGGGCATGATGCCGTGGCCGAGGTTGAAGATGTGACCCGGGCGAGGGCCCACGCCTTCGAGGATGCGCGTGACCTCGTCCTCCATCGCGCGGCCCTCCGCGAGGATGTAGGCCGGGTCGAGGTTGCCCATCATGGCCTTGGCGCCGAGGGCGTCCCAGGCCGTCGGGAGGTCGACGCGCCAGTCGACGCCGATCACGTCGCCGCCGGCCTCCGCCATGGCGGGGTAGAGCGAGGGGTTGCCCGTGCCGAAGTGGATGGAGGGCACGCTCCGGTCGAGGCTCTCGAAGATGCGTCGGACGTGCGGGAGCACGTGCGTGCGGTAGTCGTGCTCGGAGAGGCAGCCCACCCAGCTGTCGAAGAGCTGGACGGCGTCGGCCCCCGCGCGGATCTGCGCGTTCAGGTAGTCGATGATGGCCGTGGTGAGCTTCTCCATGAGCACGCGGAAGAGCCCCGGGTCGCCGAACATCAGGCGCTTGGTGGCGTAGTAATTCTTGGATCCACCGCCCTCGATCGCATAGCTCGCGAGCGTGAAGGGCGCGCCGGCGAAGCCGATGAGGGGCACCTTCAGGTCCTTCTTGGTGCGCCGGATGGCCTCGAGGACGTAGCCGAGGCTCGCCTCGGCGTCGATGGACTCGGCCACGCCGTCGACCTGCGCCGCCGTACGCACGGGCTCGTGGATCTTCGGGCCGTCGCCCTTCTCGAAGGAGAAGCCGATGTTCAGCGGCTCGAGCACGAGGAGGATGTCGGCGAAGATGATGCCGGCGTCGGCCCCGAGCTGCTCGGCGGCGAGCACCGTGACCTCGGCCGCGAGATCGGGCGACTTGCAGAGCTCGAGGAAGCTCACCTTCTCGCGGATCGCGCGGTATTCGGGCTGATAGCGCCCCGCTTGGCGCATGAGCCACACGGGGGTGTAGGGCGTAGGTTTGCCGCGGCAGGCGTCGAGGAAGACCATCGGTCCGTTCTAACACGCCGGGCGAGCGGCGCCCGCCGAGGGGGGCTCACATCGCGATGGGGGGATCGGCCTCGATGCCGAGGACCCTCGCGCGCACCTCGGCGAGGACGAAGATCGACCCGCAGACGACGATCCGGCCCGCGTCGCCGGCGAGCGCGAGGGCGCGCGCGAGCCCCTCCTCGATGGTGGCCGCCACCTCGCCCGGGCGGACCTCGGCGAGCCGCGCGGGATCGCCCGCCCGCCGCATCTTGGGCAGCGCGTAGACGCGCGCGCTCACCACGCCGTCGAAGGGCGCGAGCATCCCCTCGTGGTCCTTGTCCTCCATCGCGCCGAAGAGGAGCACGGTACGGCGCGGCGGGAGCGTCTCGAGGTATCGCGCGAGCGCGGCGCACCCCGCCGGGTTGTGCCCCGCGTCGACGAGGATCTCGGGCGAGGTGGCGATCGTCTCGCAGCGCCCCGGCCAGACGGCCTCGGCGAACCCGCGCCGGACGGCGTCGTCGGGGAGCGCGAGGCCCCGCTCGCGGAGCGCCTCGACGGCCGCGTAGGCCACGCGCGCGTTCTCCGCGGCGTGCGGGCCGAGGAGCCCCACCGGCGGCGGCTCGGCCACGGGGAAGCGCGGGAGCGCGCCCATCGCCTCGGCCTCGCGCGCGAGGATCGCCCTCGCCTCGCCGGGATCGCCCACGACCGCGGGCACGCCGGGCTTGAAGATGCCGGCCTTCTCCTTGGCGATGGCCTCGATCGTGTCGCCGAGGATGTGCGTGTGCTCGAGGGAGACGTTGGTGACGACGCTCGCGAGGGGCGTGACGACGTTGGTGGAGTCGAGCCTCCCGCCGAGGCCCACCTCGAGCACCACCACGTCGCAGCCCGCGTCGCGGAAGGCCTCGAAGGCCGCGAGCGTGGTCGCCTCGAAGAAGCTCAGGTCCGAGAGCGCCGGGTCGTCCAGCACCGACTCGATGCGCGCGGCGGCCTCGTCTTCCGCGAGGGGCTCGCCGTCGACGCGGACGCGCTCCACCCAGCGGTGGAGGTGCGGCGAGGTGAAGTGCCCGGTGCGGAAGCCGGCCTCCCGGAGCGCGCGCTCGACGAGCGCGGAGACCGAGCCCTTGCCGTTGGTGCCCCCCACGTGGACCGCGCGGAGGCCCCGCTCGGGGTGCCCGCGGTGGGCGAGCGCGCCCTCCATCCGCTCGAGCCCGAGCTTCACGCCCTTGGACTCGAGGCCGTAGAGGCGCGCGAGCGCGTTTCGATACCGTTCGCGAGACAAGCTCAATCCAGGAGGTGGCTCAGGAGGAGCGCGATCCTGGATCGCATCTCGGCGCGCGGCACGATCTGATCGAGCATCCCGTGCTCGAGGAGGAACTCGGCGCGCTGGAAGCCCTCGGGGAGCTTCTCTCGGATCGTCTGCTCGATGACCCGCGGCCCGGCGAAGCCGATGAGCGCGCCGGGCTCGGCGAGGTTCACGTCGCCGAGGAAGGCGAAGCTCGCCGCGACGCCGCCCGTGGTGGGGTTGCGCAGCACCGAGATGAAGGGCACGCCGGCCTCGCGGAGGAGACGGATCTCGCTCACGGTCTTCGCCATCTGCATGAGCGAGAGCGAGCCCTCCTGCATGCGCGCGCCGCCCGAGGCCGAGAGGATGATCAGCGGGCGCCGCGCGAGCCGTGCGCGCTCCGCCGCGCGCGTGATCTTCTCGCCCACCACCGAGCCCATCGAGCCGCCGAGGAACTCGAAGCGGAAGACGACGAGCTCGACCTCGCGGCCCTCGATCCGCCCGGTGCCCGAGAGGATCGCGTCGTTCGCGCCGCTCTTCTGGATCGCGGCCTCGACGCGCTTGGGATAGGGCTTCTGATCGACGAAGCCGAGGGGATCGGCGGCGCGGAGCGTCGCGTCGTGCTCCACGAAGCTGCCAGGATCGAGCAGGAGCTCGACCCATCGCGTGGCCTCGAGCGGGTGGTGATGGCCGCAGACCGAGCAGACACGGAAGTCGCGCACGAAGTCCGCCGTCTTGAGCGTCGCGCCGCAGCCGTCGCAAAGGCAGAAGATCCCGCCGGCGAGGGCCCGTTTCTCGCCCGGCACCGCCGTGACCTTCTTCTTCTCCATATGACCCATCACCCCTCCCGGGTGGTCCCTCGATCGCGCCCGCCCGGTCTAGCACCCTCGGGACCGGCATCCACCCGGTCCCGCGCGACGATCCCCGAGAGGTGTCTCCCGGTGCGACCGGCGTCGCGTCGGTGCGAGAAGAAGCGCGCGGGCTCGTCGTGGGTGCACCCGCCCACGTCGTCGATGGCCTCGGCGGGGAGGCCGAGCTCGCGGAGCTGCGCCACGACCAGCGCCGTGAGGTCGCCGTGCGGGCGCGGGAAGTCGCGGGAGACGACCGTGGCCCCCGGCGGGGCGGCCTCTTC
>JAAYBZ010000180.1 GCA_012744445.1 Myxococcales bacterium | reverse complement strand
TCGGCGCGGGCGGGCTCGATCGCGAGCGCGCTCGTGATGGCCGCCGAGGCGGCGCGCGAGCGTTGGAGCGAGCGGGCCGACGCGCTCGGCGGGGCGCTCTCCAAGGTGCTCCCGCGCCTCGACGTGGAGGTCTCGCTCCTCGTCGAGGACGGCACCTTCCTCGATCGCCGCCCGGTCTTCCTCGCGAGCTCGCTCACCGAGGATCACGGCGTGGGCTACGAACAGGCGGGCAAGTGGCGTTACCTCCTCCCGAGCCGGATCCGCGAGCTCGGCGAGGGCGGCCGCGAGCGCGCCTTCCCGCTCCTCTTCGAGGAGAATTCGCTCCCGCCCAATGCGCAAGAGCGGAGCGACGTGCGGCTCTACCGCCTGCGGGTCCACCCCCTCGCCACCTCGCCGGCCTCCAAGGCGGCGCGCCTCGATCCCTAGACCGCGGGGGCGTCGGGGGCGGCGGGGAAGGAGACGACGAAGGTCGTGCCTCGCTCCTTCTCGCTCCGCGCCTCGATGCGGCCCGAGGCGGCGTTGGCGAGGCGCTGCGAGATGGCGAGCCCGAGCCCCGAGCCGTTGGGCTTGTTGGTGACGAAGGGGACGAAGAGCTTGGGGAGGATCTCCGGATCGATGCCGGGGCCGTCGTCGGTGACGCGGAGCTCCATCCAATCCTCGAGCGCGTCGGCGACGCCTTTGCGCTGCGTGCGCTCGACCTCGACGTGGATGCGCCCGCCCTTGCCCGCGGCCTCGATGGCGTTGCGGACGAGGTTGAGGAGGATCTGCCGGACGTGTTCGGCGTCGACGCGGACCTTCTTGCGATCGGGATCGAGCTCGAGCGTCCAGCGGATCTCGTGTTCGGCGAGCTCGGCCTCGAGCATGCGCATCGTGCGCTCGACGGCGTGGCCGAGATCGATGGGCTCGGGATCGGGGGCGCCGGGCTTGGCGTAGTCGAGGAAGGACCCGACGACACGCGCGAGGCGATCGGTCTCTTCGACGATGATGTCGAGGAACTCCCGCGGGACCTCGTCGCCTTGGGCGGGCTCCGTGAGCAGCTGCGCGCTCGCCTTGATGGCGCCGAGCGGGTTGCGGATCTCGTGCGCGAGGCCCGCCGCCATCTCGCCGAGGGTGGCGAGGCGATCACGCTCCATGAGCTGGCGGTGGAGCGCGCCGCTCTCGAGCGTGAGCGCGATCTGCGTGGCGAGGCCCACGAGGAATTGGACCTCGTCGCTCGAGAAGGCGTCGCGGATGCGATCGTCGTTCACCACGAGGAAGCCGTAGGGCTCGCGGGAGCCCCGCGTGGCGATGGCGAGGGCGACGCCGCCGTGGAGCGCTTCGAGCGTGCGGATGACCTCGTAGAGGGTCTCGGCCTCGCGATCGCGGCGCGCGCTCCGCAGGTCCTCGAAGTCGCGCTCCAGGTTCTCGAGGACGAGCGCGTCGGACTCGAGCAGGCGCGTGAGGAAGGGGCGCGCGGGCGCGGTCTCGATGTGCGCCGGCGGCGGCGAGCCGAGGTGCGCGGCGAGCCGGAAGGAGTGGCCGTCGCCCGAGGCGAGGTAGAGCGCGGCGTTGGTGATGCGCCGCGTCTCCTCGAGGCCGTCCATGACGATGGCGGGCAGATCTTCGACCGCGAGCGTCCCCGCGATGCGGCGGCGGAGCGCGGCGAGGTGCTCGTCGAGGGCCGTGCGCTCGCGGAAGAAGACGCGCGCGATGAACGAAGCCACGCGCGCCTGGACCGAGTCGAAGAGGAGGAGGACGGCCATCGCGCTGACCATCATGTGGATGAACTGCGGCTCGCCCGCGATCTCGCGCATGATCCAGAGGAGCCCCGCGAAGAAGAGCGCGACGACGGTGAGCACGCCCGCGCGGCCGGCGAGCTCGTAGAGGTCGATCAGGCGGTCGCGCGTGATCGACTGCGAGAGCATGTAGAGGAAGAGGAGGATGGGGATGGTGCCGAGCTCGGGCAGGTCGATGCCGACGAGGGGCGCGTACTCGAAGAGCATGAACGTGCCCGCGGCGCCGCCCACGCTGCAGAGGTAGCGGAGCTTGGCGCGCTCGAGACGCGAAGGCGCGCGGGCCGAGCGGATGAAGAGCAGGACGACCGCGACCGCGAAGAAGGTGGTGGCCACGATCGTCGCGACGATGGCGACGGTGCGCTCGTCCTCAGGGCGGGTGAGCGCGTAGACGAGGAGCGGCCCGACCACGACCCACGCCGCGCGGTGGAGGCGGATGAGCCGGGGATCGTCGTCGTCGACGAAGGCGCGGAAGAAGCGCACGGCGACGAGCGGCATCACCACGCCGGCCACGAGGTGGACCTTGGAGTAGATCGGGCCGCCGAAGGCGCGGTCGAGGAAGGTGGTCCCGTAGAAGACGGCGACCGTGCTCGAGAACGCCGAGAACGCGCGGTGGACGCGCCGTCGCTTGGGGCGGAAGTACACGCTCGCCGCCATGGCGAGGCAGAGCACGGCGGCGAGGAGCGAGGCCTGACTGCGTACGTCCATGGCGGCGGGAACGCGCGAGGGCGAGGGCCCCCGCGCCTCGGGGGCTCAGCGCTTGGCCTTCTTCTTCTCGGCCTTCTCGATCTCCGCGAGGAGCTCCTGCGCGCCCTTGTTCTTGCGATCGATGGAGAGCGCCTTCTCGCCCGCCTCGCGCGCGCCCTCGAGATCGCCCGCGAGGAGCTTGGCCTTGCCGAGGAGCGAATAGGCGCCCGACGATTTGGGGATGAGCTCGACGAGGCGATGGGCCCAGGCGAGCGCGCCCTCGGCGTTGCCGAGCTCGAGGTAGGCCTGGATGCCGCCGGAGACGGCCGCGGCGTTCTCGGGGTCGTGCTCGAGCGCCTCGACGTAGCGCTCGAGCGACTTGGTGTACGCGCCGTTCTTGCGCATGTAGTTGGCGCGGTTCACGAGGTCCTTCGCGGCCGCCTTGCGCTTGCGCTCGGACATCTCGGCGAGCGCGGGCGAGACGGAGGTGGGCGGCGCGAGCTCGCTGGTCCCGGCCGCGGCCGGCGCGGGCTCGGGCTCCTCGGCCTTCTCCTCCGCGGGCGCCGCGGGCTCGTCGGCCTTCTCCTCGGCGACGGCGGGCTCTTCGGCGGCGGGCTCTTCGGCGGCGGGCTCCGCGGCCTTTTCCTCCGCGGGGGCCGCGGCGGCCTTCTCCTCGACCGCGGGCTTGGCCTCGGGCTCGGCGGCCGTGGGCTTGGCCGACGCAGCCTCGGGCTCGGCGGCCACGGCGTCGGCGCGCGAGGCCTCGGGTTCCGGTGCGGGCTCGGCGTCCTTGCCGCGCGTCGCGAACACGATCACGAGGAGCAGGACGAGGAGGCTCGCCCCGGTCGCGAGGAGCTTGGTGCGGCGGTCGAGGCCGGCGCGCTCGTCTTCGATCGCCGGAGCGGGCGCGGGCGCGGGGGCCGGGCGTGCGGGCGCAGGCGCAGGCGCGGGTGCCGCCGCGACGGGCGTGGGGGCGGGCGAGGGCGCCGCGGCCGGGGCCGGCGGGATCTCGGGGAGCGGCGTATCGTCGACCTCGAAGTCGGTGTCGAAGTCGGAGGGCGGCGCCGCCGCGGACCAATCGTCTTCGGACGCGAGCGCGGGGCTGTACGGCGCGGTCACCGGCTCGGACTTGGCGTCGTCCACCGGGAGCTCTTCGACGATCGAGACCTCCTCGAGGTCGAAGGGCTGCGTCGTCTCCGTGGTGGGCTGGGCGACGGGCGCCTGCGGGCTCTGCACCTCGGTGGCCTCGGGGGCCTCCGGCGCCGGAGCCGCCGGAGCGGCGGGAGCGGCGGGAGCGGCCGCGGGCGGAACCACGGCGGGCGGGGCCCCCACGCCGAGCATCGTGGCCTTGCGGGCGGCTGGTGCGGGCGCGGCGGGCTTGGGCGGCGCCGCAGGCTTGGGCGGCGCCACGGGCTTGGGCGGCGCGGCGACCGGCCTCGGCGGCGCGGCGGGCTTGGGCGGCGCCACGGGCTTGGGCGGCGCGGCGGGCTTGGGCGGCGTGAGGGCCGAGAGCGGCATGCCCACGATGGTCGCCTTGCGCTTGGGCGGGTTCGCGGAGGTGCCCTCTTGCGGCTCGTTCGGGGACGGATTCTTGGGATCGCCTTCGGACATCGGACTCTCCATGGAGGCGGCGGCGCCGGGTTCGAGGGTGGAACGGAGCTGCCCTACGAGGCTGCGGAGCTCGGAGACGAGCGCGAGCGCCGTCTGATCGGCAGGCGGGATGGACGCGCGCGGAGGCGCGGAAGAGGGAGCGACGGGGCGGGTCGAGATTTGCGGCGCGGCTTGCTCGCACGCCGAGAGGATCGCGTCGTCGACGGGGAGGAGGAGGTTGGCCGTGGCCGGGGCCTCGCGCGGATCGGCGTGCACGCGCCCCGTGCGCATCGAGAGCAGCGCGGAGAGCGCCGCGAGCCCGCCCACCTTGCGTTGATCCGGCAGCTCGGCCTCGACGCCGGCCACGAGCCCCTCGGCGACGTCGAGCTCGACGGCGGTGCGCTCGCCGCGGATGGAGAGGTGGTAGGCGCCGCCGAAGGCGGCCAGGATGCGGAGCAGGCGCTGTGGGCCGATGGCCTCGAGGCGGATGTCGAAGCTCTCGCGACGGCTCGCCGCCTCGTGGACGCGCGCGTCGGGCGCGAGCAGCCCCTTCACCTTGCCGGCGAGCACGTCGAGGCGCGGCACGTTGCCGGGGCCGAAGAGCGCGGCGGAGTCGACGACGATGACCGTGGCCCAGTGGAGGATCGGATCGTCGCGCAGCGTGCGCATGAGATCGAAGGCCCAGGTCTGGACGCCTTCTTGATCGATGACGATCACGTCGGGACCGAGGGCCCGCGCGCGCTCGAGGCCGGTGCCGTGGCCGTCGGTGACGACGACGGTGGCCTGCTTCTCACGGAGGGCCTGGGCGAGGGCGTCGGCGTGCGCGGGGTTGCGCTCGATGAGGAGGATCTTCCGGCCCTCGAAGACGTCGGTCTCGCTCGGCGCGCTGCGGCCGTCGGCGAGCTCCATGCGCCCCGCCGGCGCGGCGTGGAACTCGTAGCGGAGGCGCCGCTTGCTGCCGATGAGCGGCTTGATGCTCTGCACGAACTCGGCGATGGCCTCGGCCATGGGGCGTCCGCGGCGGAGCACGAGGCGCGCGGTCCGTGCTTCGTCGTCGCCGAGCTCGGCGACGGAGAGGATGCCGCCGCGGAGCTCCTTGGAGAGGAGCGAGACCAGCTCGTCCACGCTGGCGTCGGCGAGCTCGCCCTCGACGTCGCCGGTGCGGAAGGGCATCTCCTCGGCGAGCTCGCGGAGGCGGCGCGCCATGAAGTCGACGCTCGCGTTGCGCTCGAGGATCTCGACGTTCTCGTGCGTGGCGAGGAGCTTGTCGGCGAGGTCGCCCGTGGACGAGAGCACCACCACCGGGAGCCCGGCCGTGAGCGGCGAAGCGGCGAGCGCGTGCACGACCTTGCCGGCCTCGCTCGCGGCGTCGCCGAGGAGGAAGACGAGATCGGGCGCGCTCGTCGCGGCGAGCGCCGAGGCCTCGTCGACGTGCCCCACCGTGACGCCGCTGAAATAGCGGTGGACCGCGTCGAGGAGCGCGGCGTGCATGGGATCGCCCTTGCCGAGCATCAGCAAGGTGGGGAGGTCGGCTTCGGCCTTGGCGTTCATGTGGGAGGGTCGGCAGGGGTGAGGCGCGCCGCGACGTCGACGGGTGGGGTGGCCCACACGGGCCAAGGCGAGATCGTACGCAACTCCCTCACTCAGCGAAAGAGCGAGGTGACCTTTTGGACGAGCGTACGATCGTAGGGCACTTCGGGGCGTCCCCAGTCGAGCACGGGGAACGATCGCAGCTTCGCCACGAGGGCGAGGCGCGGATCCGGGTTCACGATGCGCGGATGACCGACGCGCTCGAGCATCGGCAGATCGGTGATGCTGTCGGAGTAGAAGTAGCTGTGCTCGAGCGAGATCCCCTCGCGCGCGGCGTATTCCTCGGCGAGCTCGACCTTGCCGCGGCCAAAGGGCACCGGGTGCACGAGCGCGCCCGTGAAGCGTCCGTCCGCGACGGCGAAGCGCGTGCCGAGGTGATCGTCGAGGCCGAAGTCGCGCGCGGCGATCGCGGCTTGGTAGACGGTGGACGTGGTGAGCAGGACGAGGCGATGCCCGGCCGCGCGGTGGCGCTCGATCGCGCGTTCGGCGAGCGGCGCGCGGAGCGGTCGCACATGCTCTTCGTACCAGCGGTGGACGCTCTCCTCGAATTCGCGCTCGGGGCGCCCGCGGAGCGCCGCCGCGGCGAGGCCGAGCGCCATGCGGACGTCCACGAGGCCGAGCTTGTAGGCGACGAGATAGGCGAGGCCCTTCGCCGCGTCCTGCGCGGTGAGCCGGCGGTGGGCGCGCTCGTGCGAGAGCCAGAGGCGCCCGCTGTTCACGGCGAGGAGCGTGCCGTCGAGATCGAAGAAGGCGGCGGCGCGGATCATAGCCACTCGGGGAGCTGCATCGTGGTCTCGAAGCGCTCGAGCCGGATCGCGGGCGCGGGGAGGGGCTTGGCCGCGAGGAAGCTCTCCCAATCGGGCTCGCGGATCACGTGCTCTTCGACGGAGAGGCTCGAGAGGCGCACGCGGGCCTTGGTGCTCGCCTTGAAGCGCATCGCGCGGCCCTCCCGCGTCTGGAGCGTGACCATCGTCGAGCGCGCGGGGAGGGCGGGGCCGTAGGCGCGCGCGCGGAGCGTGAAGCGGCTGCCCGCCTCGGTCTCGACGCGGATGAGGTCGCCTTCTTCTTGGAAGCGCGCGAGCGTCTTCGGCAGCGCCCAGACCTCGCGGCCCGCGGCGAGGCTCCGCTCGCAGTCGACGTGCATCCGCGCGACGTAGAAGCCCGACTTGCCGGCCGCCGTGACGCGCGTGGGCATCCAGATGAGCTCGCCGTACTCGAGCGGCGAGGGATCGACGTAGCGCACGAAGCCGAGGAGGCCGATCGACGTGCCGCGCGTCGAGACGGGGCGGAGCCCTTCGGGCAGGCGCACGGCCGAGGTCGGCACGCGATAGGCGCGGAAGACGGCGTAACCCTGGGTCTCCCAGGGCGGCGCGGGGTAGTCGGACATCGCGCGGACCATACCACGCCGCGCCGCGAGCTAGCCGCGATAGGCTTCGGGGTCGAGGCCGTAGCGCTTCATCCAGCGGTGGATCTGCATCCGCTGCTTGCCGAAGAGGCGCGCCACCGCGGAGACGTTCCCGCCGTGCTCGCGGAGCAGGTGCTCGAGCGTGGCGCGATCGGGCGCTTCGCGGCGCGAGGGCGCGACGATCTTGGGGACGGCGACGTGCGTGCCCGATCCATCGTCGGCCTCGCGGCCGTGCGCGTCGAGCACGATCTGCACCTGGTGCGGGAGGTGCTGGAGCTCGAGCTTGTCGTGGTCGGCGAGCGCGAGCGCGACCTTGATGGCGCTCTCGAACTCGCGGACGTTGTACGGCCAAGGGTAGTGGGCGAGCGCGAGGAGGAAGGGGAAGGTGGGCTTCGCCGTCGCCCGCTCCTGATCGAGGAAGTGGGCGAGGAGCGGGAGGATGTCCTCGATGCGCTCCCGGAGCGCCGGGATGCGCACGTTCACCTCCTTGAGGCGCGCGAGGAGGTCGCCGCGGAACCGTCCGGACTTCACGAGCGCGTCGAGATCGCGGTGCGTCGCGCAGACGACGCGCACGTCGACGCGCTCGGGGCGCGTGCCGCCGAGCGGGAGCACCTCGCGCTCCTGGAGGACGCGGAGGAGCTTGGCCTGCGCCTCGATGGGCATGTCGCCGATCTCGTCGAGGAAGAGCGTGCCGCCGTTCGCGGCCTTCACGAGCCCCTCGCGATCGCGATCGGCGCCGGTGAACGCGCCGCGCTTCACGCCGAAGAGCTCGCTCTCGATGAGCGTCGCCGCGAGCGCGGCGCAGTTGATCGCCACGAAGGGCCCCGCGCGGCCGCTCTTCTCGTGGATCGTACGCGCGACGAGCTCCTTGCCCGTGCCGCTCTCGCCCTCGATGACGACGGAGAGCATCGTGGGCGCCACCTTGGCGATGCGCGCCGCGAGGAGCTCCATCCGCGCGCCTCCCACGATGGCGCCGGGGCCTCGCGTGAGCGCGCGCTCCTCGGGCGTGCGCCGCGAATGCGTCTCGCACCCGCGGTCGGTGAAGCGGAAGACGGTGTCGCCGATGCGGATCACGTCGTTCTCGACGAGGCGCGCCTCGCGGATGCGGCGCCCGTTCACCATGGTGCCGTTCGTGGAGTGGAGGTCGACGAGGTAGTGGTGCTCGCCCCTCCGCTCGAGGCGCGCGTGTCTACGGCTCGTCGCCGTATCGTTCAGCATCAGCTCACACTCGGGATCACGCCCGATCGTGACCACCTGCCGTCCCATGGGGAGGACACCGGGCGAGCTCAGCGGAGAGGCCCCGAAGACGCGGACGAGACCGGCGACCCGCACGCGGCCGATCCCGGGCATCGTGGGCTCTTTCACCCCGTCCAGAAACCATCCTTGGCCCGTGGCGGACATGGCCTCCGATCGAACGGCGGGCCTTCGCGGTTCTTGAAGCGCTCAGGCGCCCATCGAGGCCGCGACGACGGGGCGGATGGAGTGCGCGACGGCCGCGGCCACGGCCGTGGGATCGAAGGGCTTGCGGTGGAAGTGGAGCCCCTCGCTCCAGGTCTCGTGCGGCGGCTCCCCGCCCGACATGAGGTGGATGGGGCCGGCGAAGCCGCGGTTCCGGAGCTCTTCGGCGAGCGAGAGGCCGTCGCCCTCGCCGTCGAGGCGGAGGTCGACGAGCGCGGCGTCGAAGCGCTGGATCTCGTCGGGGAGCGAGTCGCGGCGCGCCTCCACGACGATCCCCTCGAGCTCGAAGGTGGCCACGAGGAGGTCTCGGAGGGCCGCGTCGTCCTCGACGACGAGCACGCGCGGGGCGAAGTCGAGCTTCCGCACCCCGGAGCGGTTGCGCTCCACCTTGGCCTCGTGCGGTAGCTCGATGACGAAGCAGGCGCCGGGGCGGTGCGCGGTGTCGAGGCGGATCGCGCCGCCCACGGCCGCGAGGCTCTCGGCCACGCCGGAGAGGCCGATCCCCCGGGAGAGGCCGGCGCGCGGGCGCTTCGTGAAGAGGGTGGGGACGAGCTTCTCGGGCACGCCCGGCCCGTCGTCGGCCACCCGGATCTCCACGCGCTCGCCCTTGCGGCGCGCGGAGACCTCGACGGATTGTCCCACGCCGAGGGCGGTGTAGGCGTTCTCCACGACGTTCCAGAGCGCGCGGTAGACCACGGCGCGGGGGGCGCGGACCTCGAGGCCCTCGGGCACCTTCACGTCGACGCGGAGGGTGCGCTGCGCGGCGAGGGGCTCGAGGAGCTGGAGGACCTCGTCGACGACCTCGCGTACGGAGGTGACCTCGCGCGAGGACGGCATCCCCTCGAGGGCCATGCGGGCCGCCTCGACGGCGCCGCGGATGCCCTCCATGGCCGTCTTCACGCCGCCGGATCCGCCCGTCTCGGCGAGGCGGCTCCAGGCGAGCACGAGGCCGAGGGCGTGGGAGGTGTCGTGCGCGGCCATGGCGCGCTGCATCGACTCCGCCTCGTGGGGATGGACGATGAGCAGGCTCGCCTCGCCGGCGGGGACCACGTAGGCCTTCCCCTCACCGAAGGCGACGGCCTGCGTGCGCCTCTCGCGGTGCGCGCGGAGGAGCGCCTCGGGCTGGATGGCGACGTGGAGCGCGGCGCCGGCCGTCTCGAGCGGGCGCGGCCGAGGCAAGAGGCGCTCGGCGGCGCGGCCGAAGGGCGAGACGTGCACGTGATCGTACGAGAAGGCCACCAGCCCGAGCTCGTCGATCAACCACCGCAGCGTCTGCCACTCTAGGGAGAACATTCCGTCCAGAGCGCACGGTAAGCGGCTCTTCGACCGAGGTCAACGTGGTCCGCGCGTTCGAGTGACGAGATGTAGGGCAGATTTCATCTGCCGGGGTCGTAATTCAGCACGACGACCTCGGTGACCGGGCCGCGCTTCCGCGCGTCGCAGTTGATGGCGCGCGGCGCGGCGACGATCTCGATCCGATAATCCCGATAGAGCTCGCGGATGCGCGGGACGTCGCTGTTGGAGAGCATCAACCGGCAGCCGCGTCGGTCGAGCTCGCGGTAGACGTCGCGCAGGCGCACCTGATCGGCATCCCCGAAGTCCCCCGCCGCGTAGCTGGTGAAATTCGCCGTCGCGCTCACGGGCGCGTAGGGGGGATCGAAGTAGACGAAATCACCGGGCTTGGCGTAGGCGAGGAGCTCCTCGAAGCTCGCGTGACGGATCTCGGCGCCTCGGAGGGCCCGCGACGCGGCGGCGAGACCCTCGTGATCGACGATGCGCGGGTTCTCGTATCGCCCGAGAGGCACGTTGAAATGCCCGCGACGGTTCACGCGGTGCAGGCCGTTGAAGCACGTCTTGTTGAGGTAGACGAACATCGCGGCGCGCTCGGCGGAGGAGACGCGGCTCGCGGTGTTGTAGCGGTCGCGAACCTCGTAATACGTGGCGTCGGAGTGCGCGCGATCGAGCGCCTCGAGGTGCCGGATCACGGTGGGGAGCTCGTCGCGGATGGCGAGGTAGGTGGTCACGAGGCGCTCGTTCACGTCGGAGAGCACCGCGCGCCGCGGGCGCATCGCGAAGAAGAGCGCGCCGCCGCCGACGAAGGGCTCTACGTGCCGGCGCTTCTCGACACCCCCAGGCATGAGCGGGAGGAGCTGCGAGACGAGCTTCCCTTTTCCGCCCACCCACTTCACGAAGGGCGCGGCCTCGCGGACACGCGATTTGGGGGTGGGCTTCTCGAAGGCGATCGGAGCGGCGGCTGTAACCATATGTAGGACACTAGACGATATGGTCTCCTGCACTCAAAATTCGTGCATCAGGACCTCGGCACGGCGTCCCGTGCGTGTGGTGCCATGGACGAAATCCCGCGCGACGTTCCCGTTTCGGTCACGACTCCCTCGACGCTCGAGGGGATCAGATCACCCTCGAGGCTCTCGTCTCGCTTCGACGCGGCCATCGGGCGCGCGCTCTTGCCGGTGGAGGTGGCGGCTGGCGTCGTGTGGTCCGCCGCGGAGCTCGCGCGCTTCGTCGCCCACCTCGACGAGGCCCTCGAGGATCCGCACCGCGAGCGCGTGCTCGAGGACATCGATCGGCGCGGCTTCTACGCCGACGTCCCGGATCACCTCGATTTCCGGGTGCACCGCGGGGGCTGGCTCTCGGCGCGGAACCCCTACGAGCGAATCGGCGAGCCTCGCAAGGATCGGGTGGTCGCGCACTTCCGGCCGGCGCAGCGGCCCACGCGGCGGCTCCTCGTCGTCTGCCATTGTTACGGCGTCCCTTCTCCCCGGCTGATGGACGGACTCTTCGGCGCGTCGGAGCTCCCGGTGGATGTGGTGACGAACATCGCCTGCCATCACGAGCGCGGCGGCTTCGAGCTCTGGCCGGGCTCGGGCTTCATCACGCTGCGCACCTCGCGCTTCATCGAGAACGTGCGCGCCTCGGCGCTGGGCCTCCGCGCGCTGGTGCGCACGCTCATCCAGGAGCGCGGCTACGATCAGGTGGCGGTGGTGGGCTATTCGCTCGGCGGGCAGCTCGCGCTCCACCTCGCCAACGCCCACCCGATCGACGGCGCGCTCCTCTACTGCCCCGCGATCAACGTACGCGCCATCGCGCTCGAGCTCGGGCTCTGGCGGCACCTCGGCCCGCGCTTCTTCGAGCTGCTCGCGGCGCGAGGACTCGCGCATCGCTACGAGGATCTCGCCTTCGCCGAGCCGCTCACCTATCCGATGGTCATCCCCGAGGAGCGCCTCCACGTCGTGGTGCAG
Organism: Myxococcales bacterium; assembly: GCA_012744445.1. Taxonomy (GTDB): domain Bacteria; phylum Myxococcota_A; class Polyangia; order Polyangiales; family Houyiibacteriaceae; genus JAAYBZ01. Next base: position 30,720 of record JAAYBZ010000180.1, on the reverse strand, counting down.
CGCCACGATCGCATGGCCTCGCCGCGCGGGATCGAGCCCATCCGGACGCGCTACCCGCGGAGCTCGTGGCTCGAGCTGCCCGGCACGCACCTCTTTCCGCTGGGGAAGCGCGTGCTCCGGGAGCGCGTGCGCTCGCTCTTCGATTGAGCGCGCGGTTTCGGCTACGACTCGGGCGTGGATCCGCTCGTCCTCCATCCCATCGGCTACGTCGAGAGCCCGCACCGCGTCCGCGCCGACGCGCCGAGGCAGGGGCGGGTGGCGACGGGCGTGGAGGGCGCGCTCGTGCTCGAGCCGGGGCGCGGCTTCGAGGACGCGCTCTCCGACCTCGACGCCTTCACCCACATCTGGGTGATCTTCGGCTTCCACCTGAACCAGACCTGGCGGCCCAAGGTCACGCCGCCCCGGAGCCGGGTGAAGCGCGGCGTCTTCGCCACGCGCTCGCCGTATCGACCCAATCCGCTCGGCCTCAGCGTGGTGCGCGTCCTCGGCGTCGAGGGGCTCCGCGTGCGCGTGGCCGAGCTCGACATCCTCGACGGCTCGCCCATCTACGACATCAAGCCGTACATCGCCTGGGCGGACGCCATCCCGGCCGCCGGGGAGGGCTGGCTCGAGGCCGAGGCGTCGCGCCCCGAGGATCCCGGGCCGCGCTACCGTGTGCGTTTCGCCGAGCTCGCCGAGCGCGGCCTCGCCCTCCTCGGCGACGACGCCGCGAAGACGCGCGCCGCCATCGAGGAGCGCCTCTCCATCGGCCCTACGCCCCACGCCTATCGACGCATCAAGAAGACGCCCGAGGGATACCGGCTCGGCCTCGGGGACCTCCGCGTGGACTTCACGATCGACGGCGAAGACGTCGAGGTCCGCGCCCTCCGCACCGGCTATCGCGGAAAGGAGCTGCGCAAGCGCCCCGAGCTCGAGACGCACCGCGCGCTCGAGGCGCTCTACGCCGAGTCCGCGGGTTGAGCGCGGAGGAATCCCGGGCGCTGCGTTGCCCGGCCTGCCCCGGGCGCTATCCTGAGCGCCCGATGACGAGCCCCAAGGCCACGAACCTCACCTGGCACGTCGGCGAGGTCGACCGCGAGGAACGCACCCGTGCCCACGGCCACCGAGGCGTGGTGATCTGGATGACGGGGCTCAGCGGCTCCGGCAAGAGCACCGTGGCGCATCGCGTGGAGAAGCGCCTCATCGAGCGCGGCGTCTTCGCCTACGTGCTCGACGGCGACAACGTGCGCCACGGCCTCAACCGCGACCTCGGCTTCTCGCCCGAAGACCGCAAGGAGAACATCCGCCGCATCGGCGAGGTGGCCAAGCTCTTCGTCGACGCCGGCGCCATCGTGCTCACCGCCTTCGTCTCGCCGTACCGCGAGGACCGCGACATGGCGCGGGCCATCCTCCCGGAGGGGCGCTTCGTCGAGGTCTTCGTCGACACGCCGCTCGAGGTCTGCGAGGCGCGCGATCCCAAGGGCCTCTACAAGAAGGCGCGCGCCGGTGAGATCCAGAATATGACGGGCCTGCAGGCGCCCTACGAGCCGCCGCTCTCGCCCGAGCTCCGCGTCGACACGAGCGAGCACGACGTGGAGGCGTGCGCCCAGCTCATCCTCGAATACCTCGAGTCGCGCGGGGATCTTCCGCGCGCTCCGCGTCCGTAATTCCGCTCCAAGGAGTCGACGATGCCGTCTCGTGAAGAAATGTGGGCTCGCCTCGGGGGCGAGGTCGATGTGCTGATCGTCGGGGGAGGCATCAACGGCGCGGGGATCGCGCGAGACGCCGCGCGGCGCGGGCTCTCGGTCGCGCTCGTGGAGAAGGACGACCTCGCGTCCGGCACCAGCAGCCGCTCGAGCAAGCTCATCCACGGTGGGCTCCGCTACCTCGAGAGCTACGAGTTCAGCCTCGTCTTCGAGGCCGTGAGCGAGCGGCGCGTGCTCCTCGATCTCGCGCCGCACCTCGTGCATCCGCTCGGCTTCCTCTTCCCCGTCTACAAGGGGAGCCGCAAGAAGCTCGGCGTGATCCGCGCGGGCATGTGGCTCTACGACGGCCTCTCGCTCTTCCGCTCGCCCAAGATCCACAAGAGCCTCTCGCCGGGCGAGGTGGCCGAGCTCGAGCCCGCCGTGAAGCAAGAGGGGCTCCGCGGCGCGCCGCTCTACTTCGACTGCGCCACCGACGACGCGCGCCTCACGCTCGAGGTGGCCCTCGACGCGACGCACGCGGGCGCGACCGTGGTCACGCACGCGAAGGTCGAGTCGTTCATCGAGGAGAACGGCCGCGTCGTCGGCGCCAAGATCCGTTCGAGCCGCAACGGTCAGGAGAAGACCGTCCGCGCCAAGGTGGTGGTCAACGCCACGGGCCCGTGGACCGACCTCACGCGCCGGCTCAGCCGGGGCGACGCGTCGCCGATCCTCCGCGTGACCAAGGGCGTCCACATCGTCGTCGAGCACGACAAGCTCCCCATCCACAACGCCGTCGTGTGCTTCCACCCCAAGGACGACCGCGTGCTCTTCGCGATCCCCTGGGGCGATCGCAGCTACATCGGCACGACGGATACGGACTTCGACGGCGACCTCGACGACCTCTACGCCACGGCCGACGACGTGCGCTACCTCCTCGAGGCGGCGGCGGCGTACTTCCCCGAGCACCCGCTCACGGCCTCGGACGTCATCGCCACCTGGGCCGGGCTCCGGCCGCTCATCGCGCCCGAGGGCGATCGGGAGGGCGTCTCCGAGTCCAAGGTCAGCCGAGAGCACCAGATCCTCGTCGGCGAGGACGGCCTCATCACCATCGCCGGCGGCAAGCTCACCACCTTCCGCCGCATGTCGGCCGAGGTCGTCGACACCGTCGTGCGCCTCCTCCGTCTCGCCGACGCCGCGCCGCGCGAGCTCGCCGAGAGCCGCAGCGATCGCGTGCCGCTGCCGGGCGCGCTCGGCTGGCCGGAGAACGACGATCCCACCAAGGTCGTCGCGCGCGTCCGGGAGACGGGCGGCGCCGCGATCGACGAGAAGATCGCCGCGCACCTCACCTCGGTCTACGGCATGGTCGCCATCCAGGTGGCCGGCCTCTGCGCCGCCGATCCCAGCCTCGCGACGCCGCTCGTCGAGGGGCGCCCCGAGATCCTCGCCCAGGTCGACTGGGCCGTGCACCGCGAGCTGGCCGCCTCGGTGAGCGACGTGATGATCCGCCGCACGCAGCTCTATTTCCGCGACGTCGACCAGGGGCTCTCCGCGGTGCCGGCCGTGGCCGATCGCATGGCCGAGCTCCTCCGCTGGACGCCCGAGGAGCGCGAGCGCTCCATCGCCGAGTACGTCGCCGAGGTCGAGCGCTCGCGGCGGTTCCGCGCGGGGCTCGGCATCTGAGCGGCCACGCTCCTCAGAGGAGCGGCATTGGGCAGTCGAGCACCGAGGCGACGACGCGGAGGAGGTCGATCTCCTCGACGCTCTGGGCGTGGCCCGCGCCCACGACGTGGGCCGCCGCGTCGAGCGCCAGCCGGCGCACCTCGAGGGGCGCGTGCTCGAGCACCTCGAGGGCGTCGTGGATGGCGTCGTAGCCTTCCTTGGGTGGGAGGAGCCGGAGCCGATCGGCAATGGTGGGGAGCCGCGAGGCGCCGGCCGCGAAGGCGTGGTCCGCGCCCTCTGGCCCGCCGACGCGATGCGCGAGGAAGGAGAGGAGGGCCGCGATGCGCTCGGTGACCTCGGCGAGCGTGGCGCGCCGCACCGCCGCGCGCGTGGGATCGGCCGCGAGGCGGAGGTGGTGCACGAGGAGCTTCTGCAAGGCGAACTCGAAGGCGTCGACGTGGCCGTCGAAGTGGACGAGCTCGTGGACGCGGCGGAAGAAGGCGTCGAGCTCGCCGCCCTTCAGCGCGTGGAGCGAGGGGAGGGCGATCTGGACGAGCGGCAGGCGGTGCCCTTCGTGGAGCTGCGCGAGCGCGGGGACGAGCGCGCGCACGATGGCCGCGCCGGTGAAGGTGGGATCGCGCGCGAGGAGGGCGAGCTGACCGTCGCGCGTGCGGGCGTCGTCGCGCGCGAGGAGGAGCCCGTAGACGAGCGCGGGCGCCTTGTGCGCGTCATGGGCGGCCTCGAGGAGGACCTCGGGGATGGCGGCGCGGAGCTCCTGGGCGCGGTGGACGTGATCCTCGGTGAGGTTCCCGACCTCGGCCATGGCGCGCTCGGGCGAGAAGGCCGCGGCGCCGCTCGACGCCGCGGCGACCGATGCCGCGGAGGGCGCGGCGCCCGACGCCGCGAGCTGCGAGACCACGCCCGCGTGACGGGCCTCGGTGGCGCGCGCTTCACGCAAGGCGACCTCGTGCTCGGGCGCTTCGAGGTAGGCGCCCTCCCAGGTGGGATCGATCGCGCGGATGCGCGCCTCGAGCGGCGGGTGCGTGGCGAGGAGCCCGACGAGGCCCGAGCGGAAGCCCTGCGCGAAGAGCGCGTGGCTCACCTCGGAGGACTGCGGGCTCACCATCTTCGAGCCGAAGGAGTAGCCGCCGATCTTCTTGAGCGCGCCGGCGATGCCGGCCGGGTTGCGCGTGAACTGCACGGCCGAGGCGTCGGCGAGGTATTCGCGCTGGCGCGAGACCGCGGCCTGGATGAGCCGCCCGAAGAAATAGCCGGCGTAGCCCATGACTACGAGCAGGACGCCGGCGGCCACGAGGAGGACGAGCCCGCCGCCGTTCTTGTCGCTCCGCCGCGCGCGGCCCCCGGAGTGGACGACCATGCGCAGGACCACGCGCCCGAGGATCGCGATGAAGAGGATCCCGTGGAGCAGGGCGATGAGCTGCACGTTCAGGCGCATGTCGCCGTTGAGCACGTGGCCGAATTCGTGGGCGACCACGCCCTGGAGCTCGTCGCGGCTGAGCTTCTCGAGGCAGCCGCGCGTGACGGCGATCACGGCGTCGCTCGTGGTGAGGCCGGCCGCGAAGGCGTTGATCGCCGGCTCGTGGGGGAGGACGTAGACCTCGGGGATGGGGATCCCCGAGGCGATGGCCATCTCCTCGACCACGTTCACGAGCCTCCGCTCGAAGGGATCGGTGGTGCTCGGATCGACGCGGACGCCGCCGAGCATCTCCGCCACCGCGTGGCCGCCGGCGCGCACCTGGAGCCATTTGTAGAGCGCCGCCAGGCTCACCATGGCGAGCGTGACGACCGCGATGAGCGCGAAGACGTCGAGGTGCTCGGCGACCACGGTCGAGAGCGCGGCGTCCACCGTGGGCCCCTCGGCGGCGAAGCGATCGAACTCGAGGATCAGGAAGACGGCCGCGCTCGTCGAGGCGATGATCGCGAGGACGGCGAGCGTGAAGAGGAAGACGAGCCGGCGCGTGCGCGCGCGGGCCTGGTCTTGCGCGGCGAAGAAGTCCATGCGCGTCAGGCGAAGCTGACTTTGGGCGCGTTACGCTCGGTGGGGTCTTCGATCTTGAAGAGCTCGGCGGGCTGGAAGCCGAAGGCGCCCGCGAAGATCACGTTGGGGAAGACCTCGCGCTTGGTGTTGTAGGCCATCACCGCGTCGTTGTAGGCCTGCCGCGCGAAGGCGATCTTGTTCTCGGTGGAGGTGAGCTCCTCCGTGAGCTGCATCATGTTCTGGTTGGCCTTGAGATCCGGGTAGCGCTCGGAGACGGCGAGGAGCCGGGAGAGCGCGCCGCCGAGACCGGCTTCGGCGCTGACCAGGCTGCGCATCGCGTTGGGATCGGCGGGATCGGCGGCCGCGGTGCTCGCCGCGGCGACCGCGATGTTGCGGGCCTTGACCACGGCCTCGAGGGTCTCGCGCTCGTGCGCGAGGTAGGCCTTCGCCGTCTCGACCAGGTTGGGGATGAGGTCGTACCGACGCTTCAGCTGGACGTCGATCTGCGCGAAGGCGTTCTTGAAGCGGTTTCGGAGGTTGACGAGGCCGTTGTAGATGCCGATCACCCAGAAGACGAGGATCGCGACGACGACGGCGGCGACGATGAGTCCGGTCATGATGCCGGGAGCGTACGTGAGCCCCTGGGCCGGTTCAACGGGGCCTCAGGGCCCGAAGAGCGCCGGCATCGCGAGCTCGATCTTGAGCGCGCCTTCGGAGGCCACGAGCTCGCGCGGGACGAGCGCCTCGGTGATCACGGCCCCGGCGGGGCCCTCGAGCAGCGCGCGGACCGAGGGCACGGTGCGGAGATCGACGCGGAAGGCCGCGCCATGATCGCGCTCGACGAAGGCGCCACCCGGATCGGCCTCGGCACGCAGGCCCGCGGGCGCCCAGAGGTGGTGCGCGATCACGCCGGCGAGGCAGCTCAAGACCTCGGCGGCCATGGGGTGCGCCGCGGCCTCGGGCGGATCGAGGTGGAAGACGAGCTCCTTGGCGCCGCGCGGGGCGAAGGCGCCGGCCACGGGCCGGACGATGGCCTCGAAGGGCGGGCGGTCTCCTCGGAAGCGCGCGTCGACGTAGAGCGCGCCGTCGCGCGCGTGGACCTGTGCCTCCTCGACCATCGCGGCGTGGGCGATGGCGCGCGTGAGGGCGGCCTCGGGGATGCGGACGCGGCGGTGCTTGAGGTCGTCGACGAGCTCCCTCAGCGAGTCGAGCGGGAGCGCGGCGAGCGTGCGGTCGTAGACCTTGCTCGTCGCCTCGCGCACCCACGAGCGGAGGATGTCGAGTCGCCTCATGCGACGACCTCCGCGTCGGGCGTGGCGGTCTTCTCCCTCACCAGCTCGCGGAGCCGGGCGAGCTCGAGCGGCGTGGCGCGCTCGCCGTCTCGCGCGAAGTAGAGCGATTCGCGCACGAAGCGCGGCTCGAGCCCGAGGCCGAAGAGGGCGTCGACGATCTCGTAGGGGCGCGCGCCACCGTCGGCCGAGTCGACGCGGACGGTGAGGCGCACGGGGAGGACGTCGCCGACGTAGCCCGCGCGGCGCACCGACGCCTCGCCCGCGCCGAGCTCGACGTCGAGGAGCGTCTTGCGGATGTCCACGCGCTTCTTGATGCCGCTCACGTCGCGCTCCACCACGAGCGGGGCGCCCTCGCGGAAGGCCTCGATCTTGGCGGCGAGGTCGTCGTGCGAGACGCCCTGCGCACGGAGCGTCTCGTTCGAGAGGACGGCGACGACGGTGGCCTCGTTCACGCACTTGCCGATCGAGCGATCGTTCGGGCCGAGCAGCGTCGCGCCGAAGAACTCGATGCCCTCGAAGGCGATCTCGTCGAGCGCGTCGACGATGCGATCGAGGATCGCAGGGTCGAGGTCGCGCTCGCGGAGCTTGAGGTCGAGGTACTCGCCGAGGCTCGAGGAGCCGAGGGGCAGCGCCGGCGTGAAGGTCATCTGCGGCTTGGGGTTGAAGCCCTCGCTGTAGTGCAGCGGGAGCCCGAGCCGACGGAAGAGCCGCGGGAAGAGGCGCACGAGATCGAGGTGGCCGTGATAGGCCATGCGCCCGAGCTTGCGGAAGCCGAGGCGGAGGCGGACGGGCGCGCCCTGATCGGCGTGGAGCATCGGGCGGCGATCGACGACGCCCTCGCGGTTCTTCGGCGCCTCCTCGGTAGCCTGGCGCGGGAGCGGCGGCGCCTCGGCGCCGAGCACGCGGAGCGAGCGGACGCGATCGCTCCGCATCGAGGTCATGTCGCACGCGATGCCGCAGTCGTAACAGACGAGCTTGCGCGCGTCGGACTCGGCCTCCTGCACGCTGGTGTGGTGCACGAACATGCCCTTGGCCTTGCCGCAGGGCGGGCTCAGGCGGTTCTTCACCGCCTTGCGGTACTCGCGCGCGAGGAAGCCCTCCTCGAGCCCCACGTCGATGTGATCCCAGGGAAGGCGCGCGGTGAGGGGGAGCTGATCGAGCGCGCGCTCGGGATCCACGCCGGCGTCCTCGAGCGCGCGCCGCCAGACGTCGAGATCGAGCTGCTCGTCCCAGCCGTCGAAGCGGGCGCCGGCCCGGTACGCGGCCTCGACGGCGTTCGCCACCTTCTCGTCGCCGCGCGCGATGATGCCCTCGAGCCACGAGCCCTGCGAGGCGTGCGTGCGGAGCTGGACGCGGTGCTTCTTGGCCTCGTCGCGGAGGATCGCCTGCTTCCGGAGGATCTCGTCGTACGAGTCCATCTTGCACCACTGGAAGGGCGTGTGCGGCTTGGGCACGTGCGTCGAGACGCTCACGGTGACGCGCGCGCGCTTCTTCTTCTGCACGCGGTACGCGACCTCGAGGGCGCGGGCGCCGGTCTCGACGATGCCGCGGACGTCCTCGTCCTCCTCGGTGGGGAGGCCGATCATGAAGTAGAGCTTCATCTTCTCCCAGCCGCGGGAGAAGACGCGCTCGGCCGTCTGCATGAGCTGCGCCTCGGTGACGTTCTTGTTCACCACGTCGCGCATGCGCTGCGTGCCGGCCTCGGGCGCGAAGGTGAGGCCCTTGGCGCGCTGCGTGGCCATGTCGTCGAGCACGGCCTCGCTCAGGCCGTAGGCGCGGAGCGAGGAGACGCTGAGGTCGACGTTCTTCCCCTCGAGGCGCTCGAGCACGCGCCGCACGAGCGGGGTGATGGCGCTGTAGTCGGCCGTCGAGAGCGAGGTGAGCGAGGCCTCGTCGTAGCCGCCCGAGTCGACGGCGGTGACGATGGTCTCGATGATGTCCTCCGGCCGTCGCTCGCGGACGGGGCGGTAGATCATGCCGGCCTGGCAGAAGCGGCAGCCCTCGGTGCAGCCGCGTGCGACCTCGACGCTCACGCGATCGAAGACGGTGGCCGAGGCGGCGACGGGGCCCTTCGCGGGGAAGGGGAAGTCGCGGAGGTTGCGGACGATGTGACGCTCGACGGGGAAGGGCGCCTCGGGCGCGTCGGCGCGCGGGCCGACGACCACGGTGAAGCCCGTCTCCTCGTCGTGCGCGCGCTCGTAGAGCGACGGGACGTAGAAGCCGCCGCGCGCGGCGAGCTCGCGGAGGATGGCCTCGCGCGAGCGCCCCTCGGCCTTGGCCTCGGCGACGAGCTCGAGCGCCTCGACAGCCTTCACCTCGCCGTCGCCGATGAGGAACGCGTCGACGAAGGGCGCGAGGGCCTCGGGGTGCGTCGCGCAGGGACCGCCGGCGAGCACGATCGGGTGGCGCTCGTCGCGCTCGGACGAGCGGAGCGGGATGCCGCCCAGCTCGAGCATCTGGAGCACGTTGGTGTAGGTGAGCTCGAACTGGAGGCTGAAGCCGACGACGTCGAAGTCACGGAGGGGCTTCGCGTTCTCGAGCGAGAGGAGGGGCACGCCGTGCGCGCGGAGCTCGGCCTCCATGTCGGGCCAGACGGCGTAGGCGCGCTCGGCGAGGAAGCGCGGGTCCTCGTTGATGATCCCGTAGAGGATCCGGAACCCGAGGTGGCTCATGCCGATCTCGTAGAGATCGGGGAAGGCGAGGCACATGCGCGCGCGCACGGCGTCCCAGTCCTTCTTGATCTGGCCGTCCTCGCCCCCGAGGTATTGGGCCGGCTTCCGGACTTTGGTCAGGAAAGGTGCGTACGGATGCTCGGCGGCGTTCATCCGGCAAACCCTAGCACCCGCCGCGAGACGGGACAGCTCCGGACGAGGCTGGTAGCCTCCCCGCCCAGTGACGTTCGTGGAGACAGAGGCCGAGCGGGCCGTCCGGGTGACGAGCGAGGTCCGCGATCGCGCGCTCTCGCTCACGCCGGAGACCAAGCGCGCGCGCGGCGTCGTGCACACGCCGGGGAGGCTCGCCCGCTTCGTGGCGCGCCGCGCCGACGAGCTGCTCCGCGCCGAGCTCGGCATCGCCCGCGGTCTCGCGGATCCGCGCGTCACGATCGTCGATCCCGCCTGCGGCACCGGCGCGTTCCTCGCCGCGGCGCTCTCGGTCGTCGAGGGCCGCAAGGGCGCCCCGGCCGCCCTCGTCGGTTTCGACGTCGACGAAGAAGCCGTCGAGAGCTGCCGGATCGCGCTCGACGGCCTGGCCTCGGCGCGCGGGACGCGCCTCCACGTCGAGGCGAGGAATACGCTCGAATCGCTCGCGCTCCCGCTGGAGTCCGAGGCGATCGTCGTCCTCGGCAACCCGCCCTGGGCCGGCAAGAGCGCCAACGCCGACGTGCCGCTCGCGGCCACGCTCCTCGACGACTTCCGGCGCACGACCGGCGGCGAGCCGCTCGGTGAGAAGAAGGCGGGCGTCCTCTCCGACGACTACGTCCGCTTCCTCCGGTGGTCGGCCGAGATCTGCCGGCGCGCGAAGGGCGCGGCCGTGCTGGGGCTCGTCACCAACGGCTCCTACCTCGACGGGCCGGTGCATCGCGGCGTGCGCGCGGCCCTCCTCCGGTGGTTCTCCGACGTGGAGGTCTTCGACCTCGGCGGGAGCGCGCTCCTCTCCAAGGGCGAGGTCCGCGACGAGAACGTCTTCGGCGTGCGCCCCTCGGTGGCCTGTACCTTCGCCGTGCGGCGGCGAGGCCACGGCGAGCTCGTCGAGTCCGGGCGGCTCCGCTACGCGCGCCTCTTCGGGAGCCGCGAGGAGAAGCTCGACCTGCTCGCCGCGAAGACACCGATCACCCGGCGCATCGCGCCGCGGCCACCGCTCCTCGCCTTCGACCTCAGCGCCATCGCCGCCGACTTCCCCGACGGCTGGGTCTCCCTCGACGAGATCTTCCCCTTCCACCGCGAGGGCGTGCAGACCAACCGCGACGACGCGGTGGTGGCGCCCGACGAGGCCACGCTCCGCGAGCGGCTCCAGCGTTTCGTGGCCGGCGAGCCGGATCCCGCGCTCGAGAAGGCCCGCGCGGAGAGGGCGCACTACGACCCCGAGCGTGCGCGACGCGCGGTGGAGGCGGCCCTGCGCCTCGACGATCCCGACCTCGTGCGGCGCCTCGCCTACCGCCCCTTCGACGATCGGGTCTTCTGCGCCCTCCGCGAGATCTGCCACAGGCCGCGCCCCGACCTCGCGGAGGCGATGCGCCGCTCGTCCTTCGCGCTGCTCTCGGTGCGGAAGGACCGCGGCGAGGCGGAGTGGAACCACTTCGCCGTCAGCCGCGAGATCCCGGACAACTGCTACTTCAGCAATCGCTCGTCCTGCCGTACGCGGGCCTTCCCCACGCATACGCCCGACGGAAGCCCCAACGTCTCGCCGCGCGTCTCCGCCGCCATCACCGAGCGCACGGGCGCGCTGCCGAGCGCCGACGAGGTCGCCCTGTACGTCCTCGCCACGCTCGCTTCTTCGACCTATCGGACACGGTTTCAAGAGGCCCTCCGGGCGGACTACCCGCGAATTCCGCTCCCGCGAGGGAAGGAATCCTTCGTCGAGGCCGTTCGACTAGGGGAGGCGTTGCGCGCGGCCTGGCTCGGTCCGCGTGCATCCTCCGCGGAGTGGCGTGTCGGACATCACAAAATTCGCGAAAAGCCCGAGGGGCTCGATGGCGTGCTCGCTGCGTGTGATGCATCCTTCCGCGCCGAGTGGGGGGAGCTCTGCGCGTGGGGTGGCGGCAAGGACGGAGAGGATGAGCGGCGCGGCTGAACGACGAGCGACTCGTTCGCGCTTCGATCGCGGCGCGCGCGCGGTCGGCTATCGCCCGCTCGATCTCATCGGCCGCGGCGGCATGGCCGAGGTCTGGCTCTCCGACGCCATCTTCGAGGACGGCGAGGTCGAGCGCGTCGCGCTCAAGCGCATCCGGCCCGGGCTCGAGTCCGACGTCTTCCTCTCGATGTTCGAGGACGAGGTGCGGCTCGGCCGTTACCTCGTCCACCCCAACCTGGTCCGCATGCTCGACGCAACGCACGTCGACGGCGCGCGCTCCATGGTCATGGAGCTCGTGGAGGGCGATTCGCTCAAGGGCCTCGTCGATCGCACGCGCGCTGGGAGCCCCGTGCTCTCGCTCGGGCTCTCGCTCTACGTGATGCGCGAGCTCGCCAAGGGCCTCTCCTATGCGCACGGCCTCGTCGACGAGACGGGAGAGACGCTCGGGATCGTGCACCGCGACGTCTCGCCGCACAACGTCCTCCTCGGCCGCGAAGGCCAGGTGAAGCTCGCCGACTTCGGCCTCTCCGACTCGCGCACCAACCGCACCGTGCGCGAGCCGCACATGGTCGGCGGCAAATTCGGCTACCTCGCGCCCGAGGTCGTCAAACAGAAGCCCTCCGATCACCGCGTCGACGTCTTCGCGATGGGCATCGTGCTCTGGGAGACGCTCGTCGGCCGGCGGCTCTTCCACCACGAAGACGATCGCGAGACCTTGTTCAAGGTGATGCGCTGCGAGGTGCCTCGCCTCGCCGAGGTCGGGGTGGAGGCGCCCGAGGTCGTCCAGCGCCTCCTCGACGGGCTCCTCGAGCCCGATCCCGACGCGCGCATCCCCGACGCATCCACGGCCGCGCGCGAGATCCAGCGCGCCATCGACGCGGTCTCCGAGCCCGTCGGGCCTCAGCAGGTGGCCGAGGTGGTCGAGCTGCACCTCCTGGGTATGGGCGGATTCGTCGACGGAAGCGCGCGGCGGATCCGCGACAGCGAGTCGCGCGAGCTCGATCCGCACGGGCGCCGCACGAGCATCCCCGACCTCGACGAGGCCGAGCGCTCGCGCCCTTCGCTCACGGGCTGAAGGGCCGCGGGCTCAGGCGCTCGCCGTCGAAGCGATAGACGCGTGGCGAGACGCCGTGCGGCGCGCGGCGGTATGCGTCCTCGGCCTCCTTCGCGAGCGCTTCGGGATCGGCCGACGCGAGGAGGAGATCGCGGTGCGGCGCGGCCACGTACGGCACCGCGCCGAGCATCCCGGCGAGCGTGCGGGCGAGGCCGGGGAGCAGGATGCGCGCGGCGTCGAGCCCGTCGCGCGAGGCGAGCACGAAGGTCTCACCCTCTCGACGAAAGGCGAGGTCCTGGCTCCGACGGAGGAGCCGCGAGAAGGCGAGCGCCGCCACGTCCTCGAAGCGCTCGCCGGCCACGTCGAGCTCGTCGCGTCGGAGGAAGCGCGCGCGATCGCCGAAGTGCGCGATGAGCCCGAGGTGGAGGCCCTCGGCGACGCGCGTGGTGGCGAGCGCAGCGGCGGAGGCCCCGAGCCGCGTGAGGAAGGCGTCGCCCACGACGCGCGGGAGGATCCGCTCCTTGGTCTCGGCGAAGCTCGCGCGCGCGTCCTCTTGCGGGAGGAGCATGCGGGCGAGGTGGCGCGCGATGGCGGGGCCGGCTTCGCGCGCCTCGGCGACGCGCGAGAGGTCGATCTCGGTCCCGTCGTCGAGGGTGACGGCGAGCTCGAAGCGGTCCGCGATCCGGTGAGGGACGCCGAGCTCGTCGAGCGCGGCGGCGAACGTGCGGAGCGCGGAGGCGATGGGGCCCTCGCCTCTGGCCTCGGCTTCGGCCGCCTCGAGCGCGCGGGCGAAGGCCTCGCGAGGATCGTCCGCCTCGAGGGCCCTCGCGACGAGTTCGAAGGGATCGATCGTGCCGAGCTCGCCCACGAGCACGCGGTGCTGGCCCTCGCGCGCACGCGTCTCTCCGCGGAAGGCGTGCGCGAGGAGGAGGCCGAGGCAGGCGCCGGCGCCCTCGACGAAGGCGTCGTCGCCGCTTCCGTCGTCCTCGCATGCGTGCTCGACGAGCAGCGAGGTGAGGGTGCGCACACCGCGTGCACCCGGCGCGAGCGTGGCGCCGCGCCGCGCGAGGAAGGCGCGCGCCGCGGCGACGAATCGCCCGCCGGGATCGACGCATTCGAGCTCGCGCGGGAGCACCGCCATGGGAGCGCCGTTCTAACACGGCCCCTCGATGGGAGCGTGGGTGAACTCGAGGGGCAGCTGTTCTAGTCTTTCGGGATGAACATCGTCTCGAAGCTCACGGGCGGTCGACTGAACCTCGCGCGCCTCGGCGACGCCAAGGGCGAGGCGGAGACCTTGCTCGAGATCGCGGCGCGCCGGCGGCCGCCGCGGCTCGTCTTCGTCGCGGCAAACGACGAAGATCGCGAGAGGCTCTTCCGCGGGCTCTTCGGCGCGGCGCGCGTCGTCGACGAGGCCGCGTCCGACGGAAGCCCCTGGCACCCCAAGTCGATCGGCGAGGATCGCGTCGAGGTGCTCGAGCTCGACTTCGATCGCGCGGCGCCGAGCCGGTTCCGAGTGGCCCTCGATCGTTGCGAGGCGGACGCGGTGGTGATGCACGTGCGGGCCGGCGACGTCGATCCGGCCGAGCAGACCCTCCGGGGGCTCGTCGACGCGATCGACTCCGGCGAGACCGCGCCGCCGGCGCTCGTGCTCGTCGACGACGACGGCGCGGGCGGCGCGCTCGAGGCCCGCAAACGCCTCCGTGACGCCATGCACGAGATCGGCTTCCGCGCGCTGCGCGTCTTCATCGGCGGCGAGGGGGAGGGCGGCGCGAGCGGTTTTTCGGCGCTCTCCGACGCCCTCATCGAGGAGTCACCGCTCCGCGTGCGCCTCACGCTCTGCCGGATCCTCCCCCACGGCCGCCGAGCGCGCGAAGAGGTCGCCAACCGCCTCGTCGACGCCGTCTCGGCCGTGACGATGGCCGTGGCCATCACGCCCATCCCCCTCGCGGACGCGGCCGTGATCACCCCGCTCCAGACCTTCATGGTGGGCGCGATCGGCTATCTCAGCGGGCGCGCCCTCGATCGGAAGACCGTCGCGGAGGCCTTCGCGGCGCTCGGCGTGGTCGGCGCGGCCGGCTTCGGCTTCCGCTTCGTGGCGAGGCAGGCCGTGAAGGTCGTCCCCGGCGCCGGCTCGGCCGTGGCCGCGGGCATCGCCTCGAGCGGCACCAAGGCGCTCGGCAAGGCCGCCATCGCCTATTTCCTCAAGCAGGAATCGACGGCGCTTCGCGCGTGATCGTGAGCTCGGCCTCGTAGAGCGAGGCGAAGATGCGCGCGGCCTTCTCGGCGAGCTCCTCGTAGGTCGGGCGCACGCCGCGCTCGCGCTCGATCGACGTCACGGCGCGGTCGCGGATGCCGCAGGGGACGATCCAGTCGAAGTGGGTGAGGTCGGTGGTGCCATTGATGGCGAAGCCGTGCATCGTCACCCATTTGCGGATGCGCACGCCGACGGCGCCGATCTTGCGGTCCTCGACCCACGCGCCGTTGAGCCCTTGGACCCGCGTGGCCGTGATGCCGTAGTCGGCCGCGAGGCGGATCATCGTCTCCTCGAGGCTCGAGACGTATTTGCGCACGTCTTGCCGGTCGGGCTTGAGATCGACGATGGGATAGCCTACGAGCTGTCCCGGCCCGTGATAGGTCACGTCGCCGCCGCGGCCGGTCTCGACCACGTCGACGCCGAGCGAGCGCAGGTGATCCGGCGCGAAGAGCACGTGCTCGCGCTTGGCGGCCCGGCCGAGCGTGAGCACGGGCGGGTGCTCGAGGAGGAGGAGCGTGTCGCCGATCTGGCCTGCGATCCTCGCCTCGAGCAGCCGCTCCTGGAGCGCGTGCGCCTCGCGATAGCCGACGCGACCGAGGAGGTGCGCGGTGATCGAGGGGACGGCGCGGCTCACTTCTTGTTCATCACGTGGACGGCTTCGCCGATGGCGTGCTTGAACGACTCCATCACCGTCTCGCCGAGCGTCGGGTGCGGGTGGATCGTGAGCGTCACGTCTTCCGCGAAGGCGCCCATCTCGATGGCGAGCGAGGCCTCGCTGATGAGATCGCTCGCCTCGGGGCCCACGATGGCCACGCCGAGCACCTGGTGATCCTCGGCGTCGACGATGGTCTTCACGAAGCCGTCGGTGCTGTCGACGGCGAGGGCGCGGCCCGAGGCGGCGAAGGGGAACTTGCCGATCTTCACCTTGCGGCCGTCGCGCTCGGCCTGGGTCTCGGTCATGCCCACCGTGGCGATCTCGGGCTCGGTGAAGATGGCCGCCGGCATCGCGCGATAGTCGATGGCCGCGTTGTGGCCCGCGATGACCTCGGCGCAGATCTCGCCTTCGTGCGTGGCCTTGTGCGCGAGGTAGGGCGCGCCGCTCACGTCGCCGATGGCGTAGATGCCCTTCACGCTGGTCTCGAGGCGCTCGTTCACCTTCACGTGGCCGCGCTCGTCGAGCTTCACGCCGACCTCGGTGAGGCCGAGGCCGTCGGTGTTGGGCTTGAAGCCTACGGAGACGAGGACCTTGTCGAACTCGAGCGTCTCGCTCCCGCCCTTGCCTTCGAGGGTGACCTTGGCCACGCCGCCGCCGATCTCGACGTTGGACGCCTTGGTCTCGGTGAGGACGCGGGCGCCGCCCTTCTTGAGGTGCTTCTCGACGACGCGGACGAGATCGCGATCGACGCCGGGGAGGAGATCCGGGGTGAGCTCGACGATCGTCACCTCGGTGCCGAGCTTCATATAGACCATGCCGAGCTCGAGGCCGATGACGCCGCCGCCCACGACGAGCATGCGCTTGGGCGCCTCTCGGAGCGAGACGGCCTCGCGGGCGCTGATGACGACCTCGCCGTCGTAGGGCAGGTTCGGGAGCTGCACGACGCGCGCGCCGGTGGCGATGACGATGCCCTTGGTGGCCTCGTAGACCTTCACCTCACCGTTTGCCTCGCGGACCTCGACCTTGTTCTTGCCCACGAGCTTGGCCTCGCCGAGGACGGTGTCGGCGCCGTTGCCCTTGAGGAGGCTCCGCACGCCGGAGGTGAGCTTCTTGACGATGCCGTCCTTCCAGTCCTGCATGCGGCCGACGTCGAGCGTCAGATCGCTCACGGCGATGCCCATCGTCTCGGCGCGCTTGATCTTGTCGAGGAGCCCGGTGGCGGCGATGAGCGCCTTGCTGGGGATGCACCCCCAGTTCAAGCAGACGCCGCCGAACGACTCCTTCTCGACGACGAGCGTCTTCACGCCGAGCTGCGCCAGCCGGATACCGCAAGGGTAACCCCCGGGACCGGCGCCGATGACGATGGCTTCATAGCTCGTGTTGCTCATTTCGGATGTTCCCCTTGGGTCGATGCCTCTACCGAGCGCCATACTAGCAGCACGGGGCGCGATGGCTCGCGCGTCGATCCCGACGTGGGGCCGGGCGTGCTAGAAGCCTGACCGATGCGGCGCGTCTGGCTCCTCAGCTTCTTCCTCGTGCTCGCGGCCTGCACGGCCCGTGATCCCAGGGAATCGCCCGAGAGCGCGGCGCGAGCGCTCGTCGAGGCGCTCGAGCGGTTGCACCAATCGGCCTACCGCGCGCAGGCCTTCTCGCTCCTCGACGCGCAGAGCCGCGAGGTGCTCGAGGCGCGCGCGCGCACGGCCGAGAGCCTCTCGCATCGTCCGTTCACGGGGGCGGACATGTTCGTCCCCACGGCCGCCGGCTTCGCGTTCAAGCCGGGGCGCATCCGCGACGAGGACGTGGTGATCGACGGTGATCGCGCGCGCGTCACGTTGCGCGGGGACGATCCCGGCGAGGTCGCGACGCTCGAGCTCGTGCGAGAGAACGACGGCTGGCACGTCGTGCTCGGGCTCTCCCGCGAGCGCGACGTGCCGTCGCCGACCGTCCTCAGCCCGTAAGCTGGATCAGCCCGGGCCGCCGAAGTAGACGCAGCAGCCCGTGAGGCAGTAGTGGCCCGCCGGACAGGCCGGATCCTCGGGGAGGCCGCAGGCCTGGAGGCCGGCCGGGCAGCGTTCGGGCGGGTTCACGCCGCCGTCCTCGGGCGGCTCGGTCGGGTTGCAGTGCTCGGGGAGGGTGTCCTTGCCGAGGCAGAGCTCGCACTCCCCGCACCCGTTGAAGCACGAGGGCACGGGGGTGCACTCGTAGCAGAACTCGGGCTCGTCCTTCTTGGCGTCCGCGAGCGTGCAGTTCTTGTTGCCGAGCGCGTCCTTGGAGCCGATGAAGAGGTAGCGGTTGGGGTTGTCCGACGAGGGGAAGAGGCAGCAGCCGAAGCAGTCGCAGCCGTTCGGGACGCGCCACTCGCAGTTTTCGGCGCAGAAGAAGCGGCTGGCGAACTGATCGTCGCGGAGATCGGAGCAGCTGTAGCCCTGCGTCTTGGTGCTCTCGTCGTAGGCGCAGCCCACGTTCCAGTGCACGCCGGGCTCGAGCGGATCGCAGGCGATGTTCCAGAGGCAGTCGCCGCCGCCGCTGCCGGAGTTGTCGTCGAAATAGCAGTCGAAGGTGCAGTTGCCCTCGCCGCTGCCGCCGCCCGGGATGTTCGGGTAGAAGCCGGACTCGTTGTTGTCGCAGGGGCCGAGGCAGTCGGGATCCTCGGAGTCGACGAGGCCGTCGCCGTCGTCGTCGAGGCCGTTGCCGCATTGATAGACCTTGTCACCGCACGGCACGATCGCGCCGCCACCGCCGCCGCCGGCCACCGACTCGCTCGCGTGGCAGGGATCGCCGGCGCACTGCGGGTCGTCGAGATCCACGAGGCCGTCGCCGTCGTCGTCGCAGCCGTTGCCGCACGGATAGACGAGGCCGTCGAGCGTGCAGGCCGTCACGGTGCCGATCGGGCTCCCGTCGGGGCAGGTCGTGGGCACCTCGCCGTCGGGTTCGGAGCCGTCGGGCGGGTTCGTCTGCCCGTCCGGATCCGCGGCGTCGGGGGTCACGGGGTAGCCCGTAAGCGAACTCACCATGGGACGGAACGGCGAGAGGGCACGCCGGGTGGGCGTGCCCTCTCGGGAGATGGCGCAGGAGGTGGGGATCAGACCTCGAAGAGGCCCGCCGCGCCCATGCCGCCGCCGATGCACATCGTCACGATGGCTCGGCCGCCGCCTCGACGCTTGAGCTCGTAGAGCGCCGTCGCGGTGAGCTTGGCGCCGGTGCAGCCGAGCGGATGCCCGAGCGCGATGGCGCCGCCGTGCGGGTTGAGCTGCTCGTCCTTGATGCCGAGCTCCTGCTTCACGTACACGGCCTGGCTCGCGAAGGCCTCGTTCAGCTCGATCACGTCGATGTCGCCGATGGAGAGGCCGTGGCGCGCGAGGAGCTTGCGCACCGCAGGGACCGGGCCGATGCCCATGATGGCGGGATCGACGCCGGCCGTGGCGAAGCCCTTGAACACGCCGAGCGGCTCGATGCCGAGCTCCTCGGCCTTCTTGCGCGTCATGACGAGGGCGGCCGCCGCGCCGTCCGAGAGCGGCGAGGCGTTGCCCGCGGTGACGCTACCGCCGAGCGCGAACGAGGGCTTGAGCTGGCCCAGCGCCTCGACCGTGGTGCCCGGACGCGGGAGCTCGTCCACGCGGAACTCGACGAGCTCGCGCTCGCCGGTCTTGCCGAAGCGGACGCCGTGCACCGGCACGATCTCCTCGGCGAAGACGTTCTTCTCGAGGGCCTTTCCGGCCTTCTCCTGGCTCCACGCCGCGAACTCGTCCTGCTGCTGACGGCTGATGCCGAAGCGCTTGGCGACGTTCTCGGCCGTGATGCCCATCGGCGTGTACGCTTCGGGGAAGGTGGCCATGAGCTCGGGCGAGGCGCTCGGCTTGAGGCCGGTCATCGGCACCATCGACATGGACTCCATGCCGCCGGCGACGACGATGTCGTGGTAACCCGCCGCGATCGAGCCGGCGGCGAGCGCGATGGCCTGGAGGCCGCTCGAGCAGAAGCGGTTGATGGTGAACGCGGAGGTCTCGATGGGGAGACCGCCGAGGAGGCCGACGAGGCGCGCGACGTTCATGCCCTGCTCGCCTTCGGGGAAGGCGCAGCCGAGCACGAGGTCGTCGATCATCTCGGGCTTGACCTGCGGCACGCGCGCGAGGAGGCCACGGATGACCTCTCCGGCGAGCTCGTCGGGACGGCGCGCGGCGAGCGTGCCCTTGTGGGCCCGACCCACGGCGGATCGGACGGCTTCGGCGATGACGATTTCGGTCATGGCTTGTTTCCTTGGTTGGGGGTCGATCCGGTGGGGTTAGTTACGCAGCGGCTTGTTCTTCATGAGCATGTGCTGCATGCGCTCTTGGCTCTTGGGCTCGCCGCAGAGGCTGATGAAGACCTCGCGCTCGAGCTCGAGCATCTCCTGCTCGGTCACGGCGTGCGTATGACCGCCGGCGCCGCCGCAGAGCACCTTGGCGAGCTTGCGCGCGATGAGCGCGTCGTGCTCGCTCGCGAAGCCGCCGGCGACGAGCGTGTCGATCATCATGCCGATGGTGGCGATGCCGCTCTCGCCGGGCAGCACGAAGGCGCGCGGCGCGGGCGGGTGGTAGCCGGCGCCCGCGAGCCCGAGGGCGCGCTGCTTGGCCTCGTAGACGTGGCGGGCGCGGTCGAAGCTCACGCCGTCGCGGTGGCGGAAGTAGCCGTACTTCTGCGCCTCGATGGCGCTCGTGGCCACCTTGGCCATGGCGATGTTCTCGAAGACCGTCGCGACGATGGCCTGCGTGTCGACCTTCGCGCCCTCGGGGATGAGCTCGAGGGCGTTGAAGAGCATGTTCACGTTGCCGGCGCCGCCGGGGATGAGGCCCACGCCGACCTCGACGAGGCCGGAGTAGGTCTCGGCGTAGGCCTGCGTCGCGTCGGCCGCGAGGCAGATCTCGAGGCCGCCGCCCACGGTCATGCCGAAGGGCGCCGCCACGACGGGCACGGTCGAGTAGCGGATGCGCTGCACCGCGCCCTGGAAGTCGGAGACGACCTTGCCGATCTGATCCCAGGCCTTCTGCTGCGCGGCCATGACGATCATGAAGAGGTTGGCGCCCACGCAGAAGTGGTCGCCCTCGTTCGCGATCACGACGCCCTGGAAGTCGCGCTCGGCGATGTCCAGCGTCTCGTTGATGGCCTTCACGACGTCGGCGTCGATGCTGTTCGCCTTGGTCTTGAAGCTGAGGCCGAGGATGCCGTCGCCGAGATCCCAGGCCGAGGCGCCCGCGTTGTTGAACACGGGCTTCTCGCCCTTGCGGAGGAGGGCGAGCGGCACGGCGCGCGGATCGCGGTCACGGGCGACGTACTCGCCCGCGAGGAGATCGAAGACGCGGCCGTCGTCCGTGTAGAACGACTTGGCGCCCTTGGCGATCATGTTCTCGACGGAAGCCGGGAGGGCGATGCCGTCCTTCTTCATGCGCTCGGCCGCCTCGACCAAGCCGATGGCGTCCCAGGTCTCGAAGGGCCCGAGCTCCCAGTTGTAGCCCCAGCGCATGGCGTCATCGATCGCCTCGACCGAGTCCGTGATCTCGCCGATCATCGCCGCGGAATAGGCGAGGCTCTGCGAGAGCGCCTTCCAGGCGAAGCGGCCGGCGGGGCCCTCGTCCGCGACGAGCGCCTTCACGCGCGCGCGGACGTCTTCCTCGGCGGAGAGCTTCTTGCAGAGCTTCTTGATGTCCTCGCTGCCGGCCTTCTCGCGGTACTCGAGCTTGACCGGATCGAAGGTGAGGACGCCCGCCTTGTCCTTCTTGTAGAAGCCCGCGCGGGTCTTGTTCCCGAGGAGCTTCTGCTCGACCATCTTGCGGAGGAAGTCGGGGGCCTTGAAGACCTCGCGCGCCGGATCCTGGACGAGCGACTCGTAGCAGTTGTCGGCGACGTGGAGGAAGGTGTCGAGGCCGACCATGTCCGCGGTGCGGAACGAGGCGCTCTTCGGGTGGCCCATCGGGGGACCGGTGATGGCGTCGACGTCCTCCGGCGTGAGGCCCTCCTCGAGCATGAGCTGCATGATGAGCAGCATCGAGTGCACGCCGATGCGGTTGCCCACGAAGTTCGGCGTGTCCTTGCCGAGGACGATGCCCTTGCCGAGCTGATCCTCGCCCGCCTTCTTGATGCGCGCGACGACCGCGGGATCGGTGTCGGGGCCCGCCACGAGCTCGAGGAGCTTCATGTAACGGACGGGGTTGAAGAAGTGCATCACGAGGAAGCGCTTCTTGAACGACTCCGACCGGCCCTCGACCATGTCCTTGATACGGAGGCCGGAGGTGTTCGACGCGACGATGGTGTCCTCGCCGATCACCTTCTCGAGCTTCTCGAAGAGCGCGCGCTTGATGTCGAGGCGCTCGACGACGGCCTCGATCACGAGGTCGACGTCCGCGAGGCGCTCGAGATCGTCCTCGACGTTGCCCGTCTGGACGAGCCCGGCGAGGCTCTTGTGCATGAACGCCGCGGGCTTGGCCTTGAGCGCGTTGGCGAGGCCGCTGTCGGCGAAGCGGTTGCGGTTCTTGCGGACCTTCTTCTCTTCGTCGCTGAGGCCGGGCGGCACGATGTCGAGGAGGAGGACCTGCACGCCCGCGTTGGCGAGGTGCGCGGCGATCCCGCTTCCCATGACGCCGGCCCCGATCACGCAGGCCCGTCGAATCGGTTTGCTCATCTTGGACGTTCCCTTTCGTCGTCGCGTTCGTGGCTCGCGTGAGCTCCCAGGTGCGCCGAGGTCGGCGGTGGAGCGCGTCACGAGACCACGTCGCGGCCTCTTTGTCCCCTCACCAATCTTGCGTCAACCCGAGCCGTCGGTCGACGTGGGCTCGCGGTCGCCATCCTCCGACGGTGCGCTCGGCAAATCTTCGGGTCGACGCCGCGTACGAAGGGCGAAGACCACGTCGGCGGGGACGTCGCCCACGCGGAGCTCCCGCGATCCGTGGTGGTCGATTCCATCATGGCCCACGGACCAGACGACGAGCGTCTCACCATCGATACGATGGCGGAGCGGCGCACCGTCGAACGGATCGACGAGGCTCGGCTCGCGCGACCACGCGGGCGGGCCTCCCTCGGCAGGCTCGGCGAGGTCGTGGAGGGCCACGGCCGCGGCGCGGAGCCGGGCCACGCTCTCGCCGTGGCGTCGCAGGACCACGAAGGCATCGATGCGGCGGCCGAGATCCGGCTCGACGCCGATGGGGAGCTCCTCGAATCGGGAGATCGCCTCCGAGAGGAGCGCCGGATAGTCGTAGCGCTCGAGCTGCGAGAGCGACTCCGCGACGTCGAGGATCTGCTCGAATGCCTTGAGCTGCGCCGGTCGCTCGAGCGTGGTGCGTACGTCGAAGACGTCGAAAGCGGACTCGCCGGGCGCGGTCTTGCGCGAGACGGCGAGCGCCTGCATGAGCGCGGCGTGCTCGAGGGCGTAGCCGATGGGCACCGGGTGCTCGGCGAGCAGCCGGAAGGTGTCCGCGAGCGGGGAGACGCTCGGGGCCAGCTCGTCGAGCGCCTCCTCCGTGGCGTTCTCGAAGCAACGGGGCAGGACGTCGAGGGCGAGATCGATCTCGCTCGCCGCGTGCGCGGCCTCCTCGAGCCCGCCGCCGGCGCTCGCGTCCTGGGCGATGCGGACGGCCGCGGCCACGCGCTCCCCACACCGGACGGGCGGCTCACCGAGCGCGCTCGCGAGGAGGAGTTGGACGCCGGCGCGTCGGTCGCGGAGGTGGGGATCGGGCGCGGACTCGAAGGAGCCGACGCGCCTCGAGAAGGTGCGCAGCGTGCTCTCCTCGAAGCGGCGGAGCCGATCCGATTGCTCCGCGAGGATGGGCTCGAGCGCGTCGGGGACGACGCCGGTACGGAGCGCAGCGTCGAGCTCCGGGGTGCCGACGAGGGGCAGGTCGGCGAAGCCGACGGAGGCGTGCATCGAGGCTTCGACGGCGTTCCCGGGCCGAGTCTCGTCACGGAGCGGCGGGCGCTCCCAGCTCCGCCGCGCGAGGTGGGCGATGGCGGTCTCGAGCCGCTCTTCGAGCGCGTGATGGCGCGCCACGATGTGGCGCGGCCAGATGAGGAGGAGCGACGCGGCGGCGACGAAGACCACGAAGACGGCGAGCCAGATGGCCCGGAGTCGCCGCTGTTCGCTCTTCTTCATGCGCCCACGACCTCGAGGAGCTCGTCGTGGATGAGGCCGTTGCTCGCGAGCCCCGCGCCGCCGTGGATCGTGTCGTTCCCCTTCATGTCGGTGAAACGACCGCCGGCCTCGCGCACGAGCACGGCCGCCGCGCAGATGTCGTAGCTCTTCACGTCGGGGTCGATCATCGCGTCGACGCGGCCGAGGAGGAGCTGGCGGTAGCCGTCGAAGTCGGCGTAGCCCCGCGCGGTGTAGCTGGCCTTGGAGAGCCGCTCGAGGACGGCGAAGTCGACGTCGCGCCCGAACTGTTGGAGCCCGCCGTGGGAGATGGCGGCCTCGGCGAGCGTGGGCACCTTGGAGACCTGGAGCGGGCGGCCGTTCAAGTAGGCGCCGCCGCCGAGCCATCCTACGAAGAGGTCGTCGGCCGCGGGCATGTACGCGAGCCCGAAGACGGGGACGCCCGCATCCTCGAGCCCGATGAGGATCGACCAGGTGGGCATGCCGCGGAGGAAGGCGCGCGTGCCATCGATGGGGTCGACGTGGAAGAGGAGGTTCTTGCCCGATCCGCTCTGACCTTCTTCTTCGCCGAGGATGCTCGCGTGGGGCACCTCACGGGAGAGGAAGGCGCGGATGCGCGACTCGACGCGGCGATCGGCCTCGGTGACCGGGCTCGCGTCGCTCTTCTTCTCGGCGTGGAGACCGCGCTCGGCGATGGAGAGCGCTTCGCGGCCGGCCTCGAGCACCTCGCGGATGAGGCGAGGGACGAAGCGAACTCCGAGCACGGAGGCGATGTCGAACGAGTCCGTCATGGCGCCCGAAGCATGCCAGAGAGTGAGCGCGTGTGCTCGCCTGCGCGAGGCGTGTAGGCGCCGCGCGTTGCGAAGCTCGCCATCTGCGCTATCAAGCCCGCGAAATTTCGCCCGAAGTTCGTCGAGGCGAACGCACTCCACACGGGAATCATCATGGCCATCGAACGCACCCTCAGCATCATCAAGCCCGACGCCGTCGAGAAGAACAACATCGGCAACATCCTCGCCATGATCGAGGGCGCGGGCCTCAAGATCCGCGCGATGCGGATGGTCCACCTCAGCCAGAAGGCCGCCGAGGGCTTCTACGCCGTCCACAAGGAGCGTCCCTTCTTCGGTGAGCTCGTCGAGTTCATGACGCGCGGCCCGGTGGTCGTGAGCGTCCTCGAGGGCGAGAACGCCGTCGCCCGCTATCGCGAGCTCATGGGCGCGACCAACCCGGCCAACGCGGCCGAGGGCACCATCCGCAAGGCCTACGCCTCGAGCATCGGCGAGAACGCGGTGCACGGCTCCGACAGCCTCGAGAACGCCAAGATCGAGGTCGCCTACTTCTTCCCCGAGTTCGAGATCGCCTGAGGCGTTCGATGACGGCCAACGGCATCCAGGAGCTCGCGGCGCTCGTCGAAGCCGCCTTCGAAGATCGAGATCTCCTCCGCGACGCGAAGTACTCGGACGCGGTGCTCGAGACGATCGACCTCCTCGATCGCGGCGAGGTCCGCGTCGCCAGCCCCACGGAGTCGGGCGACTGGGAGGTCCACGCCTTCGCCAAGCAGGCCATCCTGCTCTACTTCGGCCTCCGCCAGATGGAGCGGATGGAGGTCGGGCCCTTCGAGTTCTTCGACAAGATCCCGCTCAAGAAGAACCTCGAGGCCCAGGGCGTGCGCGTCGTGCCGCCGGGCACCGTCCGCTACGGCGCCCACATGCAGCGCGGCACCGTGCTCATGCCCGGCTACGTGAACATCGGCGCCTTCGTGGGTGAGGGCACGATGGTCGACACCTGGGCCACGGTCGGGAGCTGCGCGCAGATCGGCAAGGGCGTCCACCTCTCGGGCGGCGTCGGCATCGGCGGCGTGCTCGAGCCTCCCGGCGCCAAGCCCGTCATCATCGAGGACGGCGCCTTCATCGGCTCGCGCGCCATCGTCGTCGAGGGCGTGCGCGTGGGTGCGGAGGCCGTGCTCGGCGCGAACACCGTGCTCACCGCGTCGACGGTCATCCTCGACGTCACCGGGAGCGAGCCGGTCGAGATGCGGGGCTTCGTGCCGCCGCGCTCGGTCGTCATCCCCGGCACGCGCAAGAAGAAGTTCCCCGCCGGCGAGTACGACGTCCCCTGCGCCCTCATCATCGGGCGCCGCAGCGAGTCCACCGACAAGAAGGTCTCGCTCAACGCGGCGCTCCGCGACTTCGGCGTGAGCGTCTGATCGAGCCCGAGGGACGTGGCCCAGGCCGCGTCCCTCGGCGTGTCGCGCTCAGTACACGATGGAGATCGTGAGCCGCGCGTTGAAGGGCGGCCCCGCGATCGACTGGAGCACGGGGATCTCGCTCGGCGTGGCGCCGCGCGCCCAATGGCTCGCGAAGTGGTACTCGCCCTCGCGGTTCCGGCGGTTGGTGAGGTTCTCCACGTCGAGATCGAGGCGGAGCCATTTGAACGTGTACCCCGCCGTGAGATCGAGCGTGAAGTACGACGAGCCCATCGCGCCGTGAGGCAGCGGCCGGGGCGTGAGGCCCATCAAACGGAGCCCGCCGCGGACGCCGCTTCCGTGCGTGGCGATGGCGCGGAAGGTCCCGAAGAAGCGCGGCGCGAGCGGCACGGGCGCGCCCGAGCCGGGGAAGCGCGCGTCCACGCCGGTTCCGTCGAAGACGAGCTCGAGCCAGTCGAGCGGACGCGAGGCGAGGCGGAGCTCGCCGCCGAGCCGCCGCGTGCGGTTGAGCGCGAGGTTGGTGCCCGAGAGGTGGTCGTAGATCGACTCCCGCGCGACGAGGGTCGCGAAGGCCGAGATCTCGCCGTAGAGGAAGCGGCTCACGTAGAAGCGCGCGCCGAGCTCGAAGGCGTCGCTCGCGGTGTGCGTGGCCTCGCCTCCGCCGTAGACGTCGGTGCCCACGCCGATGCGATCGGGCATGAAGCTCGTGAACGCGCGCGCCTCGGGCGGCCGGAAGCCGCGCCCGTAGGCGAAGGTCGGCTCCACGTGGTGGCTCACGGGAAAGCTCGCGACCACGCGGGGTGAAGCGACGACGAGGAGGCCGCGGTCGGAGCGATCCGGATCGATCCGGTCGCGCGCCGCGATCTGCACGAGGTCGAGGCGCGCGCCGGCCGTGAGGCGGAAGACCTCGCCGACGCGCGCGCGGAGGCCGAGCATGGCGTGCGTGACGGATTGCGTCGCAGCGAGATCTCGCTGGACGGAGAGGGCCTCGCCCGTGTCGAAGTCGACGTGCGTCTGATCCTGGGCGAAGACGTCGCCGCGCACGCCGAGGCCGAAGAGGAGCGAGACGCGCTCATGGACGCGCTGGACGTGGTCGAGCGAGGCGCCGAACGACGCGGCGCGGTGCGCCTGCGCCCGACGATCGCCGTGCTCCGGGTCGAGGAGGAAGCCCGTGTAGTTCTCGAGGAGCTCGAGGCTGCGGAGCCCGCCCGAGATCCGCGCCGTGGTCTCGCCGCGATCGGTCCTCCGCTCGTATTCGAGGGAGACGAGCGCGCGGCGGGAGGCGCCATGCATGCCGCGGTCGTAGGCGCCGTAGAAGCCGATCCGGCCATCGTCGACGTCCTGGTTCCGCAACATGCCGGGGAGCTGGAACGAGGCCGCGTGGAGGGCGAGGGTGCCGGTGAGCGTGCCCCGCGCGTCGTCGAAGAAGCGGAGGCGGCCGAGGAGCGCGCCGCGATCGATCCGCCGGCGCGATCCGAAGCCGTCGTCGTGGAGCGCCTCGACGGCGACGAAGTCGCGGCCGTCTCCGTCGCGCGGCGTGAAGGTGACGAGGCCGCGATGCCGGTTGGTGCTGCCCACGGTATAGGCCGCGCGCAGGCCCCTCGCGTCATCGGCGACGCCGAGGCGGTAACGCGCCGTGCCCGCGAGCGCGAACGCGCCCTGGTCGAGGGAGAAGGGGCCCTTGGTGACCTCGACCGAGTCGATGAGCTCGGGAGGGATGAAGCCGAGGTCGAGGTAGCCGTGGCCGTGGACGTTCGACCACTCGTTGAGGGGCACGCCCTCGACCGTCACCTCGAGATCGGCGCCGTGGACCGCGTCGAAGCCGCGGATGAAGAATTGGTAACCCTTGCCCTCGCTGCCGTGCTGGACGAGCGTGACGCCGGGGACGAGCCGGAGTGCGTCCTCGGCCGTCCGGCGCGGGACGGACAGGACGTCCCGCGAGCTCAGCCGCGTGGTGGACGCCGGCTCTTCGTCCTCGAGCTCGACGGTGGCCTCCGCGCGGAAGATGGCCTCGTCTTCGTCGGGATCGTGCGCGCGCACGCTCGACGCGGGGCCGATCGCGATCGCGAGGGCGACGAGGGCTCGGGCGAAGGGGCTCAATCGACGATGCGCGTCGCGACGCAGTGGGCTTCTCCGTCGGCGTGGCCGATCTCGGTGATCAGCCGCTCGAGATAATCCCAGAGGTTGTCGATGTCGGCGCCGTCGCTCCCGGGATCGTAGGCGCCGAGGCCTGCGGCCTCGAGCTCGTCCTCGGTGATCACGTCGTCGTCGTCCGCGTCCGCGTCGGCGAGGGCCTGGAAGAGGAGGTTCGGCTCGGCGGACGCGCGGCTGTCGAAGAAGAGGTGATCGGCGTGGATCGTGATCTCGAAGCGCGCCTCGGCGCCCTTGCGGACGCGGGTGGAGGTCTCGCAGAGGCTGTACGAGACGGCGTCATCGAACGCGAGGGCGAAGCGCTTCTCGACGCCGTCCTTCTGGGCGCGGCCCTCGATGGCCACACGCGTGATGGTGAAGCGCGCGTCGTCGTAGGTGCCCGTGGGGACCGTCACGCGCCCGATCTCGTGACCCTGGCCGGCGCTCGGGACGGCGACGTCGACGGTGGTCGCGGCCGTGACGATCGCGTCCGCGATGGAGACCCCGCCGAAGCTCACGTCGAAGCGATCGAATTGGACGTCCCAGCCGTCGTCGGTGGTGAGCCCCTCCTCGACGAATTCCTCGCCGTAGGCCGTGACGACGATGGTGCCCTCGGCGTCACCGTCGTCTCCGCAGGCGGAGGCGAGGAGGGCGAGGACGAGGGCGGAAAGGAAGTAATACAGCTTCATGGGATCACTCCTCGGGGAGGTGACGGACGTCGTAGAAGTCGTGGGCGAGCAGGCGGCGACGCAGCTCGAAATAGGCCTCGGACGCTGCGCCCTCGGACGTGGGATCCACGATGATCTCGCCCGCCTCGTCGGCGTCGAGGGCGAAGAAGTCGATTCCGTCGAAGAGCGTGGCGTCGCTCCGCGGGTCGTAGGAGAGCAGGCGGAACCCGAGGGCGCCGCCCGAGGTCTCGGTGAGCGTGGCCTCGAAGGGCGCACCGACGAGCTCGCGCATGGCGGGGGCATCGACGACGAAGGTGAAGGTCACGCTCGCGTCGTCACGGCTCGCGCGGCCGCGGAGGAGCGCCGTATGACCGGCGAGGGGCGGAGCCGCGTCGTCCTCGGCGGTCTCGAAGCGGAAGTTGGCGCTCGCGTAGGTGCCGACGAGCATCGTGGCCGTGCCGAGCGTGCCCTCGCTGGCCATGAAGTCCACCACGAAGCGGCCGCGGAGCTCGCCGATCACGCTCCCGCCCTCGTAGTGCCCCGGGTGGGCGCGCGCGACCGACGTGAGCCGGAGCCACCGCGTGTGGAGCTCGCCGGGCGTGGCGAAGGTGAAGTCGGCGACGGACAGCTTGGCCTCGGTGATCTCCACCGCGTAGCCGAGATCGCTCTCCGCGGGCGAGAGCCCGCTGGCGTCGGCGCGCAGGGGGAGCGTGACGCGCGAGGGTTCGGCGGCGCCCTCGCATCCCGCGAAGGCCGACCAGAGGAAGAGCGCACACGCGAGGGGGAGGGCGGTCCGCATCGGAGTCAGGCGCATGATAAGGGAAGCCCCCCCGAGATCAAACGCGCGTTCGCTTGCCAAGCGGCCGTCGCTGCCGAACGATCCGGCGAATGGCGATTCCGCGCCCCACCTTGGCTCCTGCCACCCACCCGCTCGAGCGGCTCCCCGAAGAGTGGGCCGAAGTGCTCGTCTCGTGGGGTGAGCCCGCCTATCGGGGCAAGCAGGTCTTCGACTGGATACACCGCCGCGGCGTCTTCGATCCCGAGGCGATGACCAATCTGCCGAAGACCCTCCGCGCCCGCCTCGCCGAAGAGGGGCTCGGCCTCCCGCTCTCGCTCGGCAAGATGCACCGGGCGTCCGATCGCACGCGCAAGCTCCTCGTGCGCATGGACGACGGCAAGGAAGTGGAGAGCGTCCTCATCCCGATGCTCGAGCGCCTGGATCCGGACGCGAGCGACGAGGACGAGATCGAGCGCCTCCCCGGCGACGTCGTCACCCAGTGCATCTCCAGCCAGGTGGGCTGCGCGATGGGCTGCGTCTTCTGCGCCTCGGGCGTGGCGGGGCTCAAGCGCCACCTCAGCGCCGCCGAGATCGTCTCGCAGGTCCTCCTGGGTCGCACGCTCCTCGAGGGCGAGGAGCGGATCCGCAACGTGGTCCTCATGGGCATGGGCGAGCCGCTCCACAATTACGAGAACGTCGCGCGCGCGCTCGTGCTCCTCACGCACCCCGAGGGCATCGGCCTCTCCAAGCGCCGCGTGACCCTCTCCACGAGCGGCCTCGTGCCGCAGATCGATCGGCTCGGCCGTGACTTCGGCGGGCAGATCGCGCTCGCGGTCTCGCTCCACTCGGTCTCCGACGAGCGCCGCTCGCAGATCATGCCGATCAACCGCAAGCACGGCCTGGGCGAGCTCATGGCCTGCCTGGCGCGCTATCCGATGCCCAAGCGGCGCCGCATCACCATCGAGTACACGCTCATCGAAGGCGTGAACGACTCGCTCTCGGAGGCCGACGCGCTCGCGAGGCTCCTCGCCCGCGTGCCCGCCAAGGTGAACCTCATCCCGATGAACCCGATCTCGGGCAGCTCGCTCGGCGCGCCCGCCACGGAAGCGGTGCTCGCCTTCCAAAAGCGGCTCTTCGATCGCGGCCTCCCGGCCTTCATCCGCAAGCAGCGCGGCGCCGAGGTGGACGCGGCCTGCGGCCAGCTCGCGCTCCACGGCGCGGCGCCGCGGAAGAAGCGCGGGCTCGGCCTCGCCGTTTGAATCGACCGGCTAGCGAACGCGTCGATGGCCTTGCTAGGGTTCCGCCCCGGTCATGCGCCGTACCTCGTCCATCGTCGCCTTCTCGCTCCTCCTCGCCCTCCCGCTCGCCGCGGAGGCCGACGAGCCGATCTCCTTCGTCGAGGTCGGCGCCAAGGCCGTGCGCGTCGACGGCTCGCTCCGTGAGTGGCCGAGCTC
>JAAYBZ010000179.1 GCA_012744445.1 Myxococcales bacterium | reverse complement strand
GTTCTTCCGGCGCCGCGCGCGTGTCGATGAGGAGTGTGCCGCCCGCGAAGTCTCCCGGGAGATCCGGCGTGAAGGTCTTCACCACCGCCAGGCTGTCGAGGATGCTCGCCGGGAAGAGCGATAGGCTCACGGACGTGCTCCCGGGGTCCATGCTCGGCACGCTCACGCCGTTGAGGAGCACGCGGTTGTAGCGGCCGCCGAGCCCCCGCACGACGAGCTGATCGTCGGCGTCGATGGAGACGCCGACGACCCGGCGCGCCGCCGCGGCCACGTTCGAGTCGCCGCTCTTTCCGATCTCGCTCGACGAGATGGCGTCACGTACACCCGCGCTCTCGCGTCGGATGGCGAGCTGCGCCGCCTCGTCGGAA
The DNA here is from genome assembly GCA_012744445.1 of Myxococcales bacterium. Classification (GTDB taxonomy): domain Bacteria; phylum Myxococcota_A; class Polyangia; order Polyangiales; family Houyiibacteriaceae; genus JAAYBZ01. The sequence continues at coordinate 2,590 of JAAYBZ010000179.1, read as the reverse complement.
GTGTCCGCGCGGTAGACGACCTCGACGGCCTCGGGCTCGTCGTCGTCGATCTCGATCGGCTCGAGGACGAATCGGAGGGTGGTGAAGACACCCGGGACCACCTTCACGGGATCGACCACGGCGCCGTGGTGCAAACCGTAATAGGTGAAGACGCGGTACTCGCCCGGCGGGAGCTCGAGGCGGAATCGACCGTTCGCGTCGGTCGTCCGCGTGCGGACACGTCCGCCGCCCTCGGCGACGACGGGGGCCTCGGCGAGGCTGGCGCCATCGCGGCTGACGACCCTTCCCTGCACGCCCGAAGGCCCCTGCGCGAGCGCGGAATGCGTCGCCGCGAGCAGCATCAGGACGGAGGACACCCAGGCGACCTTCGCGGTCACGTTCGGCTCTTGGTTCATGTGAATCGGGGGGAGGGTGGAGATGGGCTCTCAACGGAGCCCTTCGATCGACACGGCGACGTGCGCGGCGCCGGCGCCGCGTGCGAGATCGAGGACCTCGACCGCGCGCGCGTACGGGCAGTCGTCGTCCGCGTCGAAGAAGACCTTTCGATCGCCGCGCGCGACGAGCATGCGGCGGAGACGCGTGGGGAACTCTGCGTCGGAGTACACGTCCTTGTTGATCCGGATGGCGCCCTCACGCGTCACGTTGACCACGAGGGGACCGTCGTCCTTCGGCGGTTCGACCTCGGCGTCCTCGTCGGGTCTGGGCACGTGCACCCAGAAGTGCGCGTGGAGGAGCGGCGTGATGACCATGAAGACGATGAGGAGGACGAGCACCACGTCGACGAGCGGCGTCACGTTCATCTCGGGTCGGGCGCTGCCCTTCTTGCCCTTGGTCGTTCCGACGTCCATTCCCATGGGTCCTCCTCAGGGCTCCGCGTCGTCGACGTCGAAGCTTCGTTGGTTCACTCGGAGCGCCATCCCCGGGAAGCCGAGGCGGGCCGCGACGGCCGCGATCTCGCGGACTTCGGCGTAGCGCGTGCTCCGATCGCCGCGCAGCACGAGCCGTCGATGGGGCTCGCGATCCCGCGCGGCCACGAGCGCGGCCTCGAGGCCCTCCCGCGCGACGGGCCGATCGTCGAGCATCAGCGCTCCGCCGCGGCTCACGGTGAGGACGAAGGGATCTATCTCGCTCTCGTGCGGCGCGTCGGCGTGGACCACGCCGGGCACCTCGACGTTCGCGCCCTCCTCCATGGCGGGAAGGACCACCATGAAGACGATGAGGAGGACGAGCACCACATCGACGAGCGGCGTCACGTTCATCGCCGGCGCGGGTCGCGGTGCGTTCTTTCGACGAAGGCTCGCCATGGTTCATGCCGGCACGGCGATCGGGCTGCGCGCTTCGACGCCGATGGACGCGCGCGGCGTGGGGCTCGTGCCGGACTCGAGCTGATCGATCAGCTCGGATCCCGCGTTCGCGAGGCCACTCTCGTAGCGCGCGATGCGACCGCTCAGGGCGTTGAAGCAGAGCACCGCGGGGATGGCGACGAGGAGCCCATAGCCGGTGACCACGAGCGCCTCGCCGATCGCCGCGCCGATCGTGCCCATTCCGCCCGAGCCCTCCGAGGCGATGAGCTTGAAGGCGTTGAGGATGCCGAGGACGGTGCCGAGCAAGCCGATGAACGGCGCGGTCGATCCCGTCGACGCAAGCACGTTCATCCCCTTGTTCAGCGATTCGCTCAGCATCTCGCCCTTGCGCGTGAGCGCGCGTGCCGCGAGCTCGGCAGCCTTTTCCCGGGGCATGCCCTCGGCGAGGCGCGCCGTGAAGATCGAGAGCCCCGTCTCGGCGAAGACCGCGAGGTGGCTCTCCGGGTGTTTCTGCGCGATCTCGACGACGGCGGCGTAGTCGCCCGCGGCCATCGCCTCGGCGGCCTCGCGCGCAAAGACGACCGATCGTCGGCTCGACGCGCGGAGCAGGACCATGCGATCGATCACGACCGCGATGCACGCGATGGCCTGGAGCGTGAGGACGACGACGACGCCCCGCACCAGGAGGTTCATGCTGTGCCAGATTTCGACGAGATCGAGTTCCATCGATTCCTCTCGGGAAAGGGTCAGAGGCGGTGCGGCCGGAAGAGGTACCGGCGCACGTAGGGGGAGGGGATCGCGATCCCCGAGGGCAGCGCGGCGGGCTCGAAGCGCTGATCCCGCGCGCAGGCGAGGAGGAGCGCATCGGGGATCGCCGGATGCCCGGCGCGCACCTTCGCGTCGACCACGTCGCCGTGCTCGTCGACGACGAGCTCCACGTCGACGCGCACCGTCGCGGCACCGAGCGCTTTTCGCACCTCCCGCGGAAGCTCCGGCGAGGTGCAGCCCGAACGGAAGACGGGCTTCTTCACCGTCAGACGTCGCGAGCGCGGGAGCTCTTCGTCGGGCGAGGCGGGAGGGACCGACGGCGGCTCTTCCACCGCAGGTCCGCCACCGTCGGTGAAACCGTCGATGGGGCCCGTGTCCTCGGCGACGACGAGCTCGCCGTCGGCCTCCTCGGGTCGCGCGTCGGGGATGTGCTTGGGCGGCCCGTCGGTATGGGTCGTCGCCGCGGGACGCGGCGCGCCCTGCTTCTTCGTGGGAGGCGGGGGCGGCGGAGGGGACGG
>JAAYBZ010000178.1 GCA_012744445.1 Myxococcales bacterium | reverse complement strand
GGGCTCCCCGAGATCGTGCGCGAGGAGATCTTCGTGGCGACGCTCCTCCTCCCCGCCGGCGCGAGCGACGAGGCCCCCGTCGTTCCCCTCACCATGGGACACGGCTTCGGGATGGATCGCACGCAGCTCTGCGCGCTCGCGCGGCCCTTCGTGATGACGCGCGAGAAATTCGCGCTCGCCTGCTTCGACTGGGATCTGCACGGCCAGCGGGGCGCGGGCGCCGACGCCATCCTCGGGCTGCTCGCGCCGCGGACCCTCCCGGCGCTCGCGAGCGTCTTCCTCCAGAGCGCGGTCGACGAGCTGGTCTTCTCCGAGAGCCTCCGCGCGCTCGCGGCCGACCCGGCGCTCGAGGAGCGCCTCGACGTCTCGCGCCACTTGTATGCGGGCGTCTCCATGGGCGGCGTCGTGGGCGCGCTCGTCACGGCGATCGACGAGATGGTCGACGCTTCCGTCCTCAACGTGCCGGGGGCCGGCATCGTCCACATCGTCCGGCAGAGCTCGCTCTTCGACTCGCTCGGGGTGCGGAGGATCGTGCGCGAGGTCGTCGAGTCGCTCGGCTCGGTCACGAGCCTGCCGGGCGATCTCGAGGCCGAGCTGATCATCGCGATGAGCCAGTTCGCCCTCGACGAGGCCGACCCGGCGAATTGGGGCTCGCACATCGTCCACGATCGGCTCGTCGCGGGTGCGCCGCCCGTCCTCGTCCAGGAGTCGATGGGTGATGGCGTGGTGCCGAACTTCACGACCGAGCTCCTCGCGCGTTCGATCGGGCTTCCGCTCGTCTCGCCCTATCGGGACGAGGTGCCCGGGCTCCAGGTGGTCGAGGCCCCCACGGGGCCCCATGGCCTCACGCAATTCTCGGTCGCCCCGGGGGGCCCCCTCGCGCATCTCCTCATCGCCTTCACGGGCGTCCAAGATCAGCTCTTCTACTTCCTCGACTCGATCCTCGACGAGGACCCGGCGAACGACGGCGACATCCGCTTCGAGTGAGGCCGGGGCGCGGCCGACATGACGCGCCCCGCTCCGCGTGCCAATCTCGGGCGGGAGATGTTCTTCGACTACGAGCCCGTGACGAGCGCGAGGGTGAGGGAGCGCGTCGATCGCCTGGAGATCCCGTTCGGTGATCACGGCATCGATCCGTACGGGATCGGCAAGGCCGAGCTCGGGTTCGGCTTCTCGCTGATCGAGATCCTCTACAAGTACTACTTCTGGGTCGAGTCCTACGGGCTCGAGCACATCCCGCCGCGCGGCCGCGTGATGCTCGTGGGCAACCACAGCGGGGGCGTGGCCGTCGACGGCGTGATGGTGATGGCGACGTGCTTCTTCGAGCTCGAGCCCCCGCGCCTCGCGCAGGGCATGGCCGAGAAGTTCATCGTGAAGGTGCCGGGCTTCGGCGCGCTCACCACGCGGATGGGGCAGTTCCCGGGGCTCCCGGAGCACGCCAAGCGCCTGCTCGAGGACGAGCGGATGCTGATGGTCTTCCCCGAGGGGGCGCGCGGCACCGCCAAGCTCGCCAAGGACGCCGACTCCCTCGTGCGCTTCGGCACGGGCTTCATGCGGCTCGCGCTCGAGACGCGGACGCCCATCGTGCCCTTCGGCTTCGTGGGCGCGGGGGAGGCGATGCCCACCATCGCCAACCTCTACGGCCTCGCCAAGCTCCTCGGCGTGCCCTACATCCCCGTGACGCGCTATCTCTTGCCCGTTCCCAAGCCCACGATCTTCCAGCTCCTCTTCGGCGCGCCGCTCCTCTTCGAGGGGACGGGCAACGAGAGCGACGAGGAGATCGAGGAGAAGGTGGAGACGGTGAAGCAGCGCATCGCGAGCCTCGTACGACAGGGGCGGGCGCTCCGTGAGAAGCGGATGAAGCCCGAGGAGTTGGATCTCGGATGAGGGTCCTCGTCACCGGCATCTCCGGCAAGCTCGGCCGGCGCGTCGCGCTCCGGCTCGTCGAAGGGGGCCACGAGGTGCTCGGCATCGACCGGCGCCCCTGGGCCGACGCGCCTCCCGGCGTCGAGGTGCACCAGACCGACATCCGCAAGCGCCAGGCCGAGGACGTCTTCCGCATCCACGAGCCCGAGGCCGTGGTCCACATGGCCACGGTCACGCACATCACGCAGCAGAACGCCGACCGCTACCGCATCAACCTCCAGGGCACGCGGGCCGTGGTCGATCACTGCCACCGCTACGGCGTGAAGCGCCTCGTCTTCGTCGGCCGCCACACCTATTACGGCGCCGCGCCCGACTCGCCGCTCTATCACAGCGAGGACGAGCCGCCCCTCGGGATGCACGCCTTCCCCGAGCTCGCGGACCTCGTGGCCGCCGACCTCTACGCGGGCTCGGCGCTCTGGCGGCATCCGGAGATCGCGACCTCCGTCCTGCGGATGGTCTACACGCTCGGTCCGAGCAAGCACGGCACGCTCGCCGAGTACTTGCGCGGGCCGCGCGTGCCCGTGGTGCTCGGCTTCGATCCGCTCTTCCAGTTCATGCACGAGTTCGACGCGGCGAGCGCGGTGGCCGCGGCGCTCGAGGCGGGCGTCCGCGGCGTCTTCAACGTGGCGGGGCCGGCGCCCATGCCGCTCTCGGCCATCATCAAGGAAGCCGGCCGCACGCCGATGCCCGTCCCCGAGGGGATGCTCGCGATCACGCTCGGCCGCTTCGGGATGCCCTATCTCCCCAAGGGCGCCGTGGAGCACCTGAAGTACCCGATCATCGTCGACGCGACGGCCTTCCGGAAGGCCACCGGTTTCCAGCACGCCTACGACGAGAGCGAGACGATCCGCGCCTTCGCCGAGGCCGATTGAGCGCTGCGATGGACGAGCTCACGTCCGACGCGCTGACCGCCGACTATCGCGTGCTCCAGCGGAAGCGCGGGCATCGCTACTCGCTCGACGACGTGCTCACGGCCTACGTGGCGTGCGAGGCCGAGCCCGAGGCGGCCGAGGTCCTCGATCTCGGCACGGGCATCGGCTCCGTCTTGATGATGGTGGCGTGGAAGCGCCCCGCGGCGCGCCTCGTGGGCGTCGAGGCGCAGGAGGGGAGTTACGCGCTCCTCCAGGAGAACCTCGAAGCGAACGGGCTCGCGGCGCGCGTGCGCACGATCCACGGGGACTTCCGCGAACCCGAGGTGCGCGCGGCCATCGGCGGACGGTTCTCGCTCGTCACGGGGACGCCGCCCTATTTCCCGCCGGGCACGGCGAGCGTCTCGCCCGATCCGCAGCGCGCCTACGCCCGGGTCGAGCTCCGCGGCGGCGTCGAGGCCTACGTCGAGACGGCGAGCCTCTTCCTCGACGACGAGGGGACCTTCGTGGTCTGCGCGGGCGCGGGCGCCGAGCCGCGGGTGCGCGGCGCGGCCGATCGGCACGGCCTCTTCGTGCACGCCCGGCTCGACGCGATCCCGCGACGCGGGCGCGCGCCGCTCTTCTCGGTCTACACGCTCCGGCGGAGCGCGCCCGAGACGACGTGGGAGGGCGCGTTCGTCGCGCGCGAGGCCGACGGGACGCGCACGGCGGAGTACGTCGCGCTCCGCGCCTACTTCGGCCTCACGCAGAAGGAGGATCGCGGATGAAGCGCGAACGACGCGCGCTCTCGCAGCACGGCGGGCGCATCCGACGCGGCGGCCACCCCGAGGCCTCGGCGGCGCTCGCGGCGGCCTTCGAGCGGGCGGCGGCGGAGAGCCCGGATCGCTTCACCCACGCCTTCCACAGCTATCCGGGGCGCATGCACCCCTCGCTCGCCGCGGAGGTGATCGCGCGCTTCGCCGATCCGGGCGAGCTCGTGGTGGATCCGTTCGCGGGATCGGGCACCGTGCCCATCGAGGCGATGATCGCCGGGCTCTCCGCGATCGGCGTGGATCGGAACCCGCTCGCCGTGCGCCTCGCGCGCGTGAAGGCGCGCCCGATCGACGACGCGGAGCGCGGCTTCCTCGTGGCCCTCGTCCGCGACGTGGCCGAACGCTCCGAGGAGCGCGTGCGCGCGCGTGTGGACGTGAGGGCGCCGCTCTCGCGCGAGGAGGCGCGCTTCTACGACGGCCACGTCCTCAAGGAGCTCGCGGGGCTGCGGGAGGAGATCCTCGAAGTCACCTCCGACAGTGAAGACGCGCGCGAGCTCTTGCTCATGGTCTTCTCCGCGATCGTCGTGAAGTTCAGCCGGCAGGAGTCGGAGACGCGCGAAGACGTCGCGCCGCGCCGGCTGCGGAAGGGCCTCGTCACCGAGTTCTTCGCGCGGAAGGCCCTCGAGACGATCGAGCGGGCGACGGCGCTCGGCCGCGCCTTGCCGCCGGGAGCGCCCGAGCCGCGCTTCGTCGAGGCGAGCGCGCTCGACCTCCCGCGCGTGCTCCGTCGCGAGCGCGCCGATCTGATCTTCACCTCGCCTCCCTACGGCGGCGTCTACGACTACCGCGATCAGCACGCGCGCCGCTATCCGTGGCTCGACATCGACCCGAGCGCGATGACGCGCGAGGAGCTCGGCGCGCGCCGCAAGCTCCACCGCCGCGACGATCTCGGGCGCTGGGACGACGAGGTGCTCGCGATGCTCGAGGCGTTCACGCGCGCGCTCTCGCGCGACGGACGCGTGGTGCTCATGGTCGGCGACGCGATCATCGGCGGCGAGCTCGTGCCGGCAGAGACGCAGATCGCGCGGCTCGCGCCCGAGGTGGGTCTCGTCCCGATCGCGCACGCCTCCGAGGAGCGCACGCCCTTCCGCGGGAGGCCGCGCGAGGAGCACCTCGTCTATCTCGAGCGCGCCTGATCGCCGCGGGCGACGGACCGTTTTTTTGACCGGAGCCACCCCGCGGGACGAAGGTCCGCGTCATGAGCTCGGATGAGAGGGCAGAGCTTCGGGGCACGCTCCTCGACGGTCGCTACCGAATCGGCGCGTGCATCGGCGTGGGGGGCACCGGGATCGTCTTCGAGGCCACACGGATCGTCGACGGCGCCTCGGTCGTCATCAAGACGATGCGGCCGCGCTTCGCCGACAACACCGACCTCATCCGGCGGATGGAGCGCGAGGCCGAGGTCTACGAGCGCGTCGTGCACCCGGGCATCGTCCCCGTCTACGACGTCGGCCGGCTCGCCGACGGAAGCCCCTACCTCGTGATGAAGCGGATGCGCTCGGAGAGCCTCTCGCAGCTCCTCCATCGCACGGGGGCCCTGAGCTGCGCGGAGGTGGCGGTCGTGGGCGCGCGCCTCGCCGCGATCCTCCACGCGGTCCACGCGGCCGGCTACGTCCACCGCGACATCAAGCCCGAGCACGTCCTCCTCGACCGCGCGCCGCACGGCAAGCTCGAGGTGCGGCTCCTCGACTTCGGCGTCTGCGCCTCGCACGACGCCCCTCCCGACGAGAAAGCCCGCGAGCGCGGGCGCGTGTACGGCACGCCGAACTACGTCTCGCCGGAGCAGGCCGCGGGCGAGCCCAACGTCGACGCGCGCGCCGACCTCTTCAGCCTTGGCGTCACGCTCTTCGAGGCGCGAACCGGGCAGCTCCCCTTCCAAGGGCGCAACGCGACCGATCTCCTGCGCCGCATCCTCACGACCGACGCCCCGCCCATCCAGTCGATCTCGAGCGACGTCTCGGACGAGCTCGCGGCGCTCATCGGATCGCTCCTCTCGCGGCGCATCCAGGATCGCATCCCTTCGGCGCGCGCCGTCTCGCGCGCGCTCGCCCCGCTGATCCGTGATCGCGCGGCGATCGAGCACGCCTTCGCGAGCCGGCTCCTCGTAGGCGGCGATCGGCGCGACGATCGCACTACGGCGTCGCGCGGCATCGTCGCCGCCTGAGGCTCCGAGACCGAGGAAGAGCCGGTCCGGGATCGGCGTAGGTTCCAACCGGGGATCGGCACACGTGAAGGTGCCTCCCCGGGGGGATACCGCCATGCACTACCGGCGTCTTGGGCTCTTCGCCACGATCGTGTTCGCCGTCACCCAACACGCGGCGCTCGCCGCGGCACCGCCGCTCGAGGTGCGCTCGTACGTGCCCCGCGAGGCGATCGCGCTGGAGGAGGTCGAGATCCGAGGACGCGGCTTCGGTGACGGAACCCGCGTCTTCCTCGGCGACCTCGAGCTCGCGGTACGCGTGATCTCGCCGTACACGATCAAGGCGCGGATCCCGGAGCGGGCGCGCAGCGGCGAGCTCGTCGTGAAGCGGAACGGCACGGTCGTGCGCGCCGGCGAGATCAAGATCCTCCGCTACCACGAGCCGCCCGCCATCCACGCGATCACGCCGACGGTCGTCAAGGCCGGCGGCCTGCTCCGCATCAAGGGCAGCGGCTTCGGCGAGGCGAACCGCGCGATCTACGTGAGCGTGGGCGGCGCGATCGCCGAGGTCGTCGAGCGCTCCCGCGACGCGCTCCTCGTGCGCGTGCCCGAGGACGCGCATTCGGGTGCGGTCATCGTGGTCGTCCAGCGCGGCGGCCAGGCCATCGCGCCGATGCAGGTCCGCGTCGAAGCGCCGCGCGTCGACGTGAGCGAGACCGCCGCGAGCGGCGTGGGCAAGACGCCCTGACTCAATCCTCGCGTGGGACGGGATCGTCGTCGACGCTCGCCTCGTGATAGGCCGCCACCTCGCGATGGTCGGCGAGCATCGGGCCGGTGGAGAGCATCGGCGCCGCGTCGAGGTTCGAGGCCTCCATCATCTCGACGACGCGCGAGAGCACCCAGTCGATCATCGCCTGCTCTCCCTCGGGGAGCGCGGCGAGGCGCGCGATGAAGTCCTCCTGGAGCGGGGAGGGCGCCGAGCGGATCGTCTCCTCGCCCTTCTCGGTGAGCGAGACGCGGAGGCGACGGCGGTCGCGCGGATCGCGCGAGCGGGAGACGAGCCCGCGCGCCTCGAGCCGCTCGAGGATGCCGGTGACGGTGCCCTGGCTCAGCGAGACGCTCTTCGCGAGCTCGCCCGGCGTGATCTCGCCCGCGCGCTGGATCTGGCGGAGGCAGACGAGCTGCGGCCCCGTGAGGTGATGACGCTGCGCGAGGTGCTTCGACTGGATGTCGAGCGCGCGGATCATCCGCCGCAGGGAGCGGAGGATGCTCTCCTCGAATCGGTTCGTCATCGCGTGGAGGATCGGCCGCGCGGGCGAGGCGCGCAAGGCAACGCCACGATCGCTCAGTCCTCCTCGAGGAGGGGATAGGCTCCGTCGGGGCCGTGCGTCTCCGGGCCGACGAGCGGCGGGTTGAACACGCAGACGCAGCGGAAGTCCGTCACCGCTTCGAGGACGTGGTGGTCGTGCTCGTCGAGCGCGTAGAGCGTGCCGGGCTCGATCTCGTGCACCTTGCCCGTGCGCACCTCGAAGATCCGCGCGCGCCCTTCGATGCAGTAGACCGCCTCGAGGTGGTGCTTGTAGTGCATCTCGGTGCGCGTCCCGGCGTAGAGCACCGTGTCGTGCATCGAGAAGCCCATGCCGTCGCCGCGGAGGAGGAGGCGACGGCTCTTCCACGTCGCGCCCTCGACGGTGCGCGCGGCCATCTCTTCGAGCTTGCGGACGATCACGCCGTCACCTCCGCGGGAGCGGCCGGCCTCTCGGCCTCGCGGCCGCATGCGGCGGCCTTCACCGCTTCGCGGACCCTCGCGAGCCCCTCGTCGAGGAGCGCGTCGTCGATGGTGAGCGGGCAGAGAAGCTTGAGGACCGTGTCCTCGGGGCCCGCCGTCTCCATCACGACGCCGCGCGCGAAGGCCTCGGCCGAGGCGCGCTTGGCGAGGCCGGGATCGTCGAACTCGACGCCCCGGATGAGCCCGAGCCCGCGCTCCGTGCCCCCGTGCTCGGCCGCGATCGCGCCGAGCGTCTCCGCGGCGCGCGCGGCCTTCCGCTCGACCTCGCGCGTGAGCGTATCGTCCGACCAATAGGTCTCGAGCGCCGTGCGCGCCGTGACGAAGGCGAGGTTGTGCCCGCGGAAGGTCCCGTTGTGCTCGCCGGGCTCGAAGACGTCGAGCTCGGGCCGGAGGAGCACCATCGAGAGCGGGAGGCCGTAGCCCGAGAGCGACTTCGAGAGGCAGACGATGTCGGGCGCGACGCCGGCTCGCTCGAAGGAGAAGAAGGCGCCGGTGCGGCCACAGCCGACCTGGATGTCGTCGACGATGAGCAGGATGCCGAGGTCCTTCGCGAGCTCGGCGAGGCCGCGGACCCAGGCGTCGGAAGCGACGTTCACGCCGCCCTCCGCCTGCACCGTCTCGACGATGATCGCCGCCGGCGTGTCGAAGCCGCTGCTCGAGTCCTCGAGGAGCGTGCGGAGGTGGGCGAGCGTGTCCATCTCGGCGTGGCCGTAGCTCGCGAAGGGCGCGCAGCTGGCGAAGGGGAGCGGGACGCCGGCGCCCGCGCGCTTGCCCGAGTTCCCGCTCAGCGCGAGCGAGCCGAGCGTCATGCCGTGGAAGGCGTTGGTGAAGGCGAGGATCTCGCTCCGGCCGGTGGCGCGTCGGGCGAGCTTGATCGCCGTCTCGACGGCGTTGGTCCCCGTGGGGCCGGGGAAGAGGGCCTTGTAGTCGAGGCCGCGCGGCCGGAGGAGGCGCGTCTCGACCGACTCGAGGAAGCGGACCTTCGCCTCGGTCGTCATGTCGAGCGAGTGCGTGATGCCGTTCGAGCGGATGTAATCCACGAGGGCGGCCTGCATCCTCGGCTCGTTGTGGCCGTAGTTGAGCGCGCCGGCGCCTGCGAAGAAGTCGATGTACCGCCGCCCGCGCGAGTCGAAGAGGCACGCGCCCTCGGCGCGCGTGAACGTGGTGGGGAAGGAGCGGCAGTACGTCCGCACGTTGGATTCGAGTCGTTCGATGATGTCCATTCAGGCCTCGAGAGGTTTCGCGGGTCGGGGAAGCGGCGCGATGCGCACGAGGCGCTCTTCGGGCTTTCCGTCGAGGAGCGCCGACGCGTAGGCGCCGACCGGCGTGAACGTCGCGCCGAGGCGGCGGGCGAACGCGCGGAAGAGGGCTTCGGAGGGCGCGTTGCCCTCGGCGATGGTGGTCTCGAGGGCCTCCGCCGAGCGGTTGGCCTCGAGCGCGACGAAGGCGTCGAGCAGCGCGCCGCCCACGCCCCGGCCGCGCGCCTCGGCGGCGACCCCGATCTGCCAGAGGAAGAGCGTCCGCGGATCGCGCGGATCCCGGAACCCGGTGACGAACCCGAGCAGGCGGCCCTCGTCCTCGGCCACCACGCCGTGGTCCCCGAAGCGATCGGCGAGCAGGACGTAGGCGTAGGTGGAGTTGGGGTCGAGGACCCCGCACCCTCGGACGAAGGCGGCGAGGGCGGGGCCGTCGTCGGGGCGCAGCGGGCGCGTGCGTAGGGTCAATGGGTTCTCCAAGGGGGGAGAATCCTTTTACATGAAAGGATTGTTCGACGCAAAGAGGGCCCGTTTATCGCCGAAAAGATTGAAATCGCCGCCCGCAGCGCCCCGCGATGGCGCCGTCCATATAGTTCGTCTTGGAAGGATGTCGGAAACGCGCGACGCCCTCCGGGCGGTGATGCCTAAGCCCTCTGCCGGGGCTTTCGGCCGGCTCCCCGCGCTCCGCATGTTGGAGGCCGTGGCGCTCCGCATCCGCAAGACCGACATCCGCCCGGGGCGTCCTTCCCGGACGGGCCTCCGCGTCGGCCTCCTCGGGCTCCTCGCGCTCTTCGCCCTGAGCCTCGTCTTCCAACGCCGGTTCACCTCGTTCTTCGAGGCGAAGCCGACGCTCGTGGTGAGCCCCGAGCCGGGCGCGCCGATCCCGCGCTCCGAGGCCGAGGTGGAGCTCGCGCAATTCGCGGACTACGTCGTCGACCACGTGCAGGCGACCTTCGAGCGGGAGCTCGGCGAGCGCGGGCAGACCTACGCCGCGGCCAAGATCGCGCACTTCACCGACCGCGTCCGTACGCCCTGCGGTCAGCCGGGGGTGGTCCGGGGCACGTTCTACTGCCCGGCCGAGCGGCGGGTCTACGTGGACCTCGGCCAGTACCGGGACCTCCGCCGGCGCTTCGGCGCGGACGGCGATTTCGCCGAGACCTACGTGCTCGCCCACGCGCTCGGCCACCACCTCCAGACGGTGCAGGGCGTCGAGGGCCGCACGCGGCGTCAGCAGGCCCGCTGGCCGAGCCGCCGCGAGGACCTCGAGGAGCGCCTCGAGCTCCAAGCCGACTGCTACGCCGGGGTCTGGTCGCGGATCGCGACCGAGCGGGAGCTCCTCCACCCGGGCGATCTCGAGGCGGGCATGGACGCCGCGGCGCAGCTCGGCGAGGCGCTCCTCTCCCGCGAGGACGAGGCGCAGCTCCTCGAGCCGGGCACGCACGGCACCCGCGCGCGCCGGGTCGAGTGGATCCGCCGGGGCTTCGAGAACGGCCGCTTCGAGGCGTGCGACACCTTCGCGCGCGAGACCCTCTGATGGCTGGGTTCCCAAGGGGGGCGGGGACGGGTTAGAACCACCCCGGAAGGGGACCCCGATGCAACGACCGTCCTATTTGATCGCCCTCGTCACGATCCTCGCCGCGTGCGGCGGCGGACAGACCTCGCCCGCGAGCACGCCGCCGCCGGCCGTCGCGTCGGTCGAGGTCTTCCAGGCCGACGACTGGCGCGCCGAGGTCGCGCACCTCACCGAGCCGAACACCGCGCTCATCCGCTTCTACGGCAACGGGAGCGAGCTCGAGGGGATCCCGCTCCCCTACCGTTTCGAGTCCACCGACTACGGCAAGCGCTGGGTCACGCGCGTCCACGGGCGCGAGCGCTCCGTGCTCTACGGCATCCGCCAGGGGGCCGACGGGTCGGCGCCCTGGCGCCTCCACGCGCCCAACGCCCGCGACAGCCGGCCCGCCAAGCAGGTCGAGGACGTCCGCGAGGGGCTCGGCGCGGAGATCGCCGCCCAATACGCGAAGCTCCTCGACGAGGGGAAGATCGACGCGATCCAGCGCTTCGATCGCGAGTACGAGATCGCGCAGGAGGAGCAGGGGCTCGAGTCGAACCTCGCCGCCACCCGCCGCGCCTGCGAGCACGAGGGACTCGGCGCCCGCATCGACTGGGAGCGCGTGAGCGACGAGGTGCTGCTCACCCAATCCATCGAGTCGCGCTGCGACGGCGTCCTCTCGGCGCTCCGCACCGTCTGCGATCGCGAGGGCGGCGCCGCGTGGGCCCGCGCCAACGTGCGTGAGGTCGAGTGCCGGCTCGTCGAGGAGAAGGAGCCCCGTGTCTCACTCGAGGGCGAGACGCTCGCCTTCTCGTTCTCGCTCGAGAGCGTGAACCTCGACCAGAACGCCCTCGCCGCGCTCCTCGAAGCGCCGGATCCCGAGCACGGCACGCTCGGCCGCAAGATCGTCTTCGAGTCGACCACGGTGTGCACCGACCCGGAGAGCGAGCACTTCGTGGTGATCTCGCCGCGGGCCGACGAGGGCGAGAAGCTCGCCTACGGCACGCGCCAGGGCCTCTACCGCATCGCCGAGCCCTGGGGCCTCTCCGAGGGCTGGTTCCAGGACCCGCGCTTCTTCAACGAGCGGCACAACGACTCGTTCCGCGGCCACGATCTCCGCTACTACAGCTACGTCGAGGTCACGGGCGGCGCCTGCCGGCTCCACTGCGGCACGCGCGAGGTCCCGCTCCAGATCGCGTCCGCCGAGACCAAGGCCGAGGTGCTCGCGCTCCCGCGCAGCCCGAGCCCCTTCGACCGCGTCCCCCACGCCCTCGCGCGCGACAAATCGGGCACCTATTACTACGTCGACCGTGGCAACACCGAGGCCACGGCCAAGGACTTCCACCTCTACCGCGGCCGCCGCGGGGCGCTCCAGCGCCTCGACATGAAGGACGTCGTCAGCGACAGCGAGGGCGAGGTCTTCGAGAGCAAGTCGGGCGTCCTCCGTCTCATCGTCGATCGCGACGAGGCGCTCTGGGTCAGCGGCAAGAAGAAGGACGAGCTCAAGGCGCTCCCGGTGCAGGAGAACCTCGGGCTCATCTTCAACGAGCTCGGCGTCTACCTCGGGCGCGAGCTCGGCACGCCCTGCGACGACCTCTGATTCAGGTCTGATACCATCGCCGAAGGGCGCCGGCTCCGGTCGGCGCCTTTCTTCGTTCAGGGGAGGGGCACGGGCGGGAGGCACTCGCCGCAATCCCGGGGGCAGGAGTCGCAGCGCTCGTTCGCGTCGCAGACGCCGTCGCCGCACTCGGGGAAGCAGAGGCCGCAGTCCACCGGGCAGCTCGAGCAGAGCTCGGAGCCTTCGCAGATTCCGTCGCCGCAGACCGGCTCGCAGGTCCCGCAGTCGAGCGGGCAGGAGTCGCAGCGCTCGAGCGGATCGCAGACGCCGTCGCCGCAGCCCGTGACGCAGGGCGCGCAATCCGCGGGGCAGTTCGAGCAGGACTCGGCCGGGCCGCAGACGCCGTCGCCGCAGCCGCCGGCGACGCAGGGCCCGCAGTCACTCGGGCAGGAGACGCAGGACTCGCCGCCATCGCACTGGCCGTCGCCGCAACCGGAGGGGAGCGGCGCGCGCGGCGGGGAGGAGCCCGCGGGCGGCAGCGTCGTCGCCCCCCCGTCGGGCGGGACGGAGCCGTCGCCGGCGGAGGCGTCGAGGCCGGCGTCACCGATCGGCGGCGCCACGTCGATGCCGTCGCAGCCGAGGACCCACGTAAGGGCCCATCCGAGACAGAGGAGCAGGCTCCGCAGGTGGGGTGCGCTCGCGCGGCTCACGCGAGATCCTACGCGCGGCGATCGCGGCGCACCCCCGACGCGCGAGGCGAGCCCCCTGCGGGGCTCACCTCGCCGGGCGTCGGATCAGGAGCAGCCCATCGAGTTGCCGCAGTTGAGGCAGCGATAGCAGGCCCCGTTGCGGACGGTGATGTGGCCGCACTTGTCGCACATCGGGGCGTCACCCATCATCTCGCCGAGCTGCTGGCTGAGCGCGTCACGCGGACCCGCCGCCGGGGCCTCGAAGCCGAAGGTGGCCTGCTCGGCCTTCTGGATCTCGACCTCGGCGACGGCGGGCGTCGCAGCCTCGGCGCGCTTGGCCGCGGCGTGGTCCGTGGGGCTCGTCAGCTCCTCGGCCTCTTCCTTGGGCGGCACCTGGGCGAAGTCGTATCGCTTGAGATACTCCACGCCGAGGACCCGGAAGACGTAGTCGACGATGGAGGTCGCGAACTTGATGTTCGGGTGACCCTCGACGATGCCCTGCGGCTCGAAGCGGCTGAAGGTGAACTGCTCGACGTAGTTCTCGAGGGGCACGCCGTGCTGGAGGCCCATCGAGACGCTGATGGCGAAGCAGTTCATCAGCGAGCGGAAGGCGGCGCCTTCCTTGTGCATGTCGATGAAGATCTCGCCGAGCGAGCCGTCCTCGTACTCACCGGTGCGGAGGAAGACCTTGTGCCCGCCGATGCGCGCCTCCTGCGTGAAGCCGGTGCGGCGCGCCGGGAGGCGGTGACGCACGGTGGCCGGCGGACGCGCGCCCTCGCGGATGGGCTTGGCCGGGGCGGCCGCGACCTTCTCCACGACCGCGGCCTCCTTGGCCTCGGCCTTCTTGTCTTCCTTGGCGTTGAGCGGCTGGCTGGCCTTGGAGCCGTCGCGGTAGAGCGCCACGGCCTTGAGCCCGAGCTTCCAGCCCTCCATGTAGATGCGCTTCACGTCCTCGACGGTGGCGTCGTGGGGGAGGTTCACCGTCTTGGAGATGGCGCCCGAGAGGAAGGGCTGCGCCGCCGCCATCATCGTGATGTGGCTCATCGGCGGGAGGAAGCGCTTGCCCTTCTTGCCGCAGCGGTTGGCGCAGTCGAAGACCGGGAGGTGCTCCGCGCGGAGGTGGGGCGCACCCTCGATGGTCATCCGGCCGATGACCACGTCGTTGAGCTCCTCGATCTGCGCGGCGCTCAGGCCGAAGTGGGAGAGCAGGCTGAAGCCCGGCTTGTTGTACGTCTCGGACGGGATGCCGAGCCGCTCGAAGGCCTCGGTGCCGAGGACCCAGGGCGAGAGCGCCTGGCTCACGTCGAAGACGCCGGGGAGCGCCTTCTCGGCCTTCTCGAGGTCACGCTCGGTGAGGCCCTTCTCGAGGAGCGTCTTCCGCCCGATGTGCGGCGCGCCCGTGAAGGTGTTGGTGCCCGTGACGTAGCTGACGATGTCGGCGATCTGCGCCTCGGTATAGCCGAGCCGCCGGAGCGCGCTGGGCACGCTCTGGTTGACGATCTTGAAGTAGCCGCCGCCGGCGAGTTTCTTGAACTTCACGAGCGCGAAGTCGGGCTCGATGCCCGTCGTGTCGCAGTCCATGAGGAGGCCGATCGTGCCCGTCGGGGCGAGCACGGTGGCCTGGGCGTTGCGGAAGCCGAACTTCTCGCCGAGCTCGAGGGCGAGGTCCCAGTCCTCACGCGCGGCCCTCACGAGCTCGGGCGGGCAGCCGGCGCGCTCGCCCTCGATCATCCCGTGACCCTGCGGGTCGTCGATGAGGTAGGCGGCCTCGCGGTGCTTGCCGATCACGCGGAGCATCGGCTGGCGGTTCTTGCGGAAGCCGGTGAAGGGCCCCTTGGTGGCCGCGATCTCGGCCGAGGTGGCGTAGGCGTGGCCGCAGAGGATCGCCGTCAGCGCGCTCGCGATCGACCGCCCCTTGTCGGAGTCGTAGGGGATGCCGAGCTGCATGAGCAGCGTGCCGAGGTTGGCGTAGCCGAGGCCGAGCGGACGGTAGTCGTGGCTGTTCTTCGCGATCTGCTGCGTGGGGTAGCTCGCGAAGTCGACCAGGATGTCCATCGCGATGATGAGGACGCGGATGGCCTGGCGATAGCCCTCGACGTCGAACGTGCCGTCTTCGTTGAGGAACTTGGTGAGGTTGATCGACGCGAGGTTACAAGCCGTGTTGTCGAGGAACATGTACTCGGAGCACGGGTTGCTCGCGTTGATGCGATCGGTGTTGGGGCAGGTGTGCCAGTCGTTGATGGTGCTGTCGTACTGGACGCCCGGATCGGCGCACTGCCACGCGGCCTCCGCGACCTTGTCCCAGAGCTCGCGCGCCTTGTAGGTGTCGCAGATCTCGCCGGTGGTGCGGAAGCGGGTGTGCCAGTCGCCGTCGGCCTCGACCGCGCGCATGAACTCGTCGGAGACGCGGACCGAGTTGTTGGAGTTCTGGCCGCTGACCGTGTGATAGGCCTCGCCGTTGAAGTCGGGGTCGTAGCCGGCCGCGATGAGGGCCTGGGCCTTCCGCTCCTCGCGCGCCTTCCACTCGATGAAGTCGACGATCTCGGGATGGTCCATGTCGAGGCAGACCATCTTGGCGGCGCGGCGGGTGGTGCCGCCGCTCTTGGTGGCGCCTGCCGCGCGGTCGAGGACCTCGAGGAAGCTCATGAGGCCGCTCGAGGTGCCGCCGCCCGAGAGCTTCTCCTGCTTGCCGCGGATCTTGGAGAAGTTGGTGCCCGTGCCCGAGCCGTACTTGAAGAGGCGCGCCTCGTTCTTCACGAGGTCGTAGATCGCCATGAGGTCGTCCTCGACCGACTGGATGAAGCAGGCCGAGCACTGGGGGCGGACGTAGGCGTTCTCCGTCATCGTGATGGCGTCGGTGGCCGGATCCCACGCCCAGTTCCCCCCGGAGCCCTCGATGCCGTAGTGGTGGTAGAGGCCGCAGTTGAACCACACCGGGCTGTTGAAGGCGGCCTTCTGGTGTACGAGGAGGTGGGCGAGCTCCTGCTCGAAGGTCTCCGCCGCCTCTTCGTCGGCGAAGTACCCGCCGAACTCCTCGCCGGCCTCGCGGATGGTGTGGGCGACGCGGTAGACGAGCTCGCGGACCGAGCGCTCGCCCTTCTTGGGATCGCCGTGGAGCCCCGCCTTACGGAAGTACTTGGAGACGGCGATGTCCGTGGCGAGCTGCGACCAGCCCTCCGGCACGTCCACACCGCGCGCCTCGAAGACCACCGACCCGTCGGGGTTCGAGATCACGCTGTCCCGCTTCACGTAGTTCACGGTCTCCAGGGCGTTCTCGCCCGGCCGCGTGAGGTGCCGCTCGACCTTCAACCCCCCCGCGCGCTGGCTGATCTCCGCCCTCTCGACCGCCTTGGCCTTTCCGCCGCTCATCGCGCCCGTCTCGCTCGCCTCGAATGCCATCGTCGCCTCCACCGCCTTTGGCGAATCTCTCGCCTACCAGATGCCGCCGACTCTCGCCCGCGGATCCGCTTCTCCACAAATAATCCACAACCCATAGGTGCTATCCCACCCTGAGGTCCACAAGGGGTTGTGGAAGGCCCGGGCTTAGCCCTCGACCGGGTCCGCGGTCAAGAGGGGGATGGAGGGGAGGTCGTCGCTTTCCTGAATAAGTGTGCAATTTCGAGGTGTTGATCGAGCGCAATTTTCGTGGCGGCGCGATCGCCCCACCCCGTATCAGACGGGCGTCGCCAGCCCATCCCGACCCTCGCCCGCCTCCCACGCGCCTCGGCCGATCTCAATGAAAACAATGGCTTGGATCGCACCCCCGGTCGAGCGCGAACGAGCCGGAAACGCGCCATGATGTATCGATTCTGGTACAAACGCGGTTCGAATTTCGGAGGGCTCGCGCGAAAGGATTGGGTTTTTCGGCGGGCGTGCGAGGGGAGGCGCGGGCGCCTCGGGGGCTCGGGCGCCCTCTCGGCGCGCTCGCTTGAACTGCGGCCCGACATCGCGGACGATGCGCCCTCGTGTGCGTCGCCCAAAAGCGGGGCCGGATCGCCGCCGCCGCCCTCCTCCTCGCCCTCTCCCTCGGGGCCGTGGCGCGTGCGCAGGGCGAGCAGCCCTTCCGGGTGGTGGCGACGGCCGGGGTGCGGGGGCACCTCGCCGAGGCGCGATGCGGGGAGGAGGCGCTGCTCGAGCCCTCTCCCTTCGCCCACCTCGCAGGGGAGATCGCCCCCGTGCTCGAGCGCGTCCCGCTGGGCTTCGCCTTCGACGCGGGCGGCTTCTCCTCGCCGCACGGCGTCTCGCGCTTCGCGGTGGCCGAGGCTCCGTCGCGGCTCGCCGATCTCGTGGCCGAGCTCGGCTACCGGGCGCTCGCCCTCGGCGAGGAGGACTTCTACCTGCCCCCGGCCGACCTCGTGGCCTTCGCGCGGGCGCTCGCCGATCGGGGGATCCCGCTCGTCGCCACCAACCTCGTCTGCGACGAGCCGCGGCGCGAGCTCTGCGAGGCCCTCGTCACGGCGGGGGACGGCGTCTCGCTCTTCCACCTCGGCGAGCTCCGGCTCGCCTTCCTGGCCTTCGTGGGCCCACGAGCGCTCGACCACCTCGACCCGGAGGACGCGGCCTCGCTCCGCCTTTTGCCCATCGAGCGGAGCCTCCCCGAGGCCGTGAAGCTCGCCCGAAGGCTCGGCGCGCAGGTGGTCGTGGCCACGGTCGACGACGGGGAGGGCGCCGCCGCCTTCGGGCGCACCCTCTCGATCGCCTCCAAGCTGAGCCCCGAGGAGCGCCCCGACTTCATCCTCAGCGCGCGCGGCGGCTCGGAGGTGATGTTCGCGCGGCCGATGACCCAGGAGCCGCCCGTGATCGCCGCGCCCATCGGCGGGGCCGCCCAGATCGACCTCCGGAACGTGGGCTCGCCCGAGGGCCTCGACTTCCGCGCGCGGATGATCGCCCCCGCCGAGGAGCCGGCGCCGGCCGTGGCCCGCTACCTCGAGGCGGTCGGGGCGCGGTACTGCGAGGCCTGGGGCGGGGCGCTGCCGGGCGGGGCGCTCGACCGGGACCTCGACGCGGCGGACCTCCTCGCCCTCACGGCGTCCGTAGGCCAGGCGGCGACCGGCGCCGACCTCGTGATCCTCCCGCGGAGCGCCGTGGTCGAGGGCTTCGCCCCGATGCGCCCGCGGACCCTCTCGCGGGGCGACGTCGAGGTCGGCGTGGCCCTCGACGACCCCTACGTTTTGGCCGAGGTCGACGGCAAGTGGCTGAAAGCCCTCGCCAAATCCGCCGACGCGCGGAAGCTCCTCGTCTTCCCCGGCCTCGAGGTGAAGGACGAGGGGCGCCCTGGCGAGCGGGTCACGCTCTTCGACGCGACGGTGGCCGACGAGGGCCTCTTCCGCGTGGTCACCACGCGCGCGCTCGAGCGGAGGGGGCCCCCGCTTCCCCCGGCGGCCAAGTTCCACCCCACCTCGCAGCGCGTGCGCGGGGCGCTCCTCGCCTTCCTCGAGGTCGAGCGGGCGGGCGATCCGCGCGACGTGGTCCTCGACCCCGGGGACCGGATGGAGTGGTACGGCCGCCTCACGGCCGACGCCAACTTCGGCGGGACCGTGGTGCGCAACCCGGGAGGCTACCAGGAGAGCCAGCTCGACCGGCAGGACTCGCTCACGCTCGGCGTGACCTCCCAGGCCGACTTCGGCGGCGTCTCCCGCGAGTTCGGGTGGGAGAACCGCTTCGACCTCCGCTACCGCGTCGTCCGCGACGAGGCCAAGGGCACGGTCGAGGGCGACGACTTCGTCTCGCTCCTCTCGCGGGCCAAATGGCTCGGCTTCCGCGCCGAGCGCCCCAAGATCTACGTCCCCGAGCCCTTCGCCGAGATGTACGTCGAGAGCGAGTTCACGCAGGGCACGCGCGGCTTCCACCACCTCTTCGTGCGCCCCACGGTCGGCGCGCTCTTCCGGCTGATGGAGCCCGTGCTCCTCTCGGTCCGCGGCGGCTTCCAGTTCGAGGCGCTCGACCCGCACCGGCAGCTCGAGCCCGGCTTCGGCTTCCGGCTCGAGGCGGCGAACCTCCCGGTGCTGAGCGAGGGCGAGACCAAGCTCGTCCTCCGCGGCTTCGTCGACTACTTCTGGGCGAGCGTCGGCCGCCGGAACACGCACACGCTCCGGAGCACCCTCGACGTCTCCTTCGCGCTCGGCAAGCGCTTCGGGGCGGGCGTGCTCCTCGTCATCTACGGCCTGCGCGACGAGGGCCGGGCCTTCAGCGTCGCGACCAACACGACCGCGTTCCTACGCGCGAGCTTCTACGGGAGAAGAAGATGAGGTGGACGTTCCTCTTGCTCTGGATGGTCGCGGCCTGCGTATCATCCGTGGAACAGGGCTTCGACGAGGTGATCGAGGGGCGGCTCGAGCCGGGCGACGCGCGCCTCGACGACGGCACGACCTACGACGCCTTCGAGCTCCGCGGGAAGAAGGGACAGAGGCTCCGCGCGGTCCTCGTGAGCGAGGACTTCGACCCCATGCTCCACCTCCTCGGGGCCGGAGACGCCCGGATCGCCTCCAATGACGACGCCCGCTTCGGCGTGACGCGCGCCGAGATCGAAGAGGTCCTCCCCGAGGACGGCACCTACAAGCTCATGATCGTGGCGGCGCCGAAGACCCAGGGCCACGGCGCCTATCGCCTCGAGGTGGAGCTCGTCTCGCCCTGAACCTCAGCGGAGGCCAGGGAGCACGCGCGCGTCGCGATCGAGCGGGAGCCCGAGGAGGGCGCGGAGGGTGTGGTGGAAGTCGCGCATCGAGCGCGGCGAGACGCTCGTCCCCCGGCCGACGCCCGCCCCGATCAAGAGCCCCGGCACCTCACGCTCCTCGGGGTAGGGCCCGCCGTGGCTCGTCCCGCCCTCGCCGAGGCCGAAGTGCGCGCCCCGCTCGGTGACGAGGTAGAGGTCGAAGTCGGCGTCGGGCGGGAGGCTCAGCCCCACCGCGCGCTCGAGGGGGTCGGTCGAGGCCGCGAGCCGCTCGGCCTCGCGCACGTCGAAGGCGGCCGCGATGCCGTCGAAGGCGGGGGCGTGCGCGAGCAGGAGCGCGACCTTCTCGTCGAAGCGCTCCTCGTCGGGGTGGAGGTAGAGCCAGGG
>JAAYBZ010000177.1 GCA_012744445.1 Myxococcales bacterium | reverse complement strand
TGCGCGATGGGCACGGTGATCGAGCGCGAGAACATCGCCGCGCTGATGGGCGCCCACGCGAGGACCGTGAGCACGAAGGCCACCGCCGCGATGAGGAAGGAGCTCACCCGCTCGCGGCTCGTGCGGAGCACCGCGACGGCCACCCGATCTCCGTCGACGGGCGCGGCGGCGATGGCCACGCCCGCGCCGCGATCGACGCGGCTGAGCGCCTTGCCTTGGCGCACGGCGTCTTCGAGCGCCTTCGCGAGCACCGGCGAAGACGAGGCGAGCGCCGCCACCGGCCCGGTGATCCCTTCGGCGCGCCGCATCACGGCGCCCGCGCGGTGGCGCTCCTCGACGGGGGGCACGCGCTCCTCCCCGGCAGCAGCGGCCGCGAGCTCGAGGGCCGCGCTCGTCGCGTCGCGCCCGAGCAGCTCGAGCTCCGCGAGACCCGCGCTGGAATAGCCGAGCGAGGCCACGAAGAGGGTGGGCGCGATGCCGAGCCCGAGCGCGAGGGCCGTGATGCGATGCTGGAGCGAGCTCTGCCCGATCCGCGGCTCGATTCCCCGCATCTGCGACTCGAGCGAGAGCGAGGTGGCTTCCCCGTTGGTGAGCACGAGGAAGAGGGGCACGGCGAAGACGAGCGCGCCGGCCAGCACCCCGAGCACGAGGAGCAAGGAGGCCTCGAGGCTGTACGCGCTCACGGCCTCCGGCTCGGGGTAGAGCCACGCCATGTAGAGGGTGGCGAGGGCGAGGTGCGTGAACCACCCGAGCCCGTAGATGACGGGGAGCCTCGAGCGGCCGCGGCGGAGCGCCTCCTCGGCCGTCGCGACCTCTTGATCCGTCGCGAGGCGCCCGGCGAGGGCGAGGGCGCTCACGGGCTTGAGGCTCGACGCGACGAGCACCGCCCAACCAAAGAAGCGGAAAGGCCAGAGGGCCGCGAAGGCGACCATGTACGGCCCCGCATGTTCGAGATCGAAGAGCCCGAGGTGCGCGAAGCAGAGCGCCGTCGAGAAGAAGAGGTCGAGCGGGAGGTAGATCGCGAGGATGCGGAGGGTGAGCGAACGAATCATGCGTGACTCTCCTCGGACGTGACGGGGGGCGTGAGCAATTCGGGGGCGACGAGGAAGGTGACCTCGCCGGGTCCTCGGAACACGAAGCCGAGGAGCGCGTCGGAGCATCCCGCGCGTCGGAGCAGCTCGGGGACGGGCGAGCGCGCCTCGCCGTCCACGCGTTCGAGCGCGATCTCACCTCGGGCGAGGAGGGGGAGCGCCTCCGTCTCCGTCGCGAAGAGCATCACGCGCGTCGCTTCGTCCCGAATCACTCCGCCGCCGAGGCGCGCGGCCCCGTCCACGGGCATGGCGCCGCTCCACTCCGCTCGGCCGATCACCCGCTCCACGCGGGACGCGTCGACGCCCCAACGAAAGGCGGGGTCGGCGACCGTCATCATCCAACCCTCGCCGCGCGTCATCCGGCCCCCGGCCTCGCGAGCCCACGCTGCTCGAGGATCGTCTCCAGGTCGACGAGCGGCATCGCCTTGTCGTCGATCGTCACCTCGAAGGGTGAGCCGCGGGTGAGCGTCGCCTCACGGACCTCCGCGCTCGGGACGGAGACGACCTCGTGCACCTTCTCCACCGGGAGCGCGACGAGACCGAGCGAGGTCCTCGCGATCACCACACGCTCGCGTGTCGATCGCGCGGTGAGCCGGGGAAGATCGGGGAGCACCACCCCGAGGTCGAGCACGGCCACCGCGCGCCCTCGGTGGGCGATTACGCCGGGGATGAGCTCGGAGGCCGACGGAACCGGGATCCAGGGCGTGCGGCCGAGGATCTCGACGGCGCACTCAGCGTGGATCGCCGCCCAGATCGGGCCGATCCCCAGCGGGAGGAGCTCGATCTGCGCCGAGCGCGCCGCCCCCAACGCCGCTCGTGTCCCGCTGCCGCCATGAGCAAATAAATCGAACTACACGGAATGCTACTCCAAGATCGTGAACGATCGTGCGTGAAAAGCGCAAGGGGGCCACGGAAACCGCGGCCCCCCACTGGAACGGCGCTCACATCTCTTCGGAGCGGCGGATGATCTTCCAGAGCAACCCCGGCGCGTAGCGGCGCGCCAGGTGGAGGGCCTTCGCCGCGGCGAGCGGGAAGACCACGCGCTCGCCCTTCTCCACCGCGCGGTCGACGGCCTCGACGACCTTCTCGGGATCGGCGAGGAGCCCTTCGCGCGTGGCCTGCTGGATGCTCTTGGGGTTCGAGGTGCCGCGCGCCTGCTCGATGAGCGGCGTGTTCACCATCGGCGGGCAGATGAGGTGGACGTGGACGCCCGTGCCCTTCAGCTCTTCGCCGAGGATCTCCACGTAGGCGTTCGTCGCGGCCTTCGACGCGCAGTATGCGCCGAGGTGCGGCGTGAGCGCGTAGCCCGCGACCGAGCCGTAGACGATGATCCGCCCCTTCGACGCCGCGCGCATCGAGGGGAGCACGGCGGAGACGACGTTGACCGCGCCCTCGTAGTTCACGCGCATCACGCGCTTCACCTCGTCGGGTGAGGCGTCCACGATGAGGTTCGTGGGCATGATGCCGGCGGTGTGGACGAGCCGATCGATCGAGCCGAGCTCCGCGAGCGCGCGCTCGACCATCCGCCCGACGCTCTCGGGATCCGTCACGTCGCACGGGAGCCGGAGCATCTCGGGGTGACCCGCGTTGGTCTCCGCGAGGCCCTTCTCGTCGCGATCGGCGATCGCCACCTTCATCCCGCGGGAAGCCAGCCTCCGCGCGTGAATTCGTCCCATCCCGCTCGCCGCGCCGACGACGAGGGCGGTCTTCTCCAAGTTCGACATGGAACGCGTTCTAACAGATGTAGGTCGTCTGGTTCGAGAAGGACCACTCGGCCCCGTCGACCACGAGCGGCTTGCGCGCGCTCATGCGATGTCGCGGGCGATAGGCGTCGGCGCTCCGCAGCCCGTGCGACGGGCCGCGCGTGGGGCCGCCCTCCGGCTCGCCCTGCGCCTCGTCCTCGTCGTCGTCGGAGGGCGTGGCGCCGCTCGCCCCCTCGAGCCACTCGAAGAGATCATCGACGATGTTCGCGGCCGCGTCGGGTTTGCCGTGACCACGGGCGGCTTCGGCCATGGCGCGGCGCCGCTCGGGCTCGTCGAGGAGGTCGCGGACGAGCGCCGCGAACGTGTCGGGATCGAGCTCCGACTCGGCCACCGCCACCGCCGCGCCCGCCGCCTCGAGCGCCTTCGCGTTCTTCGTCTGGTGGTCGTCGGCGGCATGCGGGAAGGGCACGAGGATCGCGGGGCGTCCCACGGCGCAGAGCTCCGCCACCGTCGAGGCGCCGGCGCGCGCGATGACGAGCGCGGCGCGTTGATACGCGTCGGCCATGTCGTCGATGAACGACTCGACCTTGGCGTCGACGCCGAGGCTCGCGTAGCGCTCGGCCACCGCCTCGCGCATCGACTCGCCGGTCTGGTGGATGACGCGCACCCCACGCTCGGCGAGGCCTGCGCGCGCGAGCGCCTCGGGGACGGCCTCGTTGAGCGAGCGCGCGCCCTGCGAGCCGCCGAGCACGAGGATGTCCTTGGATCGCGACTCGAAGCCGAGCGGATCGATCCGCGCACGCATGGCCGCCGCCACGAGCTCCTTGCGGATGGGGTTGCCCGCGACGCGAACGCGAGCGTCGCGGAAGCGCGACGCCGTCTCGGCGAAGCTCACGTAGGCCCGGCCGACGATCGGCGAGAGGATGCGGTTGGTGAGCCCCACCTGCACGTTCTGCTCGAGGATCGCCGTGGGGACGCCCATCGCCGCCGCGGCCGCGAGCATCGGCCCGCTCGCGTAGCCGCCCACGCCGATCACGAGATCGGGCTTGAAGCTCCTCACGATCGACGCGGCCTGCCCCATCGCCCTAGGGAGAACGCCGACGCTCTTGAGGAAGTTCAGCTTCGACTGGCCCTTGAGCGGCTTCACGTCGAGGAGCTCCAGGCGCTCGCCCCGCGCCGGGATCACCCTCGCCTCGATGCCGCGCTCGGTCCCCACGTAGAGCACCTCGATCGAGCTGCGCCGCCGAAGGAGCTCCTCGATCACCGCGAGACCGGGAAAGAGGTGTCCTCCCGTCCCCCCACCTGCCAAGACGACCCTACGAATCATGCGATTCCTCCGACCTGTACCACCCGAGGCACGTTCACCGGCGCCGCGTTCGCGGCTTCGGTCGAGTCTTCCGTCGCCCGCGGTCGACTCACGTTGAGGAGGAGCCCCATCGCCGCGCAGTTCACGAGCAGCGAGGAGCCTCCGTAACTGATGAAGGGCAGGACCAGCCCCTTGGTGGGCAAGAGCCCCATGCCGACCGCGAGGTTCGTGAAGGCCTGCGCGGTCAAGAACACCGTGATGCCCACGGCGAGGTAGGCGCCGTATGCGTCGGGCGCGCGCAGCGCTGCGCGGATCCCGCGGATCCCGATCACGACGAAGGCGAGCACGACCATGCTCACGCCGATGAGCCCGAGCTCCTCGCCGATGATGGCGCCGATGAAGTCGTTGTGCGCCTCCGGGAGGAAGAAGAGCTTCTGCCGACCTGCGCCGAGACCCACGCCGGTGAGCCCGCCCGAGCCGAAGCCGACGAGGCTCTCGAAGAGCTGGTAGCCCTCGCCGAGGCGGTTGCCCTCGGGATCGAGGAAGGCGCGGATGCGGCGGAGGCGGTACTCGCGCGTGGCCACGAGGGCGACGACGACGGGCACGAGCACGAAGGCCGCCGCGAGGAGGTGCTGGAGGCGCGTGCCCGCGGTGAAGAGCAGCGTCGCCGTGAGGAGCCCGATCATCACGGCGGAGCCGAAGTCGGGCTGCTTGAGGCTGAGGGCCATGAAGAGGCCCGCGACCAGGACGTGCGGCAGGAAGCCCACGGAGAAGGTGCGGATCTTGTGCTCCTTGCGGCTCAGGGAGTACGCGAGCCAGAGCACCATGGCGAGCTTCGCCGTCTCGGCCGGCTGGATGTGGATGGGGCCGAGCTGGATCCATCGCGTCGCGCCGCCCGCGCTCCGACCGACGCCGAGGATGACGGCGAGGAGGAGGACCAAGACCGTGAGCAGCACCGGGTAGGTGAAGACCTGGAGGCGCCGGTAGTCGATGGTGGCGAGCGCGCCGACCACCGCGATGCCCATCAAGGCGTAGATGGCCTGCTTCGTCACGAAGAAGAAGCCGTCGCCGAAGGTCCGCTCCGCGTAGACCGCGCTCGCGCTGTAGACCATCACCACGCCGAACGCGAGGAGCGAGAACCAGGTGAGGACGAGCACGCCGTCCACGGCGCCGGCCTTGCCGAGCGGCGCGAAGACGACCGGCGTACGTGACACGGGCTTCGGGGCGTCCTCCTGGAGGCGCTCGTTCTTCGGCGGCGGATTCGACGTCGTGCGCTTCATCCTTCCTCCTCGAGCGCGCGCGCGGCGCGGGCGAAGTGATCACCCCGCTCCGCGTAGGAGCGGTACATGTCGAGGCTCGAGCACGCGGGTGAGAGCAAGACGATGTCGCCCACCTCCGCGAAGCCCATCGCCGCGCGGACCGCTTCGTCCATGTCGCGCACGCGCCGCGTGGGCACGACGTCTCCGAGCTCTCGCTCCACGATCTCTGCCGCCTCACCGAGCGTGACGAGCGCCCTGCCCTTCTTGGCGAGCGGCGCGCGGAGCGGCTCGTAGCTCCCGCCCTTGTCGCGGCCGCCCGCGATGAGGACGATCGATCCCGGCTCGTGCTCGAGCCCGGCGAGCGCGGCGACCGCGGCGCCCACGTTGGTGGCCTTGGAGTCGTCGATGAAGGTCACGCCGGAGACCACGCCGACGCGCTCCATGCGGTGGCGGAGCCCGCGGAATTCGCGGAGCGTCTCCTCGATGGTCTCGCGCGAGATCCCGAGCGCACGCGCCGCGAGCATGGCCGCGCAGGCGTTCGCATAGTTGTGGGCGCCCACGATGTGGAGCTCGTCGAGCGAGACGCGCGCGCCCGACTCGCGATCGACGAGCGCGCCGTCCTCGACGCAGGCGTCGCCGCCTTCCCCGAAGGTGAGGACGCTGGCCTTGCCCGCGCGCGCGAGCGAGAGGCAGAGCGCGTCGCCCGCGGGCACCACGGCGAAGTCTTCGCTCGTCTGTCCGCGGAAGATGTTCCCCTTGGCGGCCGCGTACGCGCCGAAGTCCTCGTAGCGGTCGAGGTGATCGTCGGTGACGTTGAGGAGCACGGCCACGTGGGCGCGGAAGCGATCCACCCGCTCGAGCTGGAAGCTCGAGAGCTCGAGCACGGAGAAGCCGGCGTCGGCCGCGAGCGAGCCGGGCGCGTCCGCGAAGGGCGTGCCGAGGTTACCTCCCACGAAGGTGGGCACGCCGCTCCGCTTCGCCATCTCGCCGAGGAGCGTGGTGACGGTGCTCTTGCCATTGGTGCCGGTGATGGCCGCGATGCGCCCGAAGACGAAGCGCGAGGCGAGCTCGATCTCGGAGATCACCGGGATGCCGGCGGCCTCGGCCGCGCGGATGGCGGGGAGCGGTGGCACGCCCGGGCTCACCACCACGAGATCCACCGAGGTGAAGAGCGACTCGGGGTGCGAGCCGAGCACGAGCTCCGCGCCGGTCTCCTTCGCGGCCTCGTCGAGCCCTGCGATCGCCCCGGCATCACGCACGTCGTTGAGGACGACGCGCGCGCGCTTCCGATGCAGGAGCCTCGCCGCGGAGAGGCCGCTCGCGCCGAGTCCCACCACGAGGACGCGTTTGTTCTCGAGCTCCATGCCTCACCTCAGCTTCAAGCTCGCGAGGCTCGCGATCGCGAGCATCACGGCGATGATCCAGAAGCGGACGATGACCCTCGGCTCGGGCCAGCCCTTCTTCTCGAAGTGGTGGTGGATGGGGGCCATCAGGAAGACCCGCTTGCCCGTGAGCTTGAAGTAGCCCACTTGCACGATGACGCTCACGGCCTCGACGAAGAAGATGCCGCCGAGGAGGACCGAGAGGAGCTCGTTCTTGGTGACGACCGCGACCGAGCCGAGCGCGCCTCCCAGGGCGAGCGAGCCGACATCGCCCATGAAGACCTGCGCCGGGTAGGTGTTGTACCAGAGGAAGCCGAAGCCCACGCCCACGATGGAGGCGCAGAAGATCGTGAGCTCGGAGGCGCTCTCGATGCTCGGGATGTGGAGGTACTCGGCGAGGCTGTAGCCGAAGAAGACCGCGCCGCCGATGTACGCGAGGAGCGCGTAGGTGCCCGCGTTGATCATCACCGGCCCGATGGCGAGGCCGTCGAGGCCGTCGGTGAGGTTCACGGCGTTGGACATCGCCACGATGACGAACGCGGCGAAGGCGACGTAGAGCCACGCCGGGAGCTCGATGGGGTACCGCTCGAAGGCGAGGAAGGGCACCGAGAGGCGCGTGCGGATCGCGAGCCAATCGGCGGGGAGCCCTTCGCTGCCGAGGTAGAGCCAGCCGCAGACGAGGAAGGCGAGCGAGAACTGGAAGAGGAGCTTGTAACGGCCCGGCAGGCCGCCGGTGTTCTTCTTCCGCACCTTTGCGGCGTCGTCGATGTAGCCGATCACGCCGTAGCCGGCGGTGATGATCATCACGACCATCACGAAGACGTTGTCGGGCGCCGCCCAGAGCGCGGTCGAGAGGAGGAGCGCGAGGAGCATGAGCGCCCCGCCCATCGTCGGCGTGCCGGCCTTGGAGAGGTGCGTCTCGGGGCCCGAGGTGCGCACCACCTGACCGATCTGCTTCTTCTGCAGGCGGCGGATGAACCAGGGATAGAGCCCGAACGAGAGGAGGAGCGCCGTCATCGTCGCCGCGAGCGCGCGGAAGGGCACGTAGCGGAGCACGTTGAGGAAGCTCAGCCCATCGATCGTGTGGAGCGGGTAGAGCAGGTAGTAGATCATCCTTGCGTGCCCTCCTGGAGGAGGATCGGGAGCGCGCGCTCCATCGTCGTCGAGCGTGAGCCCTTCACGACGACGACGTCGCCGGCGCGGAGCTCGGCGAGC
>JAAYBZ010000176.1 GCA_012744445.1 Myxococcales bacterium | reverse complement strand
GTGTCGCGGCAGACGCCGTCGCACGCGGTGAGCGAGCCGCAGGTGAGCTCGCAGCTGCCGAGGAGGCAGACCTCGCCTTCGCCGCATTCGTGGCCGCAGGCGCCGCAATTCTTCGGGTCGACGTCGGTGTCGCGGCAGACGCCGTCGCACGCCGTGAACGAGCCGCACGTGGGCTGGCACGTTCCGTTCGTGCAGTAGTGATCCGCGTCGCAGCTGTTGCCACAGGCGCCGCAGTGCTCGGGATCGAAGCGGGTGTCGCGGCAGACGCCATCGCAAGGGGTGCCTTCACCGCACTCGAGATCGGTGCCGACCACGGAGCTCCCGCACCCGGCCGTGAACGCGAGCGCGAGGAGCATACAGAACGGACGAAGCGAGAGCGACCGCGGGCGAGTCATCGAGCCTCCAACGAAAAAGAACGAACCCGCCCCTTATATGGTGGCCGCAATTGGAGGCCAACCGGGGGCGGGCGTCGATGTGACGACTCGGTGATGTCGGGCACCTTCTCGAGGGAGAGGCGCCCGGGCTGCGTGGCTCAGAGCTTGAAGACGCGGACGGCGTTGTCGCGGAGGAAGGCCGGCCAGACGTCGTCCTTGAACGGGACCTGGCGGAGATCCGTGAAGATCCGCTCGAGGCTGAGGCCCATGGGGAAGTACCCCGCGTACATGATCTTGTGCTTGCCGCGCGTGTTCGCGTAGTCGATCACGGCCTTGGGGTAGTGCTTGGGGGCGAAGGCGCTCGTCGAGTAGTAGAGGTTCGGGTACTTGAGCATCAGCTTCACGGCGAGCTCGGTCCAGGGCTCGGCGCCGTGACGCATCACGAACTTGAGCTCGGGGAAGAACCAGCAGACCTCGTCGATGTACTCGACCTTCTGCGGATCGGCCGGGAGACGCGGGCCGGGGATGCCGGCGGTCACGCAGATCGGGATGTCGAGCTCCACGCACTTTGCGTAGATGGGGTAGAACTTCTTGTCGTTGATGGGGACCTGCGGGAGCAGGCCGCAGGGGAAGGCGGTCGCGGCCTTGATGTCGTAGTCGCGCTTGAAGCGCTCGAGGCGCCGCACCTCGTCCATCCCGTTGTTCGGGTTCACGCCGAGCGAGGGGAAGAAGCGATCGGGGAAGCGCTGGATGGCCTCGAGGGCCACGTGGTTGGTCTCGGAGATGCCGAGCATCGCGCGCTCGATCCCCCACTTGTCCATCTCGGCGACGGTGTACGCGATGTAGTCGTCCTGCTTCGCGATGTCCGGGATGTTCCGGAACATGTACTCGGCGGGCATCTTCGCGTAGTTACGGCTCTCCTCGTCGAGGAAGAGCGGCCTCATGAACTCGTACCACTCGGACTGATCTTCGCCCGGGATGTTGAGCATGAGATCGATTGCTTTGACGTCGCTCGGAAAACCCATCGATGGTACCGCCTATCGTCTAACGGGCTGGACAGCGCCTGGCCCCTGATGTAGAACAAGTTCTAGTTTATGGCCCGTCGGGGCGGTTTTGTCGAGGAATTCCGCGAGCCGGCGCCGACACCGGGGAAGACGATGACGAAGAAGGTCACTGCCGAAGAGCTCGTCGATCGGGCACGTTCGATGATCCCCACGCTGCGGGAGCGCGCCAAGCACGCGGACGCCCTCCGACGCGTCCCCGACGAGACCATCGCGGACTTCAAGGAGGCGGGCCTCTTCAAGGCGGTCCAGCCCAAGCGCTACGGCGGCTACGAGCTCGACCCCGCCGTGATCTACGACATCCAGCTCGAGCTCGGCCGCGGCTGCGCCTCGAGCGCGTGGGTCTTCGGCGTCCTCTCCGTGCACTCGTGGCAGCTCGCGCTCTTCCCCAAGGAGACGCAGGACGAGGTCTGGGGCGACGATCCCAGCGTCCTCATCGGCAGCTCCTACATGCCCGTTGGCAAGACCAAGTGGGTCGACGGCGGCGTCGAGCTCACGGGCCGCTGGTCGTTCTCGAGCGGCTGCGACCACTGTGACTGGACGTTCCTCGGCTCGTTCGTGCCGACCCCCGAGGGCGCGCCGCCCGACATGCGCACGCTGCTCCTCCCGCGCCGCGACTACGAGATCATCGACAACTGGTACGTCACCGGCCTCAAGGCGTCGGGCTCCAAGGACATCGAGGTGAAGGGCGCCTTCGTGCCCGACCACCACATGCACAAGTTCTCCGACGGCTTCAAGCAGTCGAGCCCGGGCAACGAGGTGAACACCTCGCCGGTCTACCGCTATCCCTTCGGTCAGATCCACGTCCGCTCGGTCTCCACGCCGGCGCTCGGCGCCGCGCTCGGCGCCCTCGAGGACTACGTCGACTTCATGAAGACCAAGGTCAGCCAGGCCACGGGCGGCAAGGCGACCGACTCCTTCGTGAACAACTTCTCGGCCGCCGAGGCCGCGGCCAAGCTCGACCGCGAGATCCTCGTGCTCCGGCGCAACTTCCGCGAGATGTTCTCGCTCATCGAGAAGGGCGAGCCCATCCCGCTCGATCGCCGCGTGCGCTTCCGGTACGACTCGGCTCGCGCCGTCTCCACCGCGGTCGAGGTCGTCGACGAGCTCTTCACCAACTCGGGCGGCCGCGTCCTCTTCGAGGGCAACGCGCTCAACCGCGCCTTCCAGGACGTCCACGCCATCCGTCAGCACCACGCCAACGGCATCGAGAAGCCGGGGCTCAACTTCGGCGCCGTGCAGTTCGGCGGTCGCAACACCGACTTCTTCATCTGAGCGGTTCGCCATGAGCACCCCCATCCAGCAGCTCGGCTACCTGGGCTTCGGCGTCTCCGATCTCGCGGTCTGGGAGCGCTTCGGCACCGACGTCCTCGGCTTCGCGATCGCGCGCCGCGACGAAGACGGCTTCTCGCTGCGCATGGACGATCACGCGCAGCGCTACTTCATCGAGAAGGGCGACGACGACCTCGCCTTCGTCGGTTGGCAGGTCGCCGATCGCGAAGGCCTCGACGAGTGCGCGCGTCGCCTCCGGGCGGCCGGCGTCGAGGTCACCGAGGGCACGCCCGAGCAGTGCGCGCGCCGCGAGGTGAAGGAGCTCATCACCTTCCGCGATCCGGGCGGCACGCCGGTCGAGATCTACTACGGCCCGCGCATGGCTGACGGGCCGTTCGAGTCCAAGTGCGTCGGATCGCACTTCGTCGCCGGTGAGCTCGGCCTCGGCCACCTCGTGATCTCCACGCCCGATCGCGACCGGATCCGCGACTTCTACATCGAGGTCCTCGGCTTCGGCCTCTCCGATCACATCCAGGTGAACCTCGGCGGTTATCCCGTCGACGTGGCCTTCCTCCACGTGAACCCCCGGCATCACAGCCTCGCGATGGGCGGGCCGATGCCGAAGAAGATCCACCACTTCCTCATCCAGGTGGCGTCGCTCGACGATCTCGGCCTGGCCCTCGATCGAACGCTGGACTTCGGTCTACAAATCGTTCAAGGTCTCGGACGCCATCCCAACGACAGGATGGTGAGCTTCTACGCCGAGACCCCGAGCGGCTTCCAGTTCGAATACGGCTGGGGCGGCCGGGAGATCGAGGTCGGTGACTGGAAACCCACCGTCTACCATCAGATCAGCGAATGGGGGCATCGCTTCCAGCCCCGCCGGAAACCCAAGGTAGCCGCCGAATGAATCAGTCCCACGGCATCAAGCTCCGCGCCGTCCCCGAAGGACGCTACGTCGAGATCCAAGGCGGACTTCGTTTCCATCTCCACGACGTCGGCGAGGCGCGGAAGGGCACGGTCCTCTTCCTCCACGGCAGCGGTCCCGGCGCGAGCGGCTACAGCAACTTCAAGGGGAACTACCCCTACCTCAACGAACACGGCTATCGCACGCTCGTCGTCGATCTCTTCGGCTACGGCTACAGCGACAAGCCCGAGGACGGCGTCTACGACCTCGGCGCCCTCGCCGGGCACATGCGCGGCGTGATCGACGCGCTCGGCGTCGAGAAGGTGAGCCTCGTCGGCAACTCGATGGGGGGCGCCATCGCCATCCGCTTCGCGCTCGACTACCCCGAGCGCGTCGAGAAGCTCGTGCTCATGGCTCCGGGCGGGATCGAGGCGCGCGAGGTCTACATGCAGATGGAAGGCATCAAGACCATGATCGCCAACCTCGGCAAACCCGCGAGCGAAGAGAGCATGCGGGAGACCTTCAAGCTCCAGCTCTTCGATCCGTCGAAGATCACCGACGAGATCATCGAAGAGCGGCTCCAGATCCTCAAGCTCCAGCCCAAGGGCGTCCTCGGTCGCCTCAAGGTCGACGACCAGCAGGATCGCCTCTCCGAGATCGAGGCGCCCGTCCTCTGCCTCTGGGGCATGAACGACAAGTTCTGCCCGGCGAGCGGCGCGATGAAGATCGCCGAGCGCTGCAAGAACAGCCGCACGGTGCTCGTGAGCGAGTGCGGCCACTGGGTGATGGTCGAGTACCCCCAGCTCTTCAACGACCTCTGCGTGCGCTTCCTCGACGGAACCCTGGGGTGAACATGGACCGCGCCAAACGCAACGAGGCCCTCGGCGACGAGCTCTACCGCGCGCTCCGCGAGCGCTACGTGCTCGACCCGCTCACGGATCGTCACCCCGATCTCACGATCGACGACGCCTACGCGATCTCCACGCGCATCCTGAAGAACCGCCTCGAGCGCGACGGCGAGAAGGTCATCGGCAAGAAGATTGGCGTCACGAGCAAGGCCGTCCAGGAGATGCTGAACGTCCACCAGCCGGACTTCGGCTACCTCACCGACGCCATGCGCTACGAGAACGGCGCCGCGATGCCGATCTCCACGCAGCTCATCCAGCCGCGCGCGGAGGGCGAGATCGCCTTCGTGCTCAAGAAGAGCCTGAAGGGCCCCAACGTCACCGACGAGGACGTCCTCGACGCCACCGACTACGTCTCGGCCTGCTTCGAGATCGTCGACTCGCGCGTGAAGGACTGGAAGGTCCGCATCCAGGACACGATCGCCGACAACGCCTC
The DNA here is from genome assembly GCA_012744445.1 of Myxococcales bacterium. Lineage (GTDB taxonomy): Bacteria > Myxococcota_A > Polyangia > Polyangiales > Houyiibacteriaceae > JAAYBZ01. The sequence continues at coordinate 9,371 of JAAYBZ010000176.1, read as the reverse complement.
GTGCGGTCTCTTCTTGCTCGGCGACGAGAAGGTCGACCCGCGCACCCTCGACTTCCCCAACCTCCACATGCGCGTGGAGAAGAACGGAAAGCCCCTCTCCGAAGGCTTCGGTCGCGCGGCGCTCGGCTCGCCGGTGCACTGCGTGACCTGGCTCGCGAACACGCTGGGCCAGTACGGCATCACCCTCGACGCCGGCGACGTCGTCCTCTCGGGGTCGCTCGTGCCGCTCGAGCCCGTGGTCGCGGGCGACGCGATGCGGCTCACCATCGAAGGCGTGGGAAGCGCCTCCGTCCAATTCGTCTAACCGAGGAAAAGCGATGGCTCGAAAGATCAAGGCCGCCATCATCGGCTCTGGAAACATCGGCACCGACCTTCTCTACAAGGCGCTCCGGAGCGAGATCGTCGAACCCGTCTGGATGGTGGGCATCGATCCCGAGTCCGATGGTCTGGCGCGCGCGCGTGAGCTCGGCCTCAAGACCACGGCGGAGGGCGTGCAGGGCCTCGAGCCGCACATCGTGGCGGACGAGATCCAGATCGCGTGGGACGCGACCAGCGCCTACGTGCACGCGAGCAACAACGACCTCGTGAAGAAGTACGGCGTGAAGATGGTCGACCTCACGCCCGCTGCGATCGGCCCGTTCGTGGTCCCGCCGGTGAACCTGCTCGACGCCCTCGCCCGCGGTGAGCAGAACGTGAACATGGTCACCTGCGGCGGTCAGGCCACCATCCCGATGGTCTACGCCGTCAGCCGCGTCCAGCCCGTCGAGTACGGCGAGATCGTCGCCACGGTGTCCTCGCGCTCGGCCGGCCCCGGCACCCGCAAGAACATCGACGAGTTCACGCGCACCACCTCGCGCGGCGTCGAGGTCGTGGGCGGCGCCAAGAAGGGCAAGGCCATCATCATCATCAACCCGGCCGAGCCGCCGATCATCATGCGCGACACCGTGCACTGCCTCGTCGAGGGCACGCCCGACGAGAAGGCCATCACCGAGTCGGTCCACGCCATGGTCGAAGAGGTGAAGCGCTACGTGCCCGGCTACACGCTCAAGAACGGGCCGGTCTTCGACGGCAACCGCGTGTCGATCTTCCTCGAGGTCGAAGGCCTCGGCGACTACCTGCCGCGCTACGCCGGCAACCTCGACATCATGACCGCCGCCGGACTCCGCACCGCGGAGGTCATCGCCCAGCAGATCCTCGAGGCCGCGGCCTGAAACGGAGCTCTCCCATGTCCATCGCAGGAAAGAAAGTCACGCTCCACGACATGTGCCTCCGCGACGGGATGCATCCCCAGAGGCACCAGATCACGCCGCAGCAGATGATCGACGTCGCCGTCGCGCTCGACGAGGCGGGCATGCCGCTCATCGAGGTGAGCCACGGCGACGGCCTCGGCGGCGCCTCGGTGAACTACGGCTTCCCGGCCGCGAGCGACGAGGAGTACCTCGACGCCGTCATCCCCAAGATGAAGCAGGCCAAGATCTCGGCGCTGCTCCTCCCGGGCATCGGCACCGTCGATCACCTCCGCATGGCCAAGGACAAGGGCGTGCACACCATCCGCGTGGCCACGCACTGCACCGAGGCCGACGTCTCCGAGCAGCACATCGGGCTCGGCCGCAAGCTCGAGATGGACACGGTCGGCTTCCTCATGATGGCCCACATGATCGAGCCCGATCAGCTCGTGAAGCAGGCCAAGCTCATGGAGAGCTACGGCGCGAACTGCGTCTACGTGACCGACTCGGCCGGCTACATGCTCCCCGAGGACGTCCGCGTGCGCATCGCCGCCGTCCGTGAGGCCCTCGATCCCAAGACGGAGATCGGCTTCCACGGCCACCACAACCTCGCGATGGGCATCGCCAACTCCATCGCCGCCATCGAGGCCGGCGCCAACCGAATCGACGCCTCGTGCGCGGGCATGGGCGCCGGCGCGGGCAACACGCCGATGGAGGTCCTCGTCGCGGTGCTCGATCGCATGGGCGTCGACCACGGCGTGAACCTCTTCAAGATCAGCGACGTCGCCGAGGACCTCGTCTACCCGATGATGACGCACAAGGTCCGCATCGACCGCGACTCGCTCATCCTCGGCTACGCGGGCGTCTACTCGAGCTTCCTCCTCTTCGCGAAGCGCGCGGCCGAGAAGTACGGCCTCTCCTCGCGTGAGATCCTCGTCGAGCTCGGTCGCATGAAGACCGTCGGCGGCCAGGAGGACATGATCGAGGACGTCGCCCTCACCATGGCCAAGGCCAAGGCGGAGGCGAAGGCGTCGTGAGCGATCTCGAGGCGTTCCGCGAAGAAGTCCGCGCGTTCCTCGAGGAGCACGCGCCCAAGTCGCTCCGGGGCACGTCGCCCTGCGGGCCCTTCGACGGCTATTGGGGCGGCAAGAAGCACCCGCCCGTCGATCCCGACGTCCTCCGCTGGCGCGACGTCTGCTACGAGCGCGGCTTCACGGCGCCCACCTGGCCTCGTGAATACGGCGGCGCGGGCCTGAGCCGCAAGCACGCCGCGATCCTCTGGGAGGAGATGCGCGCGATGGGCCTCCCGCGCCCCGTCGTGGGCTTCGGCTTCGCCATGATCGGCCCGACGCTCCTCGAGTACGGGAGCGAAGAGCTCAAGCGGGAGCACCTCCCCAAGATCGCGCGCGGCGAGATCCGCTGGTGCCAGGGCTATTCCGAGCCCGGCGCCGGCTCCGACCTCGCCAACGTCCAGATGCGCGCGGAGCGCGACGGCGATCACTTCATCCTCAACGGCCAGAAGATCTGGACGTCGCACGCGGACAAGAGCGATTGGATCTTCTGCCTCGTCCGCACGAACTCGTCGGCGAAGAAGCAGCAGGGCATCACCTTCATCCTCGTCGACATGGAGACGCCCGGCGTCACGCCGCGCAAGATCGACCTCATCAGCGGCTCCTCGCCCTTCTGCGAGACCTTCTTCGAGAACGTCCGCGTGCCGGTGAGGAACGTCGTCGGCGAGATCGACAAGGGCTGGACCGTCGGCAAGGCGCTCCTCGCGCACGAACGCGCCAACATCGGCTCGAGCATCGGCCGCATGCCCGGCAGCGGACAGCGTGAGCTCGTAGATCGCGCGCGCCGTCATCTCGCCTGGAGCGAGGGCAAGATCGAAGACGCCGTGCTCCGCGAGCAGATCGCCGAGCTCGGCATGATCGAAGAGGCCTTCCAGCTCACGCTCGATCGCGTCGCCCAGAAGGCGCAGTCGGGCAACCCCGGCTCCGAGTCGTCCATCCTCAAGGTGGTCGCGACGGAGCTCAAACAGCGTCGCTACGAGCTCGGTCAGGCCATCGGCGGCCTCCAATCGCTCGGCTGGGAAGGCCCCGGCTTCGACGCCGACGACCTCGCCTTCACGCGTGAGTGGCTCCGCTCGCGGGCCAACACCATCGAGGGCGGCTCGTCCGAGATCCAGCGCAACATCATCGCCAAGCAGGTGCTCGGCCTCCCCGAGGTGAAGTGAGATGGCGGAACGTCCGACGCTCCGACTGATTCCGAACGAGGAGCAGCTCATGCTCGCCGAGACGGCGCGCAAGCTCGTCGAGGGGAAGGCGAAGGTCGCGCGCATCCGCGAGCTGCGGAGGCCCGATCATCCCACCGGCTTCTCGCGCGAGCTCTTCGCCGAGATGGCCGAGCTCGGCTTCACGGCCCTCTCCATTCCCGAGGACTTCGGCGGCATGGGCCTCGGCCTCTTCGATCTCGCGCAGATCCTCGAGTCGCTCGGCCGAGAGCTCGCGCCCGAGCCCGTCCTCACCACCGCCGTCCTCGGCGCCGTGCCGCTCCTCCGCGGCGGGAGCGACGATCAGAAGCAGTGGTTCCTCCCGTCGCTCGCGGCCGGCGAGACCGTCGTCACGTTGGCGCTCGACGAGGCCGGGATGCGGGATCGCTGGTTCTCGCCGAAGACGCGCCTCGAGCGTTCGGCCGAGGGCTTCGCGCTCTCCGGCGAGAAGATCCAGGTAGCCGACGCGCTCGTCGCCGACGCCTTCATCGTCACCTGCGAGTCGCCGAGCGGCCTCGCGCTCGCGCTCGTCGACGCGAAGGCGCCCGGCGTCTCCATCGAACGTCAATTCCGCGTCGATTCGCGCGCCGTGGGCATCGTCCGCTTCGACGGGGTGGCGGTGAGGGAGTCCGATCTCCTCCAGGGCGACGCGCGGGCCATCCTGCAGGAGACCCTCGACCGGGCCGCGGTCGCCCTCTCGGCCGAGATGCTCGGCGCCGCGGAGAAGGCCTTCGCCGACACCGTCGGCTACCTCAAGGAGCGCGTGCAGTTCGGCGTGCCCATCGGCTCGTTCCAGGCGCTCCAGCACCGCGCCGCGACGCTCTACTGCGAGCTCCAGCTCCTCCGCTCCGCCGTGATGGCCGCGGCGCGCGCGGCGGACGAGGCCCCCGAGGCCTTCCCGCGGCTCGCCGCCCTCGCGAAGGCGACGGCGAACGAGACCTTCCTCCACGTCGCCAAGGAGGCGATCCAGATGCACGGCGGCGTGGGCATGACCGACGAGTTCGACATCGGGTTCTACTTGAAGCGTGCACAGGCTGCGGCCGTCACGTTTGGCGACACCTCTCACCACCGGCGCCGCTGGGCCGAACTGAATGGGTACTGAAATGAAGCGATTCGAAGGCAGGAAAGTCGTGATCACCGGTGCCGCCTCGGGCGTGGGCCTCGCCACCGCCGAGCGCATCGCCGAAGAGGGCGGGACCCTCGCGCTCATGGACATCAACGCCGAGGGCGTGAAGAAGGTCGCCGCGAGCCTCTCCGAGAAGTTCGGCGTGAAGACCGTCTCCTACGGCCTCGACGTCTCCAACGGCTCGCAGGTCAAGGAGATCATCGATCAGGCCGCGAAGGACCTCGAGGGCTTCGACACGCTCCTCCACATCGCGGGCATCCTGCGCACCTACCACACGCACGAGATGACCTTCGAGCAGTGGCACGAGATCATCAACGTGAACCTCCACGGCACGTTCTACGCGTGTCACGCCGCGCTCCCGCACCTCCTCGCGAACAAGCACAGCGTGATCGTGAACATGTCGTCGACCTCCGCGATCGGCAGCCATCCCTGGATGAGCGCCTACGCGGCGTCGAAGGGCGGCGTCATCAGCTTCACCCGCGCCCTCTACATCGAGTACGTCAAGCGCGGCCTCCGCGCGAACTGCGTGGTCGGCGGCGGCATCGCGACGCCGCTCCACGCCCAGTTCCGCGCGCCCGAGGGCGCCGACATGGATCTCCTCCGCGGCGCGATGCCCTACGTGAGCTTCGCGAAGCCCAAGCACGCGGCGTCCGTGATCGCGTTCCTCGCGTCGGACGACGCGCGCTTCGTCAACGGCACCGAGGTGCGCGCCGACGGCGGCGCGCTCTCCTGAGCCCCCAAAGTTCTCGGGCGGCCTAGACGGGCAATGGTGCACGTCGAAGCCGCCCGGGTGGACGTAAAAGTCCCTCCTATCGTCGCGTAGCGGCCCCGCTCACCTCGAGGTGAGCGGGGCCGTGATTTATCCGTCGCTCGCCTACTCGAGGCTCACTTCGGATCGATCCGTCGGATCTCGATCTGACCCTCTTGGACCCTCGCGCGCAAGACCTTTTTGTCGAATTTGCCCACGGAGGTCTTGGGGATCTCGTCGACGAAGGCGAAGGCCTCGGGCAGCCAGAAGGACGCCACGCGGCCCTCGAGGTGCGCGCGGATCGACTCGCCGTCGACGAGCGCGTTCGGCTTGGGGACGATGCACGCGAGCGGGCGCTCGCCCCAGCGCTCGTCGAGGATGGCGACGACCGCCGCCTCGGCCACGCCCGGATGGCCCATGATCTCGTTCTCGAGATCGACCGACGAGATCCACTCGCCGCCCGACTTGATCACGTCCTTCTCGCGATCGGTGATGCGGACGAAGCCCTTGGGATCGATGGTGACCACGTCGCCCGTGCGGAGCCATCCGTCGCGGAACTTCTCGGGCGCTTCCGTCTCGTAGTAGCTCCCGGTCACCCAGGGGCCGCGCACCTCGAGCTCGCCGACCGACTCGCCATCCCAGGGCAGGATGCGGCCCTCACCGTCGACGACGCGCGCCTCGACGCCGGGAAGGATGCGCCCCGCGCGGATGCGGTACTGCATGTGTTCCTCGGTGCCGGGCTCGACGTCGATGGGCGGGATGGCCACCGTCCCGAGCGGGTTCATCTCCGTCATGCCCCAGCCCTGGATCATGTTCACGCCGTACTTCTTCTCGAGCGTCTCGATCATCACGCGCGGCACGGCGCTCCCGCCGCAGACGATGCGATCGAGCGAGGAGAGGTCGAGCGGCCGCTTCTCGCCGAGCTGGAGGAGCCCCGCCCAGACCGTCGGCACCGCGCCCGACATCGTGGGCCGCGCCATCTCGATGAAGTTGGCGAGCGGCTCGGGCTGGAGGAAGCGATCGGGCATGTGCAGCGACGAGCCGAACATGAACGCCGCGTAGGGGAGGCCCCACGCGTTCGCGTGGAACATCGGCACGATGGTGAGGATCCTCTCCTTCTCGCTGAGGTGCAGCGCGCCGCAGACCGCGAGCGAGTGGAGGAAGCACGAGCGGTGCGTATAGGCGACGCCCTTGGGATGCCCCGTGGTCCCGCTCGTGTAACAGATCGCGGCAGCGGTCCGCTCGTCGACGTCCACCCACGCGAACTCGGGCTTCTCCGCCGCGAGGAGCGCGTCGTAGCGGATCACCTTCTCGGGCGGCAGTGAGGAGAGGTCCCCTTCGCCCACCACGATGAAGTGCTCCACGCCCGGGATCTCGGGGACGACCCGCCCGAGCAGCGGCGCGATGCTCCCGTCCACGATGATCACGCGATCCTTCGCGTGGTTGATGACATAGGCGAGCTGCTCGGGGAAGAGGCGGATGTTGAGCGTATGGAGCACCGCGCCCATGCACGGCACGGCGAAGTACGCCTCGAGGTGCGTGTCGTTGTTCCAGGCGAAGGTCCCGACGCGGTCACCGCCGCGGATGCCGAGCCGCGCGAGCGCGTTCGCGAGGCGGGCGGCGTTCTGCTCGATCTCCCGGTAGGTCTTGGTGGTCGTGTGGTCGCCACGGAAGGTCACACACGTCGAGTCGCCGTAGACGCGCGCGCCGTGTCGCAGGAGATGCGTCAGGCTCAGCGGGAAATCCATCATCGTTCCGGGGATCATCTCGGCTCCTTCCGCCCCCGAGGCTTCCGGGGGGCGGACCCGCGATTGAGCCACAAGCCCCTCCGAATGTCAGCCCCGTGGGCCCCGTTGCGATCCGCCGCGGACTCGAAGTAATGTCTCGACGCTCGTGGGGGGCTACGAGTGGAACCCGCCACGAGAGAGTTCCAAGGGGGGAAGAACGTGAGACAAGAACGTCTGACGGAGGGCGCATCGTCGCTCGACGCATCCAATCACGAGGCGCGGGGCGAAGGCCTCGCCGCCGCAGCTTCGATCCGGCTCTACCTGGCCGCCGACTACGCCATGGTGCGCGCGGGGATCCGTTCGATTCTTCGCGTCGCCTCCGAGGTCCAGGTCGTCGGTGAGGGCGAGGACGATCAAGAGATCATCGACGCGGTGACCAAGCTCAACCCGGACGTCGTCCTCCTCGCGATGACGGACGGGAGCGCGATCTCCTTCGTGGAGTCCATCGTCTCCCAGACGAGCGCGCCGCTCCTCGTCGTCACCATGGACGATCAGGTGCGGCATGCCCGGGAGATCCTCAGCCTCGGCATCGCCGGCTTCCTCGTCGGCACGGCCGGGCCCGACGAGCTGGTCTGCGCGATCCGCGCGGTCGGCCGCGGATATTCCTTCATCTCGGCGCCGATGCCCGCCCGCGGCGGGATGGCCAAGCTCTTCGACGCGCGGACGGACGTGGCGGCCGACGACCGCGTCGCGAGGCTCGAGCGAGCGCGCATCACGTCGCTCACGGCGCGCGAGCGCGAGGTGCTGGGGTGGATGGCCGAGGGCTGCACCAACCGCGAGATCGCCGAGCATCTCTCGCTCAGCCCGAAGACCATCGAAGCCTATCGCACCCGGCTCTCCGACAAGACCGGCCTCAAACGCCGCTCCGAGCTCGTGCGCCTCGCGCTCTCGGTGGGGCTGACGAAGTGTGGCCCCGACACCTCTTCACGAGACAAGGCGCTCTTGGGTAAGGTCTCCGTGGCAAAGTAGCCCACCAGGAGACCCCTCGATGCCTTCCAAGAACTTCCTTACGCCTTTCGCACTCCTCGTCCTCGCTCTCACTGCACAAGGCGCGTACGCGCAGGGCGAGGACGCCCGATACGAGATCGTCGAGGTCGAAGGCGGGGAGGGGCAGGTGGAGATCGAGGTCCCGGACGCGCCGGTCTACGAGATCACGGCGCCCCAGTACTACGATCCCTACTATGCGCCGCGTCCCCAGCGGATGCGGCGCTACCGTGTGCCGTACCACGAGGGCATGGCGATCCCGGAAGGCGGCTACGTCGTCACGAAGCGACGCATGGGCCTCGCCATTCCGGGCGCCGTGCTCTTCGGCGTGCCCTACATCTCGACGCTCGCGGTCTGGACGAGCGAGCCCTGGATCGACCGCGAGCGCGTCTCGGCCACGGTCCTGATCCCGGGCATCGGCCCGTTCATCGCCCTCGCCAAGATCGATCCCGGCGACTACGACTATCCCCAGGGGCTCCGCGTGGGGCTCGCCTTCGACGGGCTCTTCCAGATCGCGGGCATCACGATGCTCTCCTTCGGGCTCATCGGGAAGAAGTACCTCATCTACTACGCCGACGTCCGCGATCGCACGGTCGCGTTCCAACTGTCCCCGATCGTCTCGCCGTACAGCACGGGCGCGTCGCTCGGCGTGCGCTTCTAGGAGCCCGCGATGACCGAGCGCGTCCTCGTCGAGATCCACGAGCACGTGGCGCACGTCCGGCTCCACCGGCCGGATCGCCACAACGGCCTCGACCTCGCGATGTTCGAGGGCATCGTGGCGGCGGCCGACTCCCTCGCGGCGCGGGGCGACGTCCGCGCCGTGGTCCTCTCCGGCGAAGGCAAGAGCTTCTGCGCCGGCCTCGACTTCCAGTCGTTCATGACCGATCCGTCGAACAATCGGCGGCTCCTCGAGCGTCCCGAGGGTGAGGTCGCCAACCTCGCGCAAGCGGTCTCGTGGAAATGGACCGCGCTGCCCGTGCCCGTCGTGGCCGCGCTGCACGGCGCCGTCTTCGGCGGCGGCCTCCAGATCGCGCTCGGCGCCGACGTCCGCATCGCTTCGCGCGACGTGCGCATGAGCGTGATGGAGATCGAATACGGCCTCGTGCCCGACATGGGGCTCACGCAGACGCTCCCCCGGCTCGTGCGCGCCGACGTCGCGCGAGAGCTCGCCTTCACCGGCCGGGTCGTCGAGGCCGAGGAGGCCGCCGCGATCGGCCTCGTCACGCGCCTC
>JAAYBZ010000175.1 GCA_012744445.1 Myxococcales bacterium | reverse complement strand
GAGCGGGCAACCGGACTCGAACCGGCGACATCCAGCTTGGGAAGCTAGCGCTCTACCAACTGAGCTATGCCCGCGACGTGGTGACGATAGGTAATCGTGCGCTTCGGTTCCGTCAAGTGAAACGGCGAGGGTCCGCGCGCCTCCGGCGTCCCGGCTCGGGCGCGCGTGAACCGCGAGCATGGTGAGGCCGCCATCCGATGCAGGACGTCGCGTCGCCGCGCGGATCAATCCCGCGTGGAGACGCGCGCCGTCCCCGTGCCCTCGTCGGTGCGTCGCGGGATGCCGGCGACTTCGTAGAGCTCGGCCTCGTCGAGGGTCTCGCGGGCGAGGAGGGCTTCGACGATGGCGTCGAGCTTGTCGCGGTGCTGCTCGAGGAGCTCGAGCGCGCGGCGATAGCACTGGTCGACGAGGCGGCGGACCTCTTCGCCGAGAGCGTCGAGCGCGCCCTCGGAGACGCCGAACATCCGCGGATCACCCTCCTTGGGGAGGACGGAGACGGGGCCGAGCCGTTCGGACATGCCCCAGCGGCCGACCATGGCGCGCGCGATGCCGGTGCAGACCTCGAGGTCGTTCTCGGCGCCCGTGGAGGTCACGCCGTAGACGAGCTGCTCGGCCGCCATGCCGCCGAGCGCGCCGATCATCCGGCCCTCGAGGTATTTGGCGTCGTAGCCGTAGCGATCGCTCTCGGGCGTGGAGAGCGTGACCCCGAGCGCGCGGCCGCGCGGGATGATGGAGACCTTGCGCACCGGATCGGCCCCCGGCTGGAGCATGCCGAGGAGGGCGTGTCCGGCCTCGTGATACGCCGTGCGGCGGCGCTCCTCGGGCGGGAGCACGATGTTCCGCGCGGTGCCGAGCTGCACCTTCTCGAGCGCGTCGGTGAAGTCCTCGTGGCGCACGGCCTCGTGCCCGCGCCGCACGGCGAGGAGCGCGGCCTCGTTGACGAGGTTCGCGAGGTCGGCGCCCGTCATGCCCGGCGTGATGCGCGCGATCTGCTCGAGATCGACGGAGGGGTCGAGCTTCACCTTGCGGACGTGGACCTCGAGGATGGCCTTCCGGCCGTCGCGATCCGGCGCGTTCACCACGATCTGCCGATCGAAGCGGCCTGCGCGGAGGAGGGCCGGATCGAGGATGTCGGGGCGGTTGGTCGCGGCGAGCACGATCACGCCCTCGGCGCCCGAGAAGCCGTCCATCTCCGTGAGGATCTGGTTGAGCGTCTGCTCGCGCTCGTCGTGGCCCCCCATGGCGTGCGTCGCGCCCCGGGCGCGGCCGATGGTGTCGATCTCGTCGATGAAGATGATCGAGGGCGCCACCTCGCGCGCGGCCTGGAAGAGCTCGCGCACGCGGCTCGCGCCCACGCCGACGAGCATCTCGATGAACTCCGAGGCGCTGGTCTGGAAGAAGGGCACGCCCGCCTCGCCCGCCGTGGCGCGCGCGAGGAGCGTCTTGCCCGTGCCCGGGGGCCCCGTGAGGAGCACGCCCTTCGGGGCGCGCGCGCCGAGCTCGCGGAACTTCTCGGGGTTCTTGAGGTAGTCGACGATCTCCTGGATCTCGCGCTCCACCTCGTCGATGCCGGCCACGTCGTCGAAGGTGACGCGCACCGTCTCGGGATCGACGGGCTTCTTCTTCTGCCCGCCGAACATCCCCGGGCCCATCCGCTGCTGCCGCCGGAAGAGCCATAGATAGAAGGCGACGAGCACGAGGATCGGCGCCATGGAGAGGAGGAGGTTGGCGAAGACGCCGCGCTCCTCGGCGACGGGGCGCGCGCGGATCGTCGCGCCGGTCTCCGTGAGCGCGGCCATCAGATCGTCGTCGGCGAAGACGGGCCGCTCGGTGACGAAGCGCTCGTAGGTCTCGCCCTCTTCCTCGGGGACGGGCTTGGGCTCGCGGAGCGCGCCCTGGATGGTGTTGCCGCGCGCGAAGATCTCGCCGACGTTGCCTGCCTCGACCTGCCGCTGGAACTCCGAGTAGGGCACGGTCGTGGGCCCTTGGAGCCGGTCTTGCAGCGTGAGGACGGCGAAGACGGCGAGGTAGACCAGCGCGACGCGCGAGGCGACCTTCCACCAGTCGATGCGGAAGCGAGGGCCGCCCGGTTCGGGCGGGAGCCCCTCGGTGCGCCAGGGACGTCCACGCGGACGAAGCGAGGGGCGTTCGCCCTCGGGAGGCTCTTCACGTCCCCGCTCGGCGGGGCTCGGTCGCGGATCGGGCATCACGACCCATGTAAGCCCGCTTCACGAAATTGCGAGGGGCCTCCCCGCCGAATCTCAGTCCTTCTGGATGAGGTCGTCGAAGGCCGCGTCCACGTCGCCGAGCGCCTCGATGCGCGCCTTCACGTCGCGGAAGCCCGGATCGAGCTCGGCCACGCGCTTGAACGCGGCGAGGGCCTGATCGTCGTCGCCGAAGAGCTCGAGCGCGTTGCCGAGCTCGTAATAGAGCCCGATCTCCTCGCCCGGCGCTTTGATGGGCGCCTCGAGGGCCACGCGGAAGGCCTGGATGGCGTGGCCGAAGCGGCCGTGCTCGAGGTGGCAGAGCCCGGCCATCGAATAGGCGTTGCAGCGGCGCGCCTCGGCGCGGCCCGCGATCTCGAACTCGCGGACGGCGTCTTCGTAGAGGCCCATCTCGCGGTAGGCGATGCCGAGGTCGAAGTGCGTGGCGGAGTCCTCTTCGTCGATGGCCTCGGCGACGCCCTTCTTGAACTGCTCGAAGACGACGTCGGCGTCGAGCATGTCGCCGCCGACCAGGGGATCGGCGCCCGCGTCCCCCGCGAGGCGCTCGGCCATCGCGAAGGTCTCGTCGACGGGCTCCTCGCCTGCGTCGGGGGTGGAGGCGCGCACCTCGGCCTCGAGCGCGTCGATCTCGGCGAGGCGCTCGAGGAGGAGCGGGTGCTCGGGGTGCTCCTCGAGGGCCTCGCGCAGCGTGTCCCGCGCCTCCTCGAAGAGCGATTGGTTGATGAAGAACTCGGCCTCGTCGAGGACCTCTTCGAGCTCGGTGGCGTCGGCGTGGGCCGAGACGGCCGGCTCGGCCTGCGTGTCGTCGCTCGGGAGCGCCTCGAATTCCTCGGGCGAGATCGGGTCGAAGAGCTCGACATCGACCTCGAGGTCACCGAAGGAGACCCGGCCCTCGGGCACGAAGTCGTCTTCGAGGGACGCGGCCGCGGGCGGCGCGGTGTCGAGCTCGGCGGGCGGCGGGGTGGTCTCGACCTCCGCCGGCGGGGGCGTGGTATCGAGCTCGGCGGGCGGCGGCGTGGTGTCGAGGTCGCGATCGGCGAAGGCCTCGTCGAGCTGATCGTGCGCCGCCATCTCGAAGGGGCTGAGCGAGGGACGCGCGCCCTTGAGCTGGAGCTTGGCCTCGACGTTCTCGGGGTCGAGGAAGAGCACCTGCCGGAGGTATTCGGCCGCGAGCTCGGGATCGGTGAGCGCGGTGATCTCGGCGGCGGCGAGGAGCTGATCGACCGCGTCGTCGGTCTGCTCGAGCTCGCGGTAGGCGTCGGCGAGGAGCAGGCGGGCCTCGACGTCCTGGCCGTCGGCCTCGACGAGGGGCTCGAGCACCTCGACCACGCGCGGCCAGAGGCCGAGGCGGGCGAAGGAGCGGGCCTCGGTGAGCGGATCGAGCGCGCCCGCAGGCGCGTCCTCGACGGAGAGGGCGTCTTCGGCGGCAACGACCTCGTCCTCGACGACGGCCTCCTCGACGACCTCGTCCTCGACGACGATCTCCTCTTCGTCGAGCTCGACGAGCTCCACCTCGTCGTCGAGCTCGAGCTCTTCTTCGAGCGCCTCGGGCTCGTCGGCCGTGGCGCTCTCAACGAGCGCCTCCTCGAGCGGCGTGCGCGACGGGCGCCTGTGCTTCTCGACGAATTCGCGGGCGACGGGATCGCTCGGATCGAGCTCGAGGATGGCCTGCATCGTCGCGATCTGCGCGTCGAGGCGGCCGGCCTCTTCGTGGATCTTGGCGATCTCGCGGTGGACGCTCACGGCCTTGCCGGCCTGGCCGAGCGTCTGGAAGGCGCGCGCGAGGAGCTCGAGCGTGGGCACGTCGCGCGGATCCGACTTGAAGCAGAGCTGGAGCCGCGCGAGCGCGCGCTTGGCGTCGCCGCGATCGAGGTATTCGGCGGCGAGCTCGCGGGCGAGGGCCACGTCGTCCTGCCGGTGGAAGAGCAGGCGCTCGGCGACCTTGAGGTAGTCGTCCATGCGCCCCTGCGCCTTGAGGAGCGCGCCGCTCTTCTCGAACTCCTCGGCCGCGGCTTCGCGCTCACCGGCGCGGCTCAGCGCCTCGGCGAGCTTGATGCGGATCTGGACGTCCTCGGGATCGATCTTGCTCGCGCGGCGGAGGGCCGCGATGGCCTCGGGCACGCGCCCGTCACGGAGGTGATAGGCCGCGAGCTGATCGCACGCGCCAAGGGCCTCGCCGCGGAGGCCGAGCGCCTCGTAGGCGTCGATGAGCTTGGGGTAGACGTCGAGGCGCTCGGGATCGAGCTTGAGCATCTGCTTGTAGACGGCGACCGCCTTCAGGTGGATGCCCTGCTCGGTGTAGATCTCGGCCACCCGCGCGTAGGTGGCGATGGCCGCCGGGACGTCGCCCATCTTGATCTGGAGGTCGCCGATCTTGAGGAGCGCGCGGACGTCGCGGGGATCGTCCGCGACGAGCCGCTGGAACTCGGCGATGGCTTGTTCGTAGTTCCCCTCTTGAGCGTGCTGCTGCGCAGCTTCGAGGACTTTGGTGCGATCGATGGCCAAAGGATGTTCCCGTGCTCGAGGCGAGGGGCCCGGGGACGCGTCGCGGGCCTTGAGCTGCCTTCGAGAATGGGGAGCATACGGGGGTTTTCACCTCCCGATCAACACGAGCGGAGCGTGACGCGCGGGGCCTCGTGGGCCCCGCGGAGCCTT
>JAAYBZ010000174.1 GCA_012744445.1 Myxococcales bacterium | reverse complement strand
GGCGCCGTGTCCGCGCGCGAGTTGTTCCCGGCGTTCCCACCTCGACCCGGCGCCGTGTCCGCGCGCGAGTTGTTCCCGGCCTGGCCACCGACCGAAACGCTTCCTCCCGCCGATGCCGATCCGCCGCCGCCGGGCCTCGCCGGCTCCGCACGAGGCGGTTCGGGGCGCGCCGCCGGCGCCGCCGGACGCGCGGGCTCAGGGCGAGCGGGCTCCGGACGCGCCGCTGCCGCGGGACGCGCGGGCTCAGGACGTGCAGGCGCGGGACGGGCCGCCGGCGCAGGGCGCGCGGGCTCGGGTCGCGTCGCCGGCGCCGGGCGCGCCGAGGCCGTGCGGACGCGAGCCTCGGGCGCGTAATATCCGCGGACGTAGACGTAGCTCCCGTTCCGGACCTCCCAGCGGGGCTGGACGTAGACGTAGCCAGCCCGCGGAGGTTGGGTCCAGAACCCGTCGATCCACACGTACTGCCGGCCGTTCCACTGCCAGTGTCCGTCGACCCAGACGGCGCCCGAATACGGCGCCGGGGGCCGCGTCACGACCACCGTGCGCGGAGGAGGCGGCGGCTCCACGACGGTCCAGACGACGGGCTCGTCGTCCTCGTCCTCCCAGTAGTACTCGTCGTCGTAGATCTCACCGCCCGTGACGTAGGTCTCGCTCGTGGCGGACGCGCTGCCCGAGACGTGCACCGTGTGGACCGGCCGCGTCGTCGTCGTGGTCGTGTGGATGGTGCATCCCGACGCCCCGAGCATCGCGGCGCAGAACACCGCGAGCCCTTTGGGTCGGAGGAGTGGGGAGGTGGTCATCTTCATGAATAGTCCTCAACCTATGGGTCAGCTCGTTCCGGGCATCGGCTTCGAAGACGACCTTCGGCTCCGACGCGTCGATGAGGTGGAAAGACACTGCGCGTACGATGGGTATCGTTGGAGCCTGCGCTCACGGCAAGGCTTGGGAATGGACGAGGCGACTCTACAGCTTCTTCAATCTTTCGGATTCGATCGTTCGCGATTCGAGCGACTTCGGGAGTCCGTCCGAAGGGACCAGGCGCACGACAACGTGGTCCGCGGGGAGATCACCCCTCCTCACGACGATGACCTTCGCACCTTTCCTCACCTCGGCTCTCTCGAGCGAGAGCGCCTCGCGGGGCTCGGGCTCGAGGCCATGCGGAAGGGCGAGGTGGGCGCCGTGGTGCTCGCCGGCGGCATGGCCACGCGCTTCGGCGGGGCGGTGAAAGCCGCCGTCCCCGCCATCCGTGGCAAGAGCTTCCTCGAGCTCAAGATCGCCGACGTCGCGGCCGCCGCAGAGCACGCCGGACGACCGCTCCCCCTCTTCGTGATGACCTCGTTCGCGACGCACGCCGACATCGTGAGGCTCCTCGAGGAGTTGGCCGACGAGCGGGTGCGCGCCTTCGCCTTTCCGCAGTTCGTCGACGTCCGCCTCGAGCTCGACGGCTCCATCGCGCTGGACCCGGACGGGCGGCCCTCGCTGTACGCGCCCGGCCACGGCGATCTCCCGTTCGCGCTCGTGCGCTCGGGCCTGCTCGATCGCTTCCTCTCGGAGGGCGGCCGTCACCTCTACATGTCCAACGTGGACAACCTCACCTCCACGCTCGACCCCGCCGTCATCGGCGCGCACGTCGACTCGGGCGCGGAGCTCACCGCGCTCGTGGCCGAGAAGCGCCCGGGCGATCAGGGCGGCGCGCCCGCGCGCGTCGACGGTCGCCTCGAGATCGTCGAGGGCTTCCGCTTCCCGCCCGATTTCGACCAGGACCGCATCCCCGTCTTCAACACGAACACCTTCGTGATGGACGCCACGCGCCTCGGCGAGCCCTTCGACCTCGACTTCTTCCTCGTGGAGAAGAAGGTCGACGGCCGCACGGTGCTGCAATTCGAGCGCCTGGTCGGCCAGCTCTCTGCCTACCTCGACACCCGATGCCTGGTGGTCGAGCGGAGCGGCCCCGACGGACGCTTCCACCCCATCAAGGTCCCCAAAGACCTCGAGCGCGAAGCGCCGGAGATCGAGCGGATCCTCGTCGCGCGCGGGATCCTCGAGCCCTAGAAGCGCTTGCGCACGTCGCGATCGCGCCAGGGGAGGAGGAGCGGCTCGACCGTGTCGCCGACGATCTCGCCGAAGGGCCAGTTCGTGGCGGAGAAGCCCTTGGCCTCGCCCGGCGAGAAGACGACCTGGCGCTTCTTCCCCGTCCCCACCACCTCGTAGGTGTTGATGAGCGAAGCACCTTGGTAGTAGCGGGCGATCTCGCGCGCGTGGATCTGCGAGGCGCCGCTCTCGGTGACACGATAGAAGAGGAGGATGCAGCGCGTGACGCCCTGGCCGAGGTCTTGGTTGATGCGGACCACGACCTCGTCGCGGCCGTCTCCGTCGACGTCGAGCGTCTCGACGCGGCGGATGCGATCGGCCGCGTCCACGCCGAGCTGCATCTGGAAATAGGCGTTGCCGCCGCGGAATTTGGGACCGGCGACGATCACGGTGCGATCGATGACCACGAGCCGCTCGGGCGTGGGATCGCCGGCGAGGTTCGCTTCGAGCTCGAAGCGCCGCGGCGCCCTCGCGGGGAGGCCGAGCTGCTTGCGCGCCGCCTCGATGACGGCGTCCACGCCCGGCGCGGCAGGCGCCGCGGCCGCGTCGTGACGAGGCGCGCTCGCCGCGCGCTCCTCCGGCGGCTGGTAGCGCGGGTTCGGCTCGGTCTTCACGAGCCGGACGCGCCCGCCCGCGAGCTCGTAGTGGCGCGCAGCGTAAGGGCCGAAGGGGAGGAGGAGCGAGAAGTCGTCCTCGTCCTGCGCGATCGCCGCGCCGTCGAAGCCCTCGGCGATCCCGGCGCGGACGACGACGAGCTTGGGGCCTCGCTTCTGGGCCTCGAGGCGCACGACGTTGGCGATGCGGCGGCCGCCCGACTCCAAGGCGTAGGGCAGGCGCAGGAGCGAGCGCGGCCCGCCCTCGTCGAAGGTGATGACGAAGGCCTCCTCGATCGTCCCTTCGGTGGCGCGGCTCTGCACGCGGAGGATGAGCTCGGCCTTTCCGTCGCCCGTGAGATCCGCGAAGGCGACCTCGCGCACCTCGAGCACGTCGACGCCGAGGCGCAGCGACTCGAAGCTCGCGCCGTCGGCGTGGTCGCCGCCGCCGAGGAAGAGCGCGTCTTCGATCAGGGCCACGCGCTCGGCCTTCTTCCCGCCGAGGACGTCGACGCGACGATCGAAGCGGGGCACGAAGGCGCGCTCGCGAGCCACCCGGCTCGCGAATTCCGTGAAGGCCCCGAGCTCGCCGCCCGTGCCGAGGATGGCCGGGAGCCGCTCGCCGCTGGTCGCGATCCGCCGCGTCTCTCGGCCGGGGTCCCCGTCGACGAGCGCGATCGAGCCGCGGAGGCGCGCGAAATCGGCGAGCTCCTTCACGCCCTTGAACGGGATGAAAGCCTCGAGCGCATAACCCTCGGAGGTGATCGCCTCGACGACGGTCGCGCCCCGGACGGCCGTGCGCGGTTGGCTCTCCGTGCCGAGGTAGACGCCCGACGCGGCCCTCCCCGCCACCGCGGGCAGGACGAAGAGGTGCACACGGCCGCCCCCGTCGGGTGCCTCGAAGCTGAGCCGCACGCCGTCGTCGGAGGCGCCGGG